>CACZCL010000080.1 GCA_902779695.1 Oscillospiraceae bacterium | reverse complement strand
CTGAGGGCAGGTTTCGACGTATACGGTCTGTCCGCGGCGGCGCGCCTCCGCGATCTCGCGCAGCGCCTCGCGGTTCGTCGTGTGGACGAGGATGACCGGCGCGTTCGCCGCCTGCGCGATGCGCAGCACGCGGCCCACCGCTTCCGCCTCCAGATAATCGGGGCGCGCGAGCGGATGGGAGGAGACGTCCGCCCCGTGGCCCGCCGCCTTCAGCTCCGCGATCCGCGCGTCGATCACGCCGGCGTTCTCGCAGTGGAAGCCGCAGACGCCGCCGCGGCTTTTCAGCGCCTTGAGCGCGCGGTAAATGTCTTCGTCCGGCAGCATCATCGCGGGGTAGGTGAGGTACATCTTGAACGAGGTGATCCCCGCGGCAAACATATCGTCCAGCGCGCGCTCAATGCCGTCGTTCCAGTCGTCGATGGTCATGTGATAGCCGTAGTCGCACCAGCACTTGCCGTCGGACTTCTTATGCCAGAGCTGAAGCCCGTGGGCGAGCGTCTCGCCCTTGTTGGGGCAGGCAAAGTCGATGACGGTGGTCGTGCCGCCGCGGATCGCCGCGCGCGTGCCGCTGGCAAAGTCGTCCGCCGTGGTCGTGCCCGCCACGTCGAGGTCGAAGTGCGTGTGCGCGTCGATAAAGCCGGGGAAGAGCAGACAGTCCTTCACGTCGGCCATGACGGCGTCGGACGGCGCGTCGAGCAGCACGTGCCCGACCTTCTCGACCTTCTCGCCGTCGATGAGCACGTCGGCGCGGCGGCACGAGTGGCCGGTGACGACGAAGCCGCCCCGCAGGATGGTTTTCACAGGAGATCACTCCTTCACTCATCATTTTACAAATACAGCATAGCATACTTTTTTCCGGATTTCCATAGTGAAATCAAGAAATGTAAAGGGGAAGCGCCGTGAGGCGCCTCCCCTTTACAACTGCGGTTATTGATACAGATATGCGTACTTGTCGCGGATGGTGAGGATGAATTCCTCCAGCGCCGGCGGCAGGCCGGTCTCCTTCGCCGAGAGGTTGTAGTCCTTCACGCCGTCGAACAGCCGCACGCGCGCCTTGCCGTCCGCGAGGAACAGAACGCCCGCGTTTTTGCTCTCCTCCATGTCCTCCGCCGTCTGGAACAGCGTGAATTTGTCGTGGCACGGCTCGGAGGCGTAGGGGCAGAACTGCGTGCAGTTGCCGCACTCGTTGCACATCTTGTCGACGTGCAGGATCTGGTGGGAGTTGTCGCGCAGGCGGATGACCACGTTGGCGCGGTTCGGGCAGGAATCGACGCAGTTTTCGCAGATGATCCTGCATTGCAGGCAGCGCTCGCCCTCACAGCAGGCGTCCTCCGCCATGACGAGCACGCCCTTTTTTGCCGCCGCGCCGGCGCGGCAGACGTACGCCTCCTCGGGAATGTCGTAGGCGTGCTTTTTGCCGGTGACCGCCTCGGCGAACGCCGCGGCGTCCGCGATGCCCTCGACGATGGTGGCGGGGCCGCGGTGCGCGTCGCCGGCGCACCAAACGCCCTCGACGTTGGTTTGGAACGCGGGACCCTTGCGCTCCAGCGCGATCCCGTTCGCCGCCATGAGCTCGCTGTCGACCTGCTCGCCGACGGCGGAGATCACAAGGTCGCAGGGGATGGAGAACGTCTCGCCGGTCGGCTCCGGGCTGCGGCGGCCGGAGGCGTCGGGCGCGCCGAGCTTCATGCGCTCGCACGTCAGCTGTCCGTCCGCCTGCTTCACCGGCGCGGCAAGCTCGTAGAACTCCACGCCTTCGTCCAGGGCGAGGCGCAGCTCATGCTCGTCGGCGGGCATCTCCTTCCTGGTGCGGCGGTAGAGGATCGCGCTGCGCGCGCCCGCGCGCTTGGCGACGCGCGCGGCGTCCATGGCGGTGTTGCCCGCGCCGACGACGACCACGCTGCCGGAGAGCGACGGCTTGACCTGCGTTTTCATCTCCTTCATCCATTGGATGACGCCGGCGACGTTGCCCTCGATGTCAAGCCTGCCGGGCTTCCACGCGCCCGTCGCCAGCAGGATATGGGTGTAGCCCTGCTTTTTCAGCTCTTCCACGGACGGGGCGGGCGCGCCGCATCTGACCTCGACGCCGTAGCGCTCCATCAGGGCGATATCCTTGTCGATCGCCTCGTCGCTGATGCGGAAGGCGGGAATGACATAGCGAGGCACGCCGCCGAGCTTTTCCTCGCGCTCGAAGATCGTGGTCTCGACGCCGGCGCGGCCGAGGAAGTACGCCGCGGCGATGCCGGTCGGCCCGCCGCCGACGATCGCCGCCTTTTTGCCGGAGACCCGTGCGGGCTTCTTGATGGACGCCATCAGGGCGGCGTAGCCGTTTTTGGCGGCGAGGAGCTTCGTGTCGCGGATGTGGACGCTCTCGTCGTAGAAGCTGCGCGAGCATTTGTTCTGACAGCGGTGGGCGCAGATCGTACCGGTGATGAACGGCAGGGCGTTCTTCTCGGTGATGAGCTTGAGCGCGGGGCCGTAAAGGCCCTTGCGGCACAGCTCAAGATACTCGGGAATGTCCTGCTCGATGGGGCAGCCGCCCGCGCAGGGGGCGAGGAAGCAGTCGAGCCAGGGCACCTGCTCCTTGCTCTTGCGCGAGGGCAGGGGCTTGATGGGCTTGCGGTGGTGGAGGTCCGTCCGCGCCGCCGCGGCAAGGTCGGAGAGCGCGGCGGAGTCGGTGCCGCAGAAGGCGCGATAGGGCAGCGGCTCAACCTTTTCGACCATCTGGCGCAGCCGGTTATAACCGCCGGGCTTGAGGATCGTCGTGGCGACGGTGATCGGCCAGATACCCGCGGAAAAGAGCTTGTCGCAGTTGAAGAACTCCGCGCCGCCGGCGAAGGAGATGCGCATTCTGCCGCCGAACGCGCGGGAAATGCGGCTGCACATCTCGATCGTCAGCGGGAAGAGGCTCCTGCCGGACATGTACATCTCGCTGCCCGGCAGCTCGCCGCGGGTGGTGTCCACGGGGAAGGTGTTGGAGAGCTTGAGCCCGAATTCAAGGCCCTTTTCGTCCGCCAGCTTTTGCAGCCGCGCGAACATCGGCACGGCGTCCTCCCATTGGAGATCCTCGTTGAAGTGGTGCTCGTCGAACACAATGTAGTCGTAACCCATGGAGTCGAGGATCGTGCGCGCGGTCTTGTAGCCGAGGATCGTCGGGTTGCATTTGACGAAGGTGTGCAGATGCTTCTCCGAGAGCAGATACGACGCGATGCGCTCGATCTCCTGCGGAGGACATCCGTGCAGCGTCGAGACCGTGACGGAGCGGCTGACGCGCGGGGAGATGGCGTCGATATACGCCGCCTCGGCGGGGAAAAGCTCCTTCAAAACGCGCTTGCACTCGATAAACTGCGGCGTTTTGGACGCGTCCATCATGTTGTCGATATAGCTGTTGACCTTCTCGCCCTTGATGCCATCGAGGTCGTAGCCGACGGACATATTGAACACGAACCCGTCCGGGTCGCCGAGGCCGTAGACCTTGGAAATCACCTTCAAAGCGCACCACGCCTTGATGTATTCGTCCTGCGCCTGCGGCACGGTCAGCTCCGTGGACCACTCCTGATTGTAGCCCTCGTCCATGGCGAGGATGCACGGGCGCGGCACGCAGGCGGCAAGCTCGGCGCCGTCCATCTTCTGCACGGTCTTGACCTCGAAAAAGCGCGCGCCGGCAAAGTAGGCGGCGATGATGTTCTGCGCGAGCTGGCTGTTGGGGCCGGCGGCGGGGCCGAAGGGCGTTTCGATGCGTTCTCCGAAGATCGGCAGCGTCTTGCCGCCGGCGCGATACGCCTTGTGGACGCCGAAGACGTCGCCCGTGGCGGCGTATTCGGCGACGACCCAGTTCATCAGGGACGCAAAGGGGATGGGATACATTTTTTCAGACATATTCGGAACCTCCTTCCAAACCGTGCGTCTTACTCAGTAGGTCTCGTGGTTCAGCTCGCCCCAGAGCTTTTTCGCCGCTTCGAGAATCCGCGCGTTGACCGCCTCCTCGTCGACGCCGACCAGCTCGCGGTCGCGCATCAGCACCTTGCCGTTGGCGATCGTCGTCTGGCACTGGCGGCCCGTCATGCCGAAGATCATGTGGCCGTCGATATTGGCGTCGGAGAACGGCGTGAAGGGCTTATAGTCCATCACGATGATATCCGCCGCCGCGCCGGGCTTGAGGACGCCGAGCGGATCGGGGAAGTACCTCGCGCCGATCTTCGCGTTGTTCTTGAAGAGCATGTCCGTCACCTCGCACCAGCCCACGTTCGGCAGGCACGCGTTCGAGCGCTGGGAGCAGAGCGCGACCTTGAGGGATTCCAGCATGTCATTCGTGTACGCGTCGGTTCCCATGCCGAGCAGAATGCCCGCCTTGTAGAGCGGCAGCACCGGGCAGATGCCCACGGCGTTGCCCATGTTGCTCTCCGGGTTGTTGACGACCATCGTGTTCGTGCTTTTGATCAGCTCGATCTCCGCGCTGTTGACGTGGATGCAGTGGCCGAGGATGGTCTTTTCGCCGAGGATGCCGTGATCCTGCAGGCGCTGCACCGGACGGCGGCCGTAATTCTGCAGGCTGTCGTAGACGTCGTTCATGCCCTCGCTGACGTGGATGTGGTAGCCCGTGCGCCCGTTGTTCGCCTCGACCATGCGGTCGAAGGTCTTGTCGGAAATGGTGAACAGCGCGTGGCCGCCGAACATCGCCGCGAGCATGGGGTCCTTCTCCTTTTCGCACTCGCTGATCCAGTCGGCGTTCTCCCGGATCGCCTGCAAGCATTTCTCCTCGCCGTCGCGGTCGCTGACCTCATAGCACAGGCACGAGCGGATGCCGAATTCCTTCGCGCTCTCCGCGATGGTGTGGAGCGTGCCGGGGATCTCGCCGTAGGAGGCGTGGTGGTCGAAGATCGTCGTCACGCCCTGCTTGATGCAGTCGAGATACAGCGCGTCGGCGCTTGCCTTCGTGCCGTCCATATACAGGTGGCGGTCGATCGCCCACCAGGTCCCGTCCAGCACCTCATAGAAATTCGTCGGGTTGTTGCCCTTGATCGAAAGGCCGCGGGCGAGGGCGGAGTAAATATGCGTGTGCGCGTTGATGAAGGCGGGCATGATGACGCCGCCCTTCGCGTCGATTACCTCCGCGCGCGGATACTTTGCCCGCAGCGCCGCCTCCTCGCCGACCTCGACGATCCTCGTCCCCTCGTAGGCGACGGCGCCGTGCTCGTAGTAGCCTCTGGCGTCCGCGTCCCGGGTAATCAGCCTTCCGTTGGTTACCAGTGTCATAATGCGCTCCTCCTTAGATTAGATTCGGTTGAGTCTTGAAAATAAAAGCGCCCCGGCACGGCGGAATCAACATTCAGCCCGTGCGCGAAGCACTACGTTACAGCCAGTTATGTGATTTTCGGAGAACCGGGCACGCCGCGGGAAAACAATTTCAGGCATACCCCGCGTTGGCCGTGTAGCGCCCGTTATAACCTGCACCCTAGAGGACAGGTGGGTCGCCTCCGTCCGGCATTACTGCTTCCAACATCCAGCCGCGCAAAAATGCAGCCGGGAGGCCTGCAAACCGCCATCCGATCCGGCATCCCTTATAACGAAATGTGGGTTATAAGAAAAACGCTATCACGAACCACGCAGGGTATTTCGCTTTTGAACCGGGCTATACGGCGGACTCTCCGCCGACGATCGCGGAGGATTCGATCTGGGTCTCCGCGGCTTCCGCCTCGGCGGCCTTTTCCTTCATGTCGCGCGTGATCAAAAGGAGATTGCCGCTGAGGAAGATCAGGAAGAACAGGCTGAACAAAAAGGCGGGCAGCGCCAGGCGCTTCTTGTCCAGATACCGCAGCAGAAACCAGAGGAACGCGAACAGAAGCCCGAAGAAGCCCAGAAGGAAGATCACGACGCTGGATTTTTCCAAAACGCCGCCGACGAGGAGAAAAATCTTCCCCGCCACGCTGAAGATCGGGCCGAGAACTCCGCCTATGGTACTCAAAACGCCCTTGACCGCATCCATCTGCCTGACCGTCCCATCCTTACACAACCTGACCGAAGGCCCCGCCGGAAACGGGGATCAGTCGTCCTCATCCTCCAGAAGCTGCTCCATGAACTGATCGTACACGGCGTACAGCTCGTCCTCGTCCGCAATCTCGACGAGCATTTCCTCGCCGTCGACATCTTCCGCTTTTAAAATGATAAGACCGAAATCGTCCTCGTCCGGCTCCTTGCCGTCCTCGACCACGGGGAAGAACGCGCGATACACAACGCCGTTGTATTCCAGCGCGTCGACAAATTCCAGTTCGATCGCCTCGCCGGTCTCCTCGTCGACGATGGAGACCAGATTGGGGCCGAGATCCTCGCTCATGGGGATACCTCCAAGCTGCTTTCTGTCGTTATTATACACGATGGAGCCGTCCGGCGCAAGTGTTCTTTTGTAAAAAAGAGCAAAGGATGCAAAAAAACTTTTGAATAAATGGGAATCGCGGGAAAGAATTTTGGGAAAAAACCGAAAACTTTTGGAAAAGCAAGAAAAATCGACTTGACAGCCGTGGTACGATAGAACAGAATAGTACAAGCCGTGGTGGTATACCCATCTGGGAAGCACCAAGGAAAGGAGGATGCCGGCATGGAGGAAAATCGCGCCGCGCCGCGCCGGAGAAAGAAAAAGCGCGTCACCCTCGGCGGCATTTTGCTCGGCATCATCAAGGCGATCTTTACGCTCGCCGTGATCGGCGTGCTCACAATGGCGCTTTTTTACCGCACGTTCATGCACTACGTCGATACCGTGCTGGAGCCGGAGATGGAGATCGACGCGTCCGCCTACGTGCTCAAGCAGAGCTCGGTCATCTATTATGAGGATAAGGAGCGGGGGCAGTGGGTCGAGCTGCAGAAGATCCACGGCAGCGAGAACCGCACCCTGGTCGATTACAGCCAGATTCCCGACCATGTCGTCAAGGCGCTTATCTCCATCGAGGATCAGCGCTTTTACGAGCACAACGGCGTGGACTGGAAGAGCACGGCGCGCAGCGTGTTCGACACGCTGATGGGCAACAACGCCCGCGGCGCGTCCACCATCACCCAGCAGCTCATCAAGAACCTCACGGGCGAGAAGCAGGTCACGATCCGCCGCAAGATTCTGGAGATTTTCCGGGCGTTGCGCTTCCACGAGAAGTACTCCGAGAAGGAGATCCTTGAGATGTACTTCAACCTGGTCTACTTCGGGCACGGGGCGCACGGCATCGAGGCGGCGGCGGAGACCTACTTCGGCAAGGAGGTGGGCGACCTGACGGTCGCCGAGGGCGCCGCCATCGTCGGCATCACGCAGAATCCGTGGCAGTACGACCCGCTGCGCTCCGACTGGTCGCGCGGGCAGAACCGCGAGCGCCAGCTCAACGTCCTGTTCAAGATGAACGAGCTTGGCTGGCTGAGCGACAAGCAGTACGCCGAAGCGAAGAAGGAGAAAATGATCTTCGTGGGGGACGCGGACTATGTCGAGACAGACGCCGAGGAAGCGGCGGAGGCGAATCAGGAGTTGGATTCGTTCTTTGTCGAGCAGGTCTTCCGCGACGTCGTCGATGCGCTGCGGGAAAAGGGCTACAGCACCACCGCGGCGCAGGATCTGCTCTATACGGGCGGCTACCAGATCTACTGCACGCTTGACCCGCGCTTGCAGGAGATCGTGGAGTCGGTGTACGCGGACCGCTCGAATTTCGACTATACCTCGGACAAGGGCGAAAAGCTCCAGTCCGGCATGACGATCATCGACAATCAGACGCACAACATCGTCGCCATTGCCGGCCGCGTGGGCGAGCGCGAGGGCGCCTTCGAATGGAGCTACGCCGCCAGCTCCAGCCAGTGCGGCTCCGCCATCAAGCCTCTGTCGGTCTACGCGCCCGCGCTGGACGCGGGCGTGATCACGGCGGCGAGCGTGATCGACGACTATCCCGTTTTGAAGCTCAACAACAGCGCCTGGCCTATCAACGCCTACACGGGCTACCGCGGGCTTCTGACCCTGCAGGACGCGCTGCGCATTTCCTCCAACACCTGCGCGGTGCGTGTGTTCCAGCAGCTCACGCCGGCGGAGTCCTATGCGTTTATGACGGAAAAGCTCGGCTTCACCACGCTGGTGAGCGACGATATCTCGGCGGCGGGCGCGCTGGCGCTCGGCGGCCTGACCTACGGCGTTTCGACGATCGAAATGGCGGCGGCGTACGCCACCTTTGCCAACAACGGCGTCTACACCGCGCCGCGCACGTTCCTTGAGGTGCGCGACAGCTACGGCAACGTCGTGATCGACAACAGGCAGGATTCCTGGGTCGCGATGAAGGAGAGCACGGTCTACACCATGAACGAGCTGCTGCGCAACGTCATGCGCAGCGGCGGCACGGGCGTGAGCGCGGCGTTTTCCAACATGACGATGGCGGGCAAGACCGGCACGACCAACTCAAAGCGCGACCGCTATTTCGTCGGCTACACGCCGTATTATACCGCGGCGTGCTGGTGCGGCTACCCGACGCCGGCGCGCATCAATACCAACGACAACCCCGCCGCCCTTGCGTGGAAAAAGGTCATGGAGCGGGTCCACGAGGGATTGGAGGATCGGGATTTCCAGACGAGCGCGGACGGCATGGTGCGCGTCACGGTGTGCAATGAGACGGGGCTTCTCGCGGGAGAGGGCTGCGGCGGCACGCGCACGGTCTACGTTCCGTCCGGCTCCGCGCCGGTGCTGACCTGCGACGCGCACAGCTACGCCTATTTCTGCACGGAGAGCGGCGCGCCCGCGGCGGAATTCTGTCCCGAGGAGTCGCGCGAGATCCACTGGACGGTCGACCTCAGCATGCCGAACACGGCGGCGGGCTTCGGCTACACGCGCGAGCATATCTGGCAGCCGCTTTCTTCGGAGCAGTACGAACGCTTCGCGGCGAT
>CACZCL010000079.1 GCA_902779695.1 Oscillospiraceae bacterium | reverse complement strand
CAGTTCAAGGATTCCCGCAATCTGCCGTGCGGCGATCTGCGCATCGTTCCGGTAATCGGGCACCTCGGGGGCGATGTCGCAGGAATAATTCCCCAGAATCTCGACCGAATACCCGTGCTGCCGGCGGTAGAGCTCGGCAAGGGCGTTATACACCGCCTGGCCCCAGCGCTGGTGGTAGGATGAGGTGACAATGGTCATCGACCGGACGCCGTTTGCCTGCAGGATCTTCAGGGTGTTAACGGCGTTTTCTTGGGTGGTCATGGC
The DNA here is from genome assembly GCA_902779695.1 of Oscillospiraceae bacterium. Classification (GTDB taxonomy): domain Bacteria; phylum Bacillota; class Clostridia; order Oscillospirales; family Oscillospiraceae; genus Hominicoprocola. Next base: position 12,856 of record CACZCL010000079.1, on the reverse strand, counting down.
CTCCTCGTCGGTATAGATGCGCGAAGCCTCGATGCCGCACTCCTCCGTCAGGTACGCCTTCATCAGGCCGGCTTCGGTATGCTTCTGCGGATTGTTGTCGCCGGTCGCGCCGCCGGAGCCGCTGCGCCTTGCCTCGCTCAACGTCGAGTTTGCCGTGGGCGGACGCGATCCCGCCGTGCTGCTGGCGCTGCGCGACACGTTCCCCCCGCTTCTGATCGACGCGCTCTCGGAGCAGAACGTCACGCTTGACAGCGCCGCCGTCACCTTCGGCACCAGCGGCGAGGCGACGCAGCTCGCGATGCGCAGCGGCGCGGTGCAGCTCGCGTTCCTGCCAGCGGAGGACTACTTCCCCTATCGCGGCGGCCTGATCGTGGCGGCGGAGGCGGGCGGCGCGCCCGACCTTTCGCTGGGCCTGATCGTCGCCGCCGCCTCGGACGACGCCGCGGCGGACGAGCGCCTTGCCGACGCGCTGCGCGCGGCGCTGCCCGCGCTCCGTTCCGCCCTCGCCTCTTACACCGGCGAGGCGGCGGCGGGCGCTTACGGCTACGACGCCGCCGTGCTGGAGCAGCTTGGCGCGCTGTATGAAGCGCAAAGCGCGCAGGACGTGCATTGAATGAACACCGTTTTTCTGTTCAACAGCATTTTGCTCGGCGTCGGCCTTGCGATGGACGCGTTTTCGGTGTCGCTGGCAAACGCGCTCTCGGAACCGGCGATGTCGCGCCCACGCGCCTGTGCCATTGCGGGCACCTTCGCGTTTTTTCAGTTCCTGATGCCCGAGATCGGCTGGATCTGCGTCCACACGCTCGTGGAGCGTTTTGCCGCGCTGCAGCGCTTCGTGCCGTGGATCGCGCTTTTCCTGCTGCTGTGGATCGGCGGCTCGATGCTGCGCGAGGGCGTGCGCGGCGAGACGGCGTCGACCGCCGGGGTCGGCGTGGGCGCGCTGCTGATGCAGGGCGTCGCCACCTCGATCGACGCGCTGTCCGTCGGGTTCACGATCGCGGAATACGGCTGGGCGGCGGCGCTGTGCTGCTCGCTGATCATCGCGGCGGTGACGTTCGCGATCTGTCTGGCGGGGCTTGACATCGGGCGCACGGTCGGCACGCGCCTGTCCGGACGGGCAAGCGTCCTCGGCGGCGTGATCCTGATCCTGATCGGGCTGGAAATCTTCCTCAAGGGCATTTTTTAACAGGCAAAACGCGGACGGAGACCGTTTGGCCTCCGTCCGCTGTTCTCATGAAAAGCCGGGCAATTTCGCGCCCGCAGGCGCGAAATGGACCTGATCGTTTTTTCTGACGACATGCGCGTCAGAAAAAACACCTTGCGCGGAGCGTCCGTGCGCCACAGGCGTGCGGGAAGCGCAGCAAAGCCCTCCTCAAGAAAGCGGCGCAGCCGCTTTCTTGATTAGTCCGCGAGGGCGGCGCAGTCCGCCGCGCCCTCGCCGCGCAGGATGTCCAGCCCGTGCCCGATCGGCGCGAGCACCGCCTCCAGATTCTCCCGCGCCCCCTTGGGGCTGCCGGGCAGGTTGACGATCAGGGTGCGGCTCAAGATCCCCGCCTGCGCGCGGGAGAGCAGGGCGCGCGGCGTGATGCCCATGGAAACGCGGCGCATCTCCTCCGGCAAGCCGGGCACCAGCTTCTCGCACACGGCGACCGTCGCCTCCGGCGTCACGTCCCGGGGCGCAAAGCCGGTGCCGCCGGTGGTGACGCACAGCGCCACGTCGTCCTTCGCCGCCTCCCGCAGCGCCTGCTCGATCTGCGCGACCTCGTCGGGCACGAGGACGATCTTGTCCACGCGGAACCCCGCTTCGTGCAGCCGCTCCGCCAGCGCGGGACCGCCCTCGTCCGCCCGCTCGCCGCGAAAGCTCCGGTCGCTGACCGTTATGATCCTTGCCGAATACGCCATAAAAACGCTCCTTTCCGTAGGTGGCCGTCCGTTGCGAAAGATTTTTACGGCGCGCGCCGTCACAGCTCGCCCGAGAGCGTCATGACGTTCTGCGGCGCGATGCCGAGCAGCACGACCTCCGGGTTCCGCATCGCCGCCCACTCGTCCTTCGGCAGCTCCATGCGCAAAAGCGAGTTGCCGCCCTCCGGCGCCAGCATCAGGATCGTCGAAAACGTATCCTCGATCACGCGCACGACGCGGGCGTCAAAGCGGTTCGGCTCGCCGCCCTTCGCGATGTGCAGGTCGTGGGCGCGCATCCCCGCGTAGGAGCAGACGTTGGACACCTCCTGCGACGTTTCCAGCGTCACGCCCCAGTTGATGCAGTGGACGTGCGTCGCGTCCACGCGGCGCACGCGGGAGAAATTTTTGCACCCGGAGATCAAAGCCGCGCTGACGGTGCCGGGCGCCGCCATCAGGTCCCGCACGCTCAGCGTCTCCCCGCTGCGCCCGTCCGCGAGCACGCACACGTTCCGGCACAGGCGGTAGACCTCGTCGCGGTCGTGGGAGACGAAGAGCACGCTGCCGGCGTAGGGGCGCAGCAGCTCGCCCAGCTCCAGCTCGGTCTGCCAGCGCAGATAGCTGTCCAGCGCGGAAAACGGCTCGTCGAGCAGCAGCGCGTCCGGCTCCGCCGCCAGCGCGCGCGCCAGCGCGACGCGCTGCTGCTGCCCGCCGGAGAGCTGGCGGGGATACAGCGGCTCCAAGCCCTCCAGCCGGAACGCGCGCAGCTTTTCCTCCACCGCCGCCGCGCGCTTCGCCTGCGGCAGACGGCGCACCGCGGCAAAGAGGTTCTGCCGCACGGTCATATTCGGAAACAGGGCGTACTGCTGAAACAGATAGCCCACGCGCCGCCGCTGCGGCGACATATTGATGCGCTTTTCGCTGTCGAACAGCACGCGCTCGCCCAGCACGATCCGCCCGCGGTCGGGCGTTTCCAGCCCCGCGATGCATTTGAGCGTCATGCTCTTGCCGCAGCCCGACGCGCCCAGCAGGCCGAGAATGCCGCCCTCGGTCTCAAAGCTGACGTTGAGGGTAAAATCCTCCAGCTCCTTGTGGATATTGACAGACAGCAACGCGCTCACCTCCGTCCCTCGCGCCGCTCCAGCAGGTTCACCGCCAGCAGCACGACCGCCGAGATCGCGATATTGACCAGCACCCACCGCAGCGCCAGCGCGTCGTTCCCCGTGCGCCAGAGCTGATAGACCTCCGTCGCGATCGTCGCCGTCCGGCCCGGCGTGTAGCCGGCGACCATGCTCGTCGCGCCGTACTCGCCCAGCGCCCGCGCGAAGGACAGCACCGCCCCGGCGAGGATCCCCTGGCGGCAGCAGGGCATTCGGACGTGCCAGAAGATCCAGCGGTTGGGCAGCCCCAGCGTGCGCCCCGCGTCGGCAAGCGTCTCGTCAAAGCTCTCGAACGCGCCGCGCGCCGTGCGGTACATGAGCGGGAAGGTGACGATGCTGACCGCGAACACCGCCGACCACCACTGCATCGTCAGCCGCAGGGCGAAGGTCTCCAGCGCCCAGGCGCCGACGACGCGCCGCGGCCCCAGCACGAGCAGCAGCAGATAGCCCACGACCGTCGGCGGCAAAACGAGCGGCAGCGTCAGCAGCACGTCGAGCGCGCCCTTGACGGCGCGCGGCAGACGCGCGATATAATACGCCGCGGCAATGCCGAGAAAGAACACGACCGCCGAGGAGATCGCGGCGATGCGCAGCGAGTTGAGCAGAGGGAACCAATCCATAAAGCGCCTCCGTTTACGCGAGGATATCGTAGAGCATTTTGGCGAACAGCAGCCCCAGCACGACGAACATCATGCCGCGGATCTTTTTGCTGCCGCCGCGGATGGCGTAGCGCGCGCCGAGCCAGTTGCCGAGGACGCCGCAGCAGAGCGCGGGCAGCGCCAGCGCCCAGAACACCTGCCCGTTCAGGATCCAAACGGCCGCGGAGGCGGCGTTGGAGGCGAGGTTCGCCACGCGCGCGCAGGCGGCGGCGGAGAGAAGGTCCATCGACAGCAGGGCGGTGAAGCCCATGAGCATGAACGTGCCGGAGCCGGGGCCAAGCAGCCCGTCATAGCAGCCAAACACCAGCCCGATCAGCGCGGCGAGCGCCGCCTCGCGCGCGGGGGGCGGCTCCTTCCGGCGTTCGCTCTCGCGCCCGAAGTCCTTTTTCAGCGCGAGGAAAAGCGCCGCGCAGGGCAGCGCCGCGAGCAGCATGGTCTTGAGCGTCGTTTCCGAGACCAGCGTGGCGAGCCTTGTGCCGAGGACGGAGCCGAGCAGCGCGGCCGCCGCGGCGATCAGCGCGGGGCGCAGCGCCACCTTGCCGTTTTTGAAGTATTTGGCGGAGGCGACGAGCGCGCCGGTGCCGTTGACCACCTTATTCGTGCCGGAGGCGAGGTGCGCGGGTACGCCCGCCATCAGATAGGCCGGCAGCGAGATGATCCCGCCGCCCCCGGCGACGGAATCCACGAAGCCCGCGAGGAACACCAGCGGGCACACGATCAGACAGGTTTTGAGAAATTCGTCCATACACGCCGCCTTGCCGCCGGGAAGCGCCGCGCGGAAAGGCGCGGGGGATTCTCTCACATCCGCGGCAGAAGAATCGTTACCTGTTATTTTACCACGCCGGCAAAACTTTTGCTACTGTTTTTCCCGGAGATATGATAGAATCCTGTAAAAAGGGGTGATGCGGCATGGAACGAATCGACCGCGAATACGTCCGCGCGGCGCTGCCGCGGCGCAGGGAGGACGGACACAAGGGCGCCTTCGGCAAGCTGCTGATCGTCGGCGGCTCCGTCGGCTTCACCGGCGCGCCGTGGCTCGCCGCCCGCGCCGCCGAACGCTCCGGCTGCGGGCTGGTGTACCTCGGCGTGCCGCGCAGCATCTGGGCGGCGGAGGCTGCGAAATGCGCCGGCGCGATGCCCTTCCCGCTGCCGGAGGAGGAGGGTATGCTCTCCGCCTCCGCCGCCGCGCCCGCGCTGGAAAAGCTGCGCGGCTGCGACGTGCTGGCGCTCGGCCCTGGCCTCGGACAGAGCGAGGGCGTGCGCGCCGTCGTCCACGGTCTTCTGCGGGAGGCGGAGCAGCCCGTCGTGCTGGACGCGGACGGGCTGAACGCGCTCGCGCGGGACATGGGCGCGCTGGACGCGCGGCGCGGCCGCGTGACGATCCTGACGCCGCACGACGGCGAATTCGCGCGCCTGCTGGGGCTGCCGCCGGAGGAGCTATCGCGCCTCGACCGCGCGGAAACGGCGCGCCTTTTTGCCGAGGGGCACGGCTGCGTGCTGGTGCGCAAGGGACACCGGACGCTCGTCGCCCTGCCGGACGGGCGGCTGCTGGAAAACACCTGCGGCGGCTCCGCGCTCGCCAAGGGCGGCAGCGGCGACGTGCTGACGGGGCTGATCGCCTCGCTGCTGGCGCAGGGCGCCGAGGCGGGTCAGGCGGCGGCGTGCGCCGTGTGGCTCCACGCCCGCGCGGGGGACGTCCTCTCCGAGCGCCTGACGCCCTACTGCGTCACGCCGGAGGACGTGGCAAACGACGGCCTGCCGGCGGCGTTCCGGGAATGCGCAACGTAAAAGAAGGCGGAGGGGAACCCCCTCCGCCCTTCGCTTATCCCTTGTTTTTGAGGCGTTTGTCCGACTTCACCGCGAGGCGGGTGCCGATGGACTGGAACGCCTGCACCAGCACGATCAGCAAAATGACCGCCGCGACCATGATGAGGTATTTATAGCGGTAATAGCCGTAGTTCATCGCGATCTTGCCGAGACCGCCGCCGCCGATGATGCCGCTCATGGCGCTGTAGCCGAGGATCGTGGTGATGGCGATGGTCGCGTTGGAGATCAGGCTCGGCACGCTCTCGGGCAGCATGACCTGCGTGACGATCTGCATCGGCGAGGCGCCGAGGCTTTGCGCCATTTCGATCGTGTTCGGGTTCACCTCACGCAGGCTCCCCTCCGCGAGGCGCGCGATGAACGGGAACGCCGCGATCACCAGCGGCACGATGCTCGCCACCGTTCCGACCACGGTGCCGACGATCAGCCGCGTGAGCGGGAACACCAGCACCATCAGGATCAGAAACGGCACCGAGCGCAGCAGATTGATGACGACGTTCAGCGTCCGCATCAGCCACGCGGGCAACGGGCGGACGCCGTCCTTCTCCCCGACGACGAGGAGCACGCCCAGCGGCAGCCCCAGCACGATGGCGAACGCGGTGGACAAAACGGTGACGTACACCGTCTCCCAGATCGCCAGAGGGAACTGCGAGCGGATGATCTCCCCCGCCTCCGCGAGCACCTCGGGCGCAAACAGCTTGTCAAGCATCTGTCAAAGCCTCCTTCTCCGGCGACGGCGCGCGCCCGTCCTGCACCTCGCCCGCGAGAACGCCCGCCGCGGCGTTCAGGTAGGCGACCGCCTCCTCCACGGCGTTCCCGCCCTCGCGGATGCCCAGCAGCATCGAGCCGTACTCGCGCCCCTCGATCGTGCGGGTGGAAGCGTAGGCGATGTTCGCCTCAATGCCCTTTTCCACCGCCATGTGCGCGATCAGCGGCGTGGACGTCGCCTCCGAGCCGTTGAACACGACGCGGATCATCCGCTCGCCCGGCACGGCGGACGCGGCGGCGGCGTCCCCCTCGGGATAGACCAGCCGCTTCGCGGCGGCGGAGGCGGGGTTGGAGAAGATCTCGCTCACCTCGCCGGTCTCGACGATGACGCCGCCGTCGAGAATGGCGACGTGGCGGCAGGCGCTCTCCACCACGCTCATCTGGTGCGTGATGATGATGACGGTGATGCCGGTCTTTTCGTTGATCGAGCGGATCAGCTCAAGGATGGACGCCGTGGTCGTCGGGTCCAGCGCGCTCGTCGCCTCGTCGCACAGCAGCACCTTCGGGTCCGTCGCCAGCGCGCGGGCGATCGCGACGCGCTGCTGCTGCCCGCCGGAGAGCTGCGCGGGGTAGGCGTTCGCCTTGTCCGCGAGGCCCACGACCTCCAGCAGCTCCAAGGCGCGCTTTTTGCGCCACGCCTTCTCGCCCGCAAGCCCCGAGAGCTTGAGCGGGAAACAGACGTTGTCGAGGCAGGTCTTCTGCATGAGCAGGTTGAAGCCCTGGAAGATCATGGTGATCTCGCGCCGCTTTGCGCGCAGCTCGCGCTCGGACAGCGCGCCCATATCGACGCCGTCGATCACGACCGTGCCGGAGGTGGGCCGCTCCAGCATATTGATGCAGCGCACCAGCGTGGACTTGCCCGCGCCGGACATCCCGATGATGCCGAACACGTCCCCGTCCGGGATCGAAAGCGAAACATTCTTCAGCGCCTCGACCTCGCCGTCCGCGGTGCGAAAGGTTTTGCACAGGTTCTTGATCTCGATCATGTCATTCACCTCAAAAGGAGCGGCACAGCGCCGCTCCTTTGAAGTATAATGCAATTATTTCAGCGCGTCAAGATTGCTTTGCTTGCCGCCGTAGAGGCCCATCGGCTCGACGTGGATCGCGCCGATGCTGACGACCTTCGTGCCGTTCTCGGCGTTGAAGTCCTCCAGATACGGCAGGTGCTGGAAGTAGTTGGCGTCGATCTCGCCGCTGTCAACGACGTTGTTGGGCTGGACGTAGTCGGTGAACTCCTTGACGTCGAGCGTGATGCCCTTGGCGGCAAGGATGCCCTTGACCACGTCGTTGAGGATCTCGGCGTGGGGCGTGGGCGTCGCGGCGATGGAGAGCTTCGTGCCGTTGAGCGCGGCATAGTCGAGCGTGGGATCGTAGCCGTCGGTGGGCGCGTCGACGACGGAGATCACCGCGCCGTCATACTTCTGCGCGATGTAGTCCGCGACCTGCTTGCTCTCCAGCGCGGCGAGCAGCGCCCGGATGCCCGGCTCGTTCTCGCGGCCCTCCTTGACGCAGAGGATGTTGCCGTAGGCGGAGAAGGAGCCCTCGATGCCGAGCGCGTCCTTCGCGGGGTTCAGCCCGCCGTCGAGCGCGTAGTTGGAGTTGATGACGGCGTAGTCCACGTCCTTGAGGACGTTGGGAAGCTGCGCGGCTTCGATCTCGTTGATCTCGATGTTGTGGGGATTCTCCGCGATGTCGAGCTTGGTGGCGGTGATGCCAACGCCCTCCTTGAGCTTGAGGTAGCCGAGGTTTTCCAGCAGCATCAGCGCGCGCGCTTCGTTGGTGGTGTCGTTGGGTACGGCGATGGTGACGGACTTGCTCTTCCCGCCGCAGGCGGCGAGAGACAGCGCAAGCACCAGCGCAAGGGCAAGAGAGACCAGCTTTTTCATGGGGATACTTCCTTTCTCATTTTCTCAAATTGGATTCGTCAATACTTATCCGCCGAGGTATGCCTTGCGCACCTCGTCGCTGTGGGCAAGCTCGTCGCCCGTGCCGGAGAGGGTGATCTTCCCGGTTTCCAGCACATAGGCGCGGTTCGCCACCGAAAGCGCCATCTGGGCGTTCTGCTCGACGAGCAGGATCGTCGTGCCCGCCCGGTGCAGCTTTTGGATGATGTCGAAGATCTGCTCGACCAGGATCGGGGCGAGGCCCATCGACGGCTCGTCGAGCATCAGCAGCTTCGGGCGGCTCATCAGCGCGCGCCCCATGGCGAGCATCTGCTGCTCGCCGCCGGAGAGCGTGCCGCCGATCTGCGCGCGGCGCTCCTTGAGGCGGGGGAACTGCTCGAACACGCGCTCCTTCGCCTCGGCGATGCCGCCCTTGGGCTGGGTGTAGGCGCCCATCTCCAGATTCTCCTCCACCGTCATCTGCAAAAAGATGCGGCGGCCCTCCGGCACGTGGGCGAGCCCGTGGGCGACGAGCGTTCAATGGCGCCGGTCTTGCTGTGCAGCAGACCCGAAACGGTTTGCAGCGTGGTGGATTTTCCGGCGCCGTTCGCGCCGATCAGTGTGACGATCTCGCCCTCGTCGACGTGGAAGGAAACGCCCTTGATGGCGTGGATCGCGCCGTAATAGACGTTGATGTCTTCGACCTTCAGCAGCTCTGCCATCTCACGCGCCCTCCTTCTTGTCCTTCTTGCCGAGGTACGCCTCGATCACGACGGGATTGCTCTTGATCTCGGCGGGCGAGCCCTTGGCGATGACCTCGCCGAAGTTCAGGACGCAGATGCCCTCGCAAATGCCCATCACGAGGTTCATGTCGTGCTCGATGAGCATGACGGCGATCTGGAACAGATCGCGGATCTTGACGATGTTGTCCATCAGCTCCGCCGTTTCCGACGGGTTCATGCCCGCCGCCGGCTCGTCGAGCAGCAGCAGGCTCGGGTTCGTCGCCAGCGCGCGCACGATTTCCAGCCGGCGCTGCGCGCCGTAGGGCAGGGAGCCCGCCTGCGCGTCGGCAAGGTCCGCCATGTCGAAGATGGACAGCAGCTCCATCGCGCGCTCGTGGGCGGTTTTTTCCTCGTGCCAGTAGCGCGGCAGGCGAAACACGCCGCCCCACATGCCGTAGTTGATGTGGTTGTGCAGCCCGAGCTTGACGTTGTCCTCCACCGAGAGGTTGGCGAACAGGCGGATGTTCTGGAACGTGCGCGCGATGCCGGCGCGGTTGATATGCGCCGTGGTCCTCTTGGACGTGTCGTTGCCGTCGAGCAGGATGGTGCCGCGGGTGGGCTGATAGACCTTGGTGAGCAGATTGAACACCGTGGTCTTGCCCGCGCCGTTCGGCCCGATCAGCCCCGCGATCTCCGTGCGGCCGATCATCAGGTTGAACTCGTTCACGGCGGTCAGGCCGCCGAAGTCGATGCCGAGGTGGTGGCACTCCAGAACGGGGCTCTTGTCGGCGTCGCGGTCAGGCACGATGGCGTGGCTCTGCACCGGCACCATCTTGGTGGCGACGCGGGGGGTCTTCTGCTCGCTCATTCCTGAACGCCTCCTTTCTTGCCGAAGCGGAACCGGGAGAAGAAGCTCTGAATGGCGGGATTGTTGCGCACCAGCATCACAAGGATCAGCACGATCGCGTACACCAGCATCCGGTAGCTCGCGAACTGGCGCAGCGCCTCGGGCAGGATCGTCAGCGCCGCGGCGGCGACGATGGAGCCGAGCATGTTCCCCAGCCCGCCGAGCACCACGAACACCAGCACCAGGATCGAGGTGTTGAAGTCGAACTTGTTGGCGACGATGGTGGAGAAGTTCAGCGCGAAGAGAGCGCCCGCCGCGCCCGCCATAGCGGCGGAGGTCACAAACGCCATCATCTTGTACTTCGTGATGGGGATGCCGACGCTCTCGGCGGCGATGCGGTTGTCGCGGAGCGCCATGATCGCGCGGCCCGCGCGGCTGTTGACCAGATTGAAGATGATGACGAGGCAGACGACGATGAGCGCGAAGCCCACGGGGAAGCTCGCGATCTTCTGGATGCCGCCGATGCCCATCGGCCCGCCGATGATGAGCTTCCCGTCCGGCTCCATGTGGAGCTTGTTGTCCAAAAGGCTCAGGTGGAAGCCGTGGGAGTCGAGGCCGAGGTAGAGGTTGTTGAAGATGCTTTTGATGATCTCACCGAAGGCGAGCGTCACGATGGCGAGATAGTCGCCGTTGAGGCGCAGCACCGGAATGCCGACGAGGAAGCCGACGACGCCGGCGAAGACCGCGCCGACGACGAGCGCGCACAGCAGGCGCAGCGTGGGCGAGGGCACGGCGCCCTGCAGCGCGACGGCGGTCGTCGTGCCGAGGAACGCGCCGACGCTCATAAAGCCCGCGTGGCCCAGCGACAACTCGCCGAGGATACCGACGGTCAGGTTCAGCGAGAGCGCCATCACGACGTAGGCGCAGATCGGGACGAGCTGGCCCTTGAGCATCGAGGACATCGCGCCGGCCATGGCGATCGCCTGCATCACGACAAACGCCGCGACCACCGCGCAGAAGGTGATGAGGAACTGTTTTCCCGATTTGGTAGAAAGCATTCTTTTCATTGCGCCCACCTCACACTTTCTCGCGGATGACCTTGCCGAGCAGGCCGGACGGCTTCACCAGAAGCACGACGATCAGCACGGCGAACACCACCGCGTCGGACAACTGGGTGGAGATGTACGCCTTGGCGAAGATCTCGATCACGCCGAGGAGCAGCCCGCCGAGAAACGCGCCGGGAATGGAGCCGATGCCGCCGAACACCGCGGCGGTGAACGCCTTGATGCCGGGCATGGAGCCGGTGGTCGGCACCAGCGTCGGGTACGCGGACATATACAGCACGCCCGCAATGGCGGCAAGGCCGGAGCCGATGGCGAAGGTGGCGGAGATGGTCGTGTTGACGTTGATGCCCATCAGGCGCGCCGCGTCCTTATCTTCGGAGCAGGCGCGCATCGCCTTGCCGAGCTTGCCGTTGTTGATGAAAAACGTCAGCGCCGCCATGATCGCAAGGCAGACGAGGATCGTCACCAGCGTGACGTAGGAGATGCGCAGCGGGCCGAGCGCCAGTCCGGTGTGCGCCTCGCCGTCCCTGCCGACGGACTTGAAGAAGTCGGGGAACACCTTGGGGTTCGGCGACCAGAGCAGCAGCGCCGCGTTTTGCAGGAAATAGCTCACGCCGATGGCGGTGATGAGCACCGCGAGGCTCGGCGCGCTGCGCAGCGGCGCGTAGGCAAGCTTTTCGATGGTCATGCCGAGGATCGTGCACACGACCACGGCGACCAGAACGCCGAGCAGCGGCGGCAGGCTGAAGCGGCTCACCGCGAAAAAGCAGATATAAGCGCCGACCATGATGACGTCGCCGTGGGCGAAGTTGAGCATCTTGGCGATGCCGTACACCATCGTGTAGCCCAGCGCGATGATCGCGTAGATACTGCCGAGGCTGATCCCGCTGATCAGGGAGTTGAGAAAGCTCATTTCTTACACCTCAAATACACACGATAGGGGCCATGTGTCCTTTCTTTTCCGATGCGGCAAACGCGCATCGGACCATCGCCCGCTTCCGCCGGCGATCCTCCGATACGCGTTTACCCGCAGGGCAGGGGGCGTTGCGCGCCCCCTGCCGGTGCGGGAGAGATCCTTGTTCTCCGGGCTCAGTCGAGACCGACGTAAGCGCCGTTCTGAATGATCATGCCCTTGGGGCTCTTGGTCACGGCGCCGCTGGCGTCCCAGGTCATGCCGTCGCCGGTCAGGCCGTTGAACGTCATCGTGGTGAACTGCTGGATCATCGCGGCGCAGATGTCCGCGGTCTTCATATCGGAGGTGCACTTGGCGGCTTCCAGCGCCTGCTTGTAGGCGTAGACGCAGTCATAGGCGTCGGCGGCGAACTGGTTGGGGACCTCGCCGAACTTCTGCTGATACTTCTCGACAAACGCCTTGGTGCGCGCGTCGTCGGAGTCCGCGTTGAACGGGGTGAGGAGCATGACGCCCTCGGCAAGGCTGGTGTCGAAGCCCTCAAGGGTCAGGATGCCGTCCATGCCGTCCACGCCGAACCACTTGGGCGCGAAGCCGGCGGCCTTCGCCTGCGCGAAGATCAGGGAAGCGGGCTGATAGTAGATGGGCAGGAACACCAGCTCGGCGCCGTTCTTCTGCGCGTCCGCGATCTGGACGGAGAAGTCGGTGTCGGAGCCGTCGGCAAAGGTGGTGTCGCTCACGACCTGGAGACCGAGGCCGGGCGCCGCGGCGATAAAGGTGTCATAGATGCCCTTGGAGTACACGTCGTCGTTCTTCCAGATGACGGCGACCTTCGTGGCAAGGCCCTTATCGTGGATATACTGCGCGGAAGCGGAGCCCTGGTTGGGGTCGGTGAAGCACATCTGGAACTGGTTGTCCTTGCCCTCGAGGACCGCGGTGGAGGAGCCGGACGGGGTGATCGCGAAGATGCGGTCGTTAAAGGTCTCGGCAGAGGTCGCCACGCACGGGGTGGAGGTGACGGAGCCCATGGAGATCTGCATACCCCAGTCCTTGAGCGCGTTGTAGGCGTTGACCGCCTTCTCGGCGTCGTGCGCTTCGTCCTGATACTGCAGCTCGAAGT
>CACZCL010000078.1 GCA_902779695.1 Oscillospiraceae bacterium | reverse complement strand
CCATTCCGAACACGGAAGTTAAGCTCGCTTCTGCCGACAATACTTGTCTGGAGACGGACCGGAAAGATAGGTAGCGCCAACACGAAAAGAGAACGCCGACCGGCGTTCTCTTTTCGGCTTTTCGGACGCTTTTTGCTACAGGCCGCGCTGCTTCAGCTCCTGCACGATATCGACATAGACGTCGCAGACGTCGGATATGCCGCCGCCCTGCTTTGCGGTGAGCGGCGCGCGGCGCAGGTCGATGGCGTCAAGGTGGGAAATGCCGCGGAAAGCATTGGAGTGCAGCACATGGACCCGTTCGCCCCAGGACGCGGACGCCACCGTGACCAGACCGTCGTTCGGTCCTTCGATGCGGTTCACAATGAAGTTTGCGGTGGAGAGGTTGACGTCGGAAAACGGATGGCGCATCACGCATGCGAAGCTTTGATACAGCACGCCGGGACAGTCGGGGTTTTCGCGGTTGAACGCGGCCATGCGCTCGGTGGTAAAGCCCTTGCAGACGGCGAGAAAATCCGGCTTGCGGTCGCCCACGAGGCGGATCCAGTTGTCCACCGCCAGCGCGGAGAGGCTGAACAGCGGCTTCGGCGCGCGGAACAGCAGGTCGATGGTTTTTGAGCCGTGATGCGGCGTAGCGATGGTCGTGATGCTGGCGATCTTTTCCCCCGCGCCGAGGGAGGAGGCTGCCATGCGCGCCTCCAGCCCGCCCTTGGAGTGGGCGATGACATTGACCTTCTCCGCGCCGGTTTCGCGGAGGATGCCGTCGATGCGCCGCACCAGCGCGGCGGCGTTCGTTTCCGTGCTTGCCCAGCAGTCCTGCAAACCGTAGAAAAGGGCTGCGCCGCGGCGTTCCAGCGCGGATGGGATACGGCCCCAGTAGAGCGGCAGCTTCAAATCCCGAAAGCCCGCGCCGTGCACCAGCAGGAGCGGATAGCGGGTCCGGCACGAAGTACGTTCCGGCGTCATGCCCTGCTTCAATCCAGCGCGCGCAGCCAGCTTTGCAGACTGCCGTAGCCGCCGTGCTCCCAGCGCGAGATATCAGCGTTTTTCTTGTTGATAAGGCAGTCCGTCAGCAGAAAGACCTTCATGCCGAGCTCCTCCGCCGGCATATCCTCCCCGACGTCGTTGCCGACCATGACGCACTCCTCCGGACGCACGCCGAGCCGGTCCGTGATCTCGCGGTAATAGCGGAGATCCGGCTTACAGTAGTGGCTGGTTTCGTAGGAGGTGATGAACTCGGCGGAGGACGGGTCGACGCCCGCCCAGCGCAGGCGGCTTTCCATGGCGCAGAGCGGAAAGATCGGTTCGGTCGCGATCACGACGGGATAGCCCAGCTCCTTGCAAAGCGCAATGGTCGCCTTCGCCTCTGGCGTGTAGCCGCAGGTGGAGGAAATGCGCTGAAAATCCAGCGCGTAAAACTCCTCAAAGATCGGGCGGTCCTCCAGCGCGCGCTCGCCCGCCGTTTCCACGAAATGCATCCAGAACAGCTCCTCGTTCGTTTGGGCGCCGTCGTTGGTCTGCGTGGCGGTGATACCGGCGTTGATCCCCGCAATCAGCGTGTCGGGGTCGTAGCCGTAGGGCAGCATCTTCTTGGTCAGGACCTTGAAGTAGGTGCGGGCAAAAACGCCGGCGTCCATGGGGAGCAGCGTGCCGTCCATGTCGAACAGGATGTACTTGGTGTGCATATAGATTCCTCCTATGTATGTGCTTGCGTGCGCTCCGGAAGCTCCGCGACGATCGCGGCGCAGAGGATCAGGGCGGCGCCGGACGCCTCCGCCGCGGACATCGGCTCGCGCAGCAGCAGAGCGGAGAGCACGACGGCAACGACGGGGTCCAGATAACTCAAAAGCGCGAGGGTGTGCGCGGGTAGATCGTCCATGGAGCCGAAATACAGCGAGTACGCGAAGCCGGTGTGGACAAGGCCCGCGACGAGCAGAAGCGCGACGACGGAAGGCGTGAAGCTGATCGCCGACAGCTCCTCCGTCAACAGGACGTAGGGCAGCAGCACCGCCCCCGCCGTGCCGATCTGGAGGATCGTTTTGTCATACGCCGCCATGCCGTGAATAAATTTGTTGAGCAGGACGACGACGGCGTACAGCACCGCGGCGCAGAGGCTCAGCAGCACGCCGCGCCATTCGGACGAGCCGGAGAAGCCGGCGCGCGTCACGCCGGAAACGAGCACCATGCCGAATAGCGCCGCGACGATGCAGACGAGCTTGCGCCGCGTCAGCCGCTCCCGCAGCACGAACGGCGCGGCGATGAGCACAAAAACGGGCGCCATGTAGTAGCAGAGCGTCGCCGTGGCGACGGACGTAAGGCGATACGCCTCAAACAGCAGGATCCAGTTGACGCCGATCAGGGAGCCGGAGAGGCACAGCTTCCAAAGATTCGCGCGAACGTCGGCGCGGGAGAGGCGCTTGCCGCGCAGGCGCAGCAGAAGCAGCAGGAACAGCGCGCCGAGCAGCCCGCGCAGCATCGCGAGGAAGCTGGAGGGAACGGGCAGGAACCGCCGCAAAATGCCGATGGTGCCGAAAATACACATGGACGCGACCACGGAGAGCCGCGCGCGCGACGCCCGATCCATCATAGCGGGAAGGGCGGCTCGTCGTCCGGCACGATCGGCGCGTCGGTAAACGATTCGCGCCGAAGGGTGCGATAGGCGGCGGAAAACAGAAGCACGATGAAGACGAGAAACACGAGCGAAGCCCAGACCGTGCCGCTCATCGCGCAGGCGTCGTAAAAGCCGTGGGCGAGCAGCGCGAGCAGATATCCGGCGCGCAGGCTGCGCCGCGCCTCATCGCCGCGGCCGCGGTTGGCAAAAAGCCGGGCGCGCCCGTAGAAGGCGCCCATGAAGACCGCGAAGGACATATGTCCGGGAATTGCGAGCAGCGCGCGGGGAAGCGCGACGGAAAGCCCGTAGTTGACGACGTACTGGACGTTTTCCAGCGCCGCGAAGCCGAGAGAAACGAACACCGCGTAGACGATGCCGTCAAAGCGGTAGTTGAAGGCGGGATGGTTCCAGGAGCGCAGCTTGAGAAACAGGAGCTTCGTTCCCTCCTCGACCGCGGCAACGACGAGAAAGGCAAGCAGGATCGTGTAGAGCGGGCTGGCGGAGCTGACGAAAACCCCGAGCAGGTATTCGCCGATCCCCTCCAGTACGGCGGAGCAGAGCGCGGAGAGGCAGCCCATCAGCAGCAGGGACACGAGCAGCCCCGCCGGCTCCTTTTCGACCGTATCGCGCCGGTAAACGTAGCGCAGCAGCAGCGCCGCCGGCAGCAGCGCCGCCGCAAGATAGACGAGGCTTGGCAGCAGCGCGAGGGCGGGGAACACAAAGAACATGGCCTACGCCTCCCCGACGGCGAAGCGCAGGCGCGGGTTTTCCTCGCAGGCGTCGCGCAGCATGGTTTGCAGCACGTCGGCGTACACGCCGAGGGAGGCGAACAGCTCGTCCGCGTGGACGAGGCGCAGCTCCGTGTCTTCGTGCAGGTCGGTCAGGCAGTCGTAAAGCGCATCGAGGTTGCGGCCGTACCAGTCCGGCAGCGAAAGCTGGCGCGCCAGAGCGTCGTGCAGCTCGTCGCGCGAGCGGATGGCGGCGCCGTCGATAAGAGCGTACATGGCTATTCCTCCCCGTAGAGCAGTTCAAAGGTTCGGTAGTGATCCTCCGTATAATAGATCAATCCGTCATTGGAGAATACGATCCGCTTCGCGCCGCGGCTGTCCGCGCCGAGCGTGTCGACGTCGCACTCCGTCCAGCGCCGCCCCTCGGCGTTGGGCAGAAGCCCCTCGTAGTTGCCGAAGCGGCTGCCGCCGATGCACTTTCCGGGCGCGTAGCGCTCCAGCGAGCCGCCGCTCCAGCCGAGCGCCTCAGCCTGCTTCTTGGTGATGAAATTCCCGGGCAGATGGCCGTAGAGGTGCAGATAGAGCGCGACGTCGTCGCGGGAGGTATAGCTTCCGTCCTCGGGAAGCGCCGGCGTCTCCGAAGGCGCTTCGGCGGGGGCGGGTGCAGGCGGCTGCGTTTCCGGCTGCTGCGCCTCTGGTTGTGCCGCGGGCGGCGGAGCGTCCGGCTGCGGCTGCGCCGCGGGAGTTTGCGCCTGCTGCGGCTCGGGGTCGGGCAGGAGCACCAGCGCGGGCAGCGGGTCCTCCGCCGCGGGAGCGGCGTGCGGCCTGGCGGCGCAGGCGGTGAGAAGGAGCAAAAGCGCGGAGAAAAGCAGGAGCCATCGTTTTTTCATGGCGGCACCTCTGAAGGACGGCTGTTTTGCGCGCGCCGCGCGGGCGGTCCGGCAAAAGAACCGAAAAAGGAATTTGTTTTTCCGAACGCTATTTTATCATGGGGCGAGACAAATGAAAAGGCGGCATTTTATACGGAAAAAGGACGGAAAAGCGCCGGGGAAAAGGCGAAGATTGACAGCGGGACGCCCGATGGGGCGCCCGAGAGGCACGGACGCGAAGGAGAGGAGCGGGCGATATGGAGAAGATCCCCTATTTTGACGCGCACTGCGACACGCTCAGCCGCTGCGCGCGGACGGGCGAGCCGCTGCGCCGAAACGGCGGGCAGCTCGATCTGCTGCGCCTGCGCGCGTTCGGCAGGGCGGCGCAGGTGTTCGCCATTTTCTGCGACGGCGGGAAAGCGCCCGCGGACGGGCTCTTTGCCGAGTGCGGGCGGCAGCGGACGCTGTTTGCGCGCGAGCTGGCGAAAAACGCCGACCTCGCCGCGCCGTGCCGCACGGCGGCGGAGGCGGAGCGCGCCAACGCCACGGGAAGGGTCGCGGCGTTTCTCTCCTGCGAGGGCGGGGAGCTGCTGGACTGCGACCCGGAAAAGCTGGACTGGGCGGCGGAGGCGGGGATCCGGGCGGTCAATCTGACCTGGAACCGCGCGAACGCCCTTGCCGGGGCGCACGGCGACGAGCCGGAGCGCGGGCTCAGCGCGCGCGGGCGCGCCTTTGTCCGCGCGGCGCAGCGGCGGGATATCCTCATCGACGTGTCCCACTGCTCCGACGCGGCGTTTTGGGATCTGCTGCGCGTCACGGAGAAGCCGATCGTCGCGACCCATTCCAACGCCCGCGCGCTCTGCGCCCACACGCGCAATCTGACGGACGATATGGCGCGGGCAATCGCGGAGACGGGCGGCGTCGTGGGACTGAATCTCTACGCGCCCTTCGTCGCGGCGGACGCCGCGGCGCCGCTGGACGCGCTGCTCCGCCATGTCGAGCATTTCGCGGCGCTCTGCGGCGAAACGCACCTGTGCATCGGCGCGGATCTGGACGGCTGCGACACGCTGGCAGGCGGTTTTCGCGGCGTGCAGGATATGCCGCTTCTTTGGCGGGCGCTACGCGGGCGCGGCTGGGAGACGCCGGCGCTGGAGAATCTTTTTTTCAACAACCTTCTGCGTGTTTTGGCATAAAAAACGCGAACGCCGCCCAAAGCGGCGTTCGCGCGTTTGCTGCGTCGGATTCAGCCGAGATAGCGCACCAGCTCGCCGACGCTCTTGCGCGCCGGCGCGGCGGGATTTTCGGCGGGATAGCCCATCGTGATCAGGCAGGACACCGCCTGCGTGGACGGCAGACCGATGGCCTCGGCGACCTTGTCCGAGTCGAACACGCCGAGAATGCAGGTCCCGACGCCGAGCTCATGCGCGGCGAGGCAGAAAGTCTGCGCGGCGATGCCGGCGTCGAAGGACTCCCAGTGCGTGCCCTTGCCGGTGGAAAACGAGCCGTCGCGCTCATAGCCGGAGCGCTTGACGAGGACGGATTGGACCACAAGGGCGGTGCAGTTCGTGAGGATGCCCGCGTTGTGCGTGAAGCCGAGGACGCATTCGTTCGCGATCCGCTCGATCACGGCGCGGTCGCTGACGACGGTGTAGCGGGCGACCTGCGTGTTTTTCCAGGAGGGGGCGTAGGCGGCGAGGGCGACGATCTCTTCAATGGTCTTTTTTGTCACCGGGTCGCCCGTATAGCGCCGGATGCTGCGGCGCCCCTGAATGCAGCTTTTGGTATCCATAAGCTCGCGCTCCTTATCAGTTGTTTGCCATCATTTTACATAAAGTTTTGCGTTCTGTCAACTGCTCGGAAAAAATTCTTGAAATGTGCGATAACAAAAATTGACAAATAAATGTCGGCATGGTAGTATGTTTTACATAAAAATGGTTTTCTACATCGGACGAATTTTATAGAATACGACAGAATGGAGGCGGCATATGGAACAGCCTTATGGTAAGGTGCGCCCGCAGCGGCGTATTTTGGTCGTTGACGACGAGCCGGTCAATCGCGAGCTGCTGGTTGAGATCCTCGGCGGAAAATATGACGTGCTGGAGGCGGAGAACGGGCGGCAGGCGCTGGGCCTGATCCGGCGCAACCGCGCGACGCTGTCGCTGGTGATGCTCGACATCTATATGCCGGAGATGGACGGCTTCACCGTGCTGGAAACGATGCGCACGGACGACGAGCTTTCCTATATTCCCGTGGTCGTGCTGACGAGCGACAAGGAGGCGGAGCTGCAAAGTCTGAAGCTGGGCGCGGCGGACTTTCTGACGAAGCCCTACGACGCGCCGGAGATCATTCGCGCGCGCGTCGACCGCCTCGTCGAGCTCAGCGAGGGGCGGAGCATCATCCGCGCCGCGGAGCGGGACGCGCTGACGGGGCTTTACTCGGGCAGCTTCTTCTTCAAGTACGCGGAGCAGATGGAGCGATTCCGCCCCGACCGGGACATGGACGCCGTCGCGATCAACATCGACCGCTTCCATCTCATCAACGAGCTGTACGGCCGCGATTTCGGAGACGACGCCCTCTGCTGCCTCGCGCGCGGGATCGAGGACTTCCTCGCGGACACCGAGGGGATCGGCTGCCGGCAGGACGGCGACGCGTTTTTGCTCTACTGTCTCCATCGCGAGAGCTATGAGGACGTGCTGGAGCGGCTGCAGGGCGCGTTGGAGCCGCTTTCGCAGACGGCGCGGCTGCGCCTGCGCATCGGCGTTTACGCCAACCTCAACCGCCGGCTTGACATCGCGCGGCAGTTTGACCGCGCCAAGACCGCCTGCAATATGCTGCGCGACGACTATACCCGCTCGGTGCTGGTATACGACAACACCCTCTATCAGGACGAGGTCTACTCCGAAACGCTGCTGCGCAGCATCTACAAGGCGCTGGAAAAGCAGCAGCTCAAGGTGGTGTATCAGCCGCAGTATGACGTTTCGGGCGACGAACCGACCCTGTGCGCGGCGGAGGCGCTTGTGCGCTGGCAGCATCCCGAGCTTGGGATGATCAAGCCCGGCGAGTTTGTGCCCCTGTTTGAGAAAAACGGCCTGATCCTGCTGGTCGACCGCTACGTCCGCCGCGAGGCGGCGCGGCAGCTTCGCGCTTGGCGCGACGCATACGGCGTGAGCTTTCCACTGGCGGTGAACCTCTCGCGCTTCGACCTCTACGACGAGGGGCTGATCGCGGAGCTGGAAGCGCTTTTGGAGGAGTTTTCCCTTGCGCCGGAAGACCTTCTGTTCGAGCTGCGGGAGTCCGCCTACGCGGTGGACGCCGAGCAGCTGGACGCGGTGATGGGGGAGCTGCGCGAACGGGGCTTCCGCGTGTGCATGGACAATTTCGGCTCCGGCGGCTTTTCCATCGGCGCGCTGTTCACGGTGCCGGTGGACGAGGTAAAGCTGGATATGAAGTTTGTGCGCTGTATCGGGAGCGACGAGAAGCGCCGGCGCTTTATCAGCCTCATCATGGACGGCGCGACCTATCTGGGGGTGACGGTCGTGGCGGAGAGCGTCGAGACCGAAAAGGAGCGCGCGATGCTCGCGGAACTGGGCTGCACGATCCTGCAGGGGCTCTGGTTCGCGGAGCCCGAGGCGCAGGAGAATTTTGAGGCGATCCTTCAGGGCGGCGCTCCGGAGGAGACGCCGCCGGAGGGAGAAGCGCCGGATCAGGCGGAATAGGCGAAAAGGGAATACGAAAGAAAAGGGCGGGCCGCCCGGTTCATGCAACCGGACGGTCCGCTTTTTCTGCGCAAAACCGGCATAGGCTCGTCCGCGGTGGCATAGAGTGGAACACAGGAAACGGACAAAGGAGGACGGAGGATGGAAAAGGAACGGATCCGGCGCTATGAGCAGGCGGCGGAGCTGCTGCCGCCGCGGCTGCGCCGACTCGCCATGGAGCTGCCGGACGCGGCGAAGGAACGCGCCGAGGAGCTGCGCCTGCGAACCGGACGGCCGCTGACCGTGTTGACGGACGAGGGTGAGCTTTCGGTCGCGCCGGCGGACCGGGACGCGCTTGTGACCGGCGACGATCTGGAGCGCATGGTCGCGGGCGTGACGGAGTTCTCACGCTACGCCTCGGTGGAGACGCTGCGCCAGGGCTTTCTCACCGTGCGCGGCGGGTTCCGCCTCGGCGTTTGCGGCAGCGTCGTGCTGCGCGACGGCGCGGTATGCAATGTAAAAGACTTTACAAGCCTTGCGCTGCGCATCGTGCGGGAGCGCATCGGCGTCGGCGCGGAGGTTGCGGAGCGGCTGTTCGACGGCGCGGGGCGTTTCCAAAGCACCCTTCTCCTCTCCCCGCCCGGCGGCGGGAAGACCACGCTGCTGCGGGATATCGTGCGCTGCCTTTCGCTCGGCGGGGAGGAGCGCCGCGCCCTACGCGTCGCCGTTGTCGACGAGCGCAGCGAGCTGGCGGTTTCCTATCAGGGGCGGGCGCAGACGGAGCTTGGCAACCATACGGACGTGCTGGACGGCTGTCCGAAGGCGATCGGCATTCCGATGGTGCTGCGCGCGATGACGCCGCAGGTCATCGCGGTGGACGAGATCACGTCGTCGTCGGACGTCGCGGCGATGTGCGCGGCGGCAAATTGCGGCGTCGGCCTGCTGGCGACGATCCACGCCGCAAGCGTGGGCGAGCTGGCGCGCAAGCCGCTTTGGCGCGAGCTGCTGGCGGCGGAGGTGTTTTCCCGCGCGGTCGTGATCGAAGGCGGGGGCGGGGCGCGCGCCTATCGGGTGGAGGAGATCCCATGCTCCGATGGCTCGGCGCAGGGCTGATCGTCTGCGGCGGCGTGCTGGCGCGGCACGCGGCGCTGGAGGGGGATCGG
>CACZCL010000077.1 GCA_902779695.1 Oscillospiraceae bacterium | reverse complement strand
GCGGCGGGAGTACGGCTGCTTCCGCCGCATCGTGCTGCTCGACCGCGGCATGGACGACGAGACCCGACAGCTCGCCGCGCTGCTGTGCCGGGACGTCGACGGCGCGGCGATCTGCAGCATCACGTCCCTGCCGGAGGAATTGGAGTAAACACACATGGGCGAACAGCAGACCCTCATCGGCACGATCGCGTCGGTCATCTATCAGAATGAGGAAAACGGCTACGCCGTCGTGCGCGTTGCGACCGACGACGGCGAGCTGGTCACGCTCACGGGCTGCCTGCCCTGCGCCGCCCCCGGCGAGGCGATCGCCGCCACGGGCGGGCGCGTCACGCACCCGCAGCACGGCGAGCAGTTCGCCGCCGACGAGATCGAGCGGCGTATGCCCGAAACCGAGGCGGGCATCCTCGACTTTCTCTCCTCCGGCGTGATCCGCGGCGTCGGCCCCGCGACGGCGCAAAAGCTTGTCGAGCGGTTCGGCGCCGACACGCTGGACGTGCTGGAAAACGCGCCGGAGGCGCTGCGGAAGCTCAAGGGCGTCACCGACAAGCGCGCCCGCGAGATCGCCGACAGCTTCCGCGAGCAGATGGGCCTGCGCCGCCTGACGGAGTTTCTGGGCCGGTTCGCCCTGTCCCCCGCGCTCGCCGCGCCGCTGTACCGGCGCTACGGCTCCGGCGCGACGGAGGCGCTGCGCCGCAACCCGTACCTGCTCTCGGACGAGCCGTACCGCGTCGAATTCGCCCACGCGGACGAGATCGCGCTCGCGCTCGGCTTCGACGGCGGCTCGTCCTGCCGCACCGAGGCGGCGCTCCTTTTTGAGCTGAGCCACAACGAGACGAACGGCGGCCACGTCTTTCTCCCCCGGGACAAGCTGCTCGCCGCCACCGTGCAGCTGCTCGGCCTGGGGGCCGACGCGGCGGAAAAGTCCCTTGACGACCTGATCGCCGCCGGGCGCGTCGCGCAGGAGGAGGTCGCAAACGTGACCGCCTGCTATCTCGCGCGCTGCGCCGAGGCGGAGCGCTACGTCGCGACGCGCCTGCGCGCCATGCTCGCGGACAAGCCCGACCGGCTCCGCGGCGCCGCCGGCGTCATCGACGCGATCGAGCGCGAGCAGGGCATCGAATACGCGCCGCTCCAGCGAAAAGCGGTAGAGCTGGCGGCGGAGCAGGAGCTGCTGCTGCTCACCGGCGGCCCCGGCACGGGCAAGACGACCTCCGTGCGCGCGATCCTGTCGCTCTTTGAGCGCATGGGGCTGGACGTGCTGCTCGCCGCGCCCACGGGCCGCGCCGCGAAGCGCATGAGCGAGGTGTGCGGCAGGGACGCCCAGACCATCCACCGGATGCTCGGCATGAGCTGGGACGAGCGCACCGGACAGGTCAAGTTCCAGAAAAACGAAAAGGACCCGCTCCGCGCCGACGCGGTCATCGTGGACGAGACGTCGATGGTCGATCTCGCGCTGATGCGCGCGTTCCTCGCCGCGCTGCGCCCCGGTTGCCGCCTCGTGCTCGTGGGAGACCCGGACCAACTGCCCAGCGTCGGCGCGGGGAACGTGTTCTCCGACCTGCTGCGCTCGGGCCGGGCGGCCGTCGTCTCCTTGACCGAGGTGTTCCGCCAGGCGCAGCGCTCCGCGATCATCCGCGGCGCCCACGCGGTCAACGAGGGGCGCGTGCCGGAGCTTGCCAACACGCCGACGGGCGATCTGTTCTTCCTGCCCCGGCGCGACAGCGTCCGCCTTGTCGACACGGTGGTGGAGCTGTGCAAAACGCGCCTGCCGGAGAAAATGGGCATTCCCGCCGCAGAGCTGCAGGTGCTCACGCCCACGCGCAAGGGCGCCGCCGGCACCGCCGCGCTCAACCGCGCGCTGCAGGGCGCGCTGAATCCCGCCGCGCCGGACAAGCGGGAGCGCGCGTTCGGCGATCTGGTGTTCCGCGAGGGCGACCGCGTCATGCAGACGCGCAACGACTACGACGTCGTGTGGGAGCGCGCGGACGGCACGGCGGGCACGGGCGTTTTCAACGGCGACGTGGGGCAGATCCTGCGCATCGACCCCGGCGGCGAGCTGCTGACCATCGCCTTCGACGACCGCACGGCGACCTACACCGCCGATATGCTCGCGGAGCTGGACATGGCGTACGCGATGACGGTGCACAAGGCGCAGGGCAGCGAATACCGCGGCGTGATCTTTGTCTCCGCGCCCTGCGCGCCGGGGCTGGAGGTGCGCGGCGTGCTGTATACGGCGATCACCCGCGCGCGCGAGCTGCTCGTCGTCGTGGGCGACGATTCGACGCTTGCGCGCATGGCGGAGAACGACAAACGCCAGCGCCGCTACAGCGGCCTCCGCTGGCGGCTCGCGAACGGGAAATAAACAAATCGGCAGGGGAAACCCCTGCCGATGCGGAAAATCCATATCACCGCGCGGTCCCGGCGCTCTCCTCCGCGTCTTTTTTCGCGCCCAGCCGGGCAAAATACGGGAAGGTCCGCGGCCAGACGCCGCCCGCGAACGCCACCATCAGGAAATAGCGCGCCGCGTTCGCCTGCGGCGCGGCGCCGAGCAGCGCCTTCGCCCCGACGCGGATGCCGAGCAGCAGCGCGACGCCCAGCACGACCTTGCAGATCTGCCCGGGCAGCGGCGCCTGCTCGCGGAAGGGGCGCCGCCGGTCCGCCAGATACGCCGCGAGCAGGCCCAGCACGCAGCCGAGCAGCGTCCACGCGTTCCGGACGCCGTTGGCGAAATTCGCCTCGTCCGCGGCCGTCGGCGGCACGGCGCGCACGGCATAGAGCAGATACGCCGCCGACAGCGCCAAAAGCCCCGCCAAAACCGGGAGCAGCGCGGCGCGAAAACGCTCCTCGCCGGAAAAGCAGGGCCGATACGCGATCACCAGCGCCAGCGCGGCGGCCGCCGCCGCGCCCACGTCCAGCGGCGTATGCACGCCGAGGTACATCCGCGAAAACGGCACGAGCAGCATGAACGCCGCGCAGACCGCGCGCAGCCACGTCCGGCGGTCCGTCGCGACGAGGCAGCCCAGCGTCCCGACGATGTTCTGCGTGTGCCCCGAGGGGAAGGAATAGCCCTCCGCCGCGGCGCGCGCCGACTCGACGATGGTGAACGTCGGATCCAGCTCCCACGGGCGCGGCACCCGGCACAGCAGCTTGAGCCACTGGTTGAGCAGCATCCCCGTGAGGCCCACGGCAAAGATGTAATACGCCCGCCGCTTGCTCACGCACCAGAAGAACACGATCGCGAAGAGCATGAACACGGTCTGGTCGCCCAAATAGGTGACCGCCCCCAGGATCGCGGAAAGGGCGGGCGTCCGTAAGCCCTCCAGAACGCGCAAAAATTCCATCTTTATCACCTGCCGTTTTTTCCTGTTTTCAGTATAGCATAATTGACAGGCGGCGGCAACCGTCTTATACTTTTTTGTGGGAGGGATTCGATATGAGGCTGCAAAGCGCGGTTTTTTCCCTGGAGGACGCGGTCCTCGGGCGGGAGGACGTTGAGAAGGTGCTCTCGCTTTTGAAGATGGAGGGCGTCTGGCTCTACGCCGTGACCGCTATGGAGCGCGCCGACGCCGAGCGCGCCCTGCGCGAAGCGGGCGCCAAAGACTATTTTCGCGGCGTTTTGACCGAGCGGGAGGCGCTTTGCCCCGCCGACAGCGGACAGATGTTTGAAAAGGCGATGCGCCGCCTGCGCGCGGAGCATCGGGACACCGTCGTGTTCACGGGCCGCCTCGCCGCGCTGCGAAACGCCCGCGCCGCCGGGTTTCGCGCCGTCGCCGTGCGGGGCGCGGCGGACGAGGAGGAATGGAACGCCATGCGCGCCGAGGCGGACGAGGTCGCGGAGAATTACGCCGCCTTCCTCGCCTGACGCCGGAGCATCCCGCGCGCCGCCCCACGAGCTGATACTGATTCTATACAAAGGAAGAACGAGAAATGGAATTCACCGCCAACGAAAACAAGAACGTCGCCATCGAGACCGGCACCGGCACCTATCTGCGCTGCGCCATCCACACCCACTTCATCGAGATCGGCGAGGATTACAACGAGCTGGTCGAGCGCTATGTCAAGCCCCTCTATGAGGAGGGAGATATGCTCGCGATCAGCGAGAAGATCGTCTCCCTGTGCCAAAAGAACGTGATCTACCGCAAGGATATGAAGATCACGTGGCTCGCGCGCTTTCTGAGCCGCTTCGCCACGCAGCACAACGCCGCCGGCATCGGCGTGGGGGACGTGTACAAGATGCAGTTCGCCATCGACCGCTGCGGCGCGCTGAAGGTGCTGTGGGCGGCGATCTGCGCCGGCTTCGGCAAGCTTTTCGGCAAAAAGGGCGTCTTCTACGATATGGTCGGCATCGAGGTGCGCGGTCTGGACGGCTTTTACCCCGACGTGTTCCCCGTCTACGGCGAGTTCGGCATCCCGCTGCCGAAAAACCCGAACGGCGTGTGCAACGAGATTCGGGAAAAGACCGGCGTTCCCGCGATCATCATCGACGCCAACGACATCACGCGCGACATCCTCGGCAAGTCGGACTGCGTGACGCTCACGGACGAGCAGCTCTGCGAGATCATCCGCGACAATCCCGCCGGGCAGGACGACCAGTGCACGCCGTTCATCCTCATCCGCAGGCAGGCGGAAGAGGCGACCGCGGAGTGACGCCGCGCGCCGGCAGACGGCAAAGCCTTTCGCCGATGCGGAAAAACCCCCGTCCGTCAGGACGGGGGTTTTGTGCTGCCTGATTGGTTGTTTACTGCGCCGGCGCGGCGGGCGCTCCGCCCGCCTCCGCGGCGGCCTTCTCGGCGGCAGCCTTCTTCGCCGCGGCGGCCTTTTCGGCGGCCGCCTTCTGCGCCGCCTTGAACTTCTCCTTCTCCTCGGGGGTCGGGATCGGCTCAATGGCGTTGCGCGGACACGCCTTGGCGCACATCGTGCAGTTCTTGCACTTTGCGTAGTCGATGACCGCCACGTTGTTCACGACGTGGATCGCGTCGAACTTGCAGGTGCGCTCGCACATCCCGCAGGCAATGCAGGAGTTGGCGCAGACCTTCGTCACCGCGGGACCCTTGTCCTTGTTCGAGCAGTTGACGAACACCTTCTGCTTGTACGGGACCTCCACGATGATATGGCGCGGACACGCCTCGCGGCAGGCGCCGCAGTTCGTGCACTTCTCCTTGTCGACCTCGGCGACGCCGTGGTCGTTGATGTGGATGGCGTCGAACTGGCACGCCTTCACGCACTCGCCGAAGCCGAGGCAGCCGAACTGGCAGGACGTCGGCCCCGCGGCGACCTTCGTCGCGGCGAGGCAGCTCGGCGTGCCGACGTAGGTAAAGCGTTTTTCGCAGGCGTCGCCGCCGTTGCAGATGACGTGGGCGACCATCTTCTCGCCCGCCGCCGCCTCGACGCCCATGATGGCGGCGATCTTCGCCGCGCCCTCCGCGCCCGCGGGAGCGCAGGCGTTCACGGGCGCCTTGCCCGCGAGGATCGCCTCGGCGCAACCGGCGCAGCCGGGATAGCCGCAGCCGCCGCAGTTCGCGCCCGCGAGGGCGCTTTGGATCTCGGGCAGGCGCGGGTCGGTCTCGACCTCGAAGATCTTCGCGGCAAAGGCGAGAATCAGGCCGAAGATGACCGCGGTCACGCCGAGAATGAGAACAGCATATACGATAGTCATTGTTCGTTTCCCTCCTTACATCGGCCACACTTCAAGGCCGGAGAAGCCCATGAAGGCAAGCGCCAGAAGGCCGGAGGTGATCAGCGCGATCGGGAAGCCCTCAAACGCCTTGGGATACTCGGCGAATTCGATGCGCTCGCGCACGGTCGAGAACAGGTAGATCGCCAGCAGGAAGCCCAGGCCGCCGGTGACGCCGTAAACCACGGACTCGATGAAGTTGTACTCGTTCTGCACGTTCAGCAGCGCGACGCCCAGCACCGCGCAGTTCGTGGTGATCAGCGGCAGGTAGATACCCAGCGCCGTATACAGCGAGGGCATCGACTTTTTGAGAAACATCTCGATGAACTGCACCAGCGCCGCGATGACGAGGATGAACGCCACCGTCTGCATGAATTCGAGGCCCAGCTTCACCAGGATCAGGTTCACCGCGTAGGTGATCGCGGAGGCGAGGCCCATGACGAACGTGACCGCGAGGCCCATGCCGATGGCGGTGTCGGACTTCTTGGACACGCCCAAAAACGGGCAGATGCCGAGGAACTGCGCAAAGATGAAGTTGTTGGTCAGGATCGCGCCGAGAGAGATGGCGAGCAGTCTTGTCACTTCCATTATTCAGCCGCCTCCTTTTTCTCCGCCTTTGCCTTGCTCTTGTTCAGCGCCCACTGCATCGCCGCGATCAGCGTGCCGAGGCAGAGGAAGCCGCCGACCGGCAGCGTCAGGATACCGGCGGGGACGTAGCCCGACGGCATGATCTTCGCGTCGAAGAACGTGCCCATGCCGAGGATCTCACGGAAGGCGCACAGGATGATCAGCACCACCGTGTAGCCGATGCCCTGCGTGACGCCGTCCACCGCGGACGCGCCCACCGAGTTCTTGCTGGCGAACGCCTCGGCGCGGCCGAGGATGATGCAGTTGACGACGATCAGCGGGATGAACACGCCCAGCGACTTGGCGATGTCGGGGAAGAACGCCTGCAGGCTGAGGTCGACCATCGTGACGAAGCCCGCGATGACAACGATGAAGCACGCGATGCGCACCTCGTCGGGAATGATCTTGCGCAGCAGCGCGATGAAAATGTTGGAAAGCGTGAGGATGATGAGGACCGACACGCCCATGCCGATGCCGTTGGACATCTTGGTCGTGATCGCCATAGTCGAGCACATGCCCAGAAGCTGCACCGTGACAGGGTTATTGGTGATCAGGCCCTCCTTGAACTGTTTGCCGAAATTCATAAAGCCTTCTCCTCCCTTCTCAGCCCAAGGCTTCCGCGACGGAAAGAGCGCCGTTGACGCCCTTCGTCACGCCCTTGGAGGAAACGGTCGCGCCGGAGATGGCGTCCACCGTCTTGCCGACGGCGAGGCTGCCCGCGCCCGACTTGCCGATAAACTGGTCGAGCACGCCGACGCCGCTGGGCAGCGCGTTGTTGCTCATGACCTTCGAGCCGATGCCCGCGGTCTCCTTGTTGCTGACGATGGACACGCCCGTGACCGCGTTGTCCGCGTCCACGCCGACGATCATCTCGATGTTGCCCTGCGAGCCGGAGGCGACCATCTTGAACGCGTAGCCCGCGTGCTCGCCGCCGGACTTGACCTCATACGCCTCCGTCACCTTCGCGCCCTGGGCGGACGCGGCGGCGGACATCGCGTCGGTCAGCGCCACGGCGGGAAACTCGGTCGCGGTGGGCGCCACCGCCTTGAGCGAGGCTTCGGTATTCGCGCGGTTGATCCCGTCGATCCGGTCGGCGGTGACGGCGTTCACGCCGCCGAGCAGCGCCGCGACGACCAGGCAGATCGCGGTCAGCGTGCCGGCGACCTTCACAATGAACTTGCTGTCGATCTTCATTTCTGTGCCGCCTCCTTTGCCTTTGCCTTCTCCGCAGCCGGGTCCACGCCGAAGCGGACGGGCTTGAGGTGCTTGTCGATGATCCAGACCGTGCAGTTCATCAGCAGGATCGAATAGCAGACGCCCTCGGGGAAGGAGCCGAATTTCCGGATGAACACGGTCAGCAGGCCGCAGCCGACGCCGAAGATCAGCTGGCCCTTCTTCGTGACGGGGCTGGTGACGTAGTCGGTCGCCATGAAGAACGCGCCGAGCATCAAGCCGCCGCCGAACACGCTGTAGCACATATAAAGGACGGGGTCGTTCCCGTTGGGGAAAATCAGCGCCAGCAGCGCCACCGTGCCGATGTAGGCGACGGGGATGTGCCAGGAGATGACCTTGCGGAAGATGAGGTACAGTCCGCCCGCCAGCAGGCACAGGGACGAGATCTCGCCCGAGGAGCCGCCGATGAAGCCGATGAACATCTGGCCGAGGTCATAGGTCGCCGCGAGGTCGCCGAAGCTTTCGCCGATCATCGCCATCGGCGTCGCCGCCGTGACGACGTCCACGCCCATGAGGTTGAGCGGCGCGTACCCCGCGGCGGGGTCGATCCAGCTCGTCATCTGCGAGGCGTAGCACGCGACGAGCGCGGCGCGGCCCGCGAGAGCGGGGTTCATGAAGTTCTTGCCGAGGCCGCCGTAGAGCTGCTTGACCAGCACGATCGCGAAGAAGTTGCCCACGACCAGCATCCAGTACGGAAGCGTCACCGGGCAGACCATCGCGAGCAGCAGGCCCGTGACGGCGGCGCTGAGGTCGCCGAGCATCTGGGGCTTTTTGAGCGCCTTGCGGTACAGCCACTCCCAGCACATTGCCGCCGCGACGGAAACGACCGCCGCGACCAGCGCGCGCGGGCCGAAACGGTACACCGACCACACCAGCGCGGGCGCGAGCGCGATGATCACGTCCAGCATGATCGCGCGCGTATCCTCATTGTTGCGGATATGGGGGTTCGAGGAAGCGATGAGCTTCAACGCCTTGTAATCTCCCGTCATCTCTTACGCCCCCTTCTTCTCTTCGGCGGCCTTTGCCGCCTCCGCCGCCGCCTTCTTCTTCGCGGCGTCGTCCTTGACCAGCTGCTTGCCCGCCTTGAACGACTGCGTCAGGTGCAGGCGGCCCGGGCAGATGTACGCGCAGGCGCCGCACTCCATGCAGTCCATGATGTGCGCGGCGTTGAGGTCGTCCACGCGCTTTTTCTGTACGTACATATAGAGGTACAGCGGCTCAAGGTGCATGGGACATGCCTCGACGCACCGCCCGCAGCGGATGCACGTCGGGTTGTCGGACACCTTGTTCTCATTCTCCGCGAACGCCAGCAGCGCGCCCGTGCCCTTGGCGACGGAGATGTCCGCCGTGTACTGCGCCATGCCCATCATCGGGCCGCCGGCGATCAGCTTGAACGTGTTGTCCTTCAGGCCGCCGCACGCGTCGAACAAAAGGCCCACCGGCGTGCCGATCGGGCATTCGAGATTCTTCGGCTCGACGACGCCGGAGCCGGAAACGGTGACGACCTTGCGCACAACGGGCATACCCGTGGTGATGGCGCGAAAGATCGCGCAGACGGAGTTGATGTTGAACACCGCGCAGCCGATGGCGCTGGGCAGGCCGCC
>CACZCL010000076.1 GCA_902779695.1 Oscillospiraceae bacterium | reverse complement strand
GGATCGCGCGCGAGGAGGCGGCCTGCACCCTCGCCGACGTCTGCGCCGCGGCGGCGCGCGTCCTGCGCTGGGGCGGCGGCTTCGCGCTGGTTTACCGTCCCGAGCGGCTTGCCGACCTGCTGTGCGAGCTGCGCGCGCACGGCATGGAAGCGAAGCGCCTGCGCTTCGTGGCGTCCGCCGCGGACGCGGCGCCCTCGCTCGCGCTCGTCGAGGCGCGGCGGGGCGGCAAGCCGGGGCTTCGCGTCGAAGCGCCGCTCGTGATCGGCGGCGCGGAATGGGACCGGGTCTACTTTCGATAAGAAGCGGCGGACGCCCCCGAACAGGAGGCGTCCGCTTTTGCCTTTTCCGCGCGGCGCGTATCAGTACGCGACGCCCCAGTAGATGTCCGTCTCGCACTCCTTGCCGCACACCGGGCATTTGCCCGTCGTGCCGCGCTGCGTAAAGGGGATGCAACGGGAGGAAACGCCCGCCTTCTCCTTCATGGCAAGCTCGCATTCGAGACTGCCGCACCACTTCGTCCGGGCGAAGCCGCCCCTGCCCTGCGCCATGTCGCGCACCTCTTCCCAGGTGTTCAGGTCGAAGGTGTTGTCGTCCAGATTCTTCTTCGCCGCGGCGTACAGGCTGTCGTGGATGTCGTCCAGCAGCTTCTTGACCGCGTCCGCGATCCCCTCGATGGAAACGGCGGTCTTTTCGCCCGTGTCGCGGCGGACGAGGCAGCAGTTCCCCTCCGCCAGATCGCGCGGCCCCAGCTCAAGGCGGACGGGCACGCCGCGCATCTCATACTCGGCGCACTTCCAGCCCATCGACTGGTCGGAGTCGTCCAGCTTCGTGCGCACGCCCGCGGCGTCCAGCGTCTCCAGGATGGACCTCACCGTGTCCAGAACGGCGGGGTTCTTGTGCGCGGCAATGGGGATCGCGACGAGCTGGATGGGCGCGATGCGCGGCGGCAGGACGAGGCCGTTGTCGTCGCTGTGCGTCATAATGAGTCCGCCGATCAGTCGCGTGGACGCGCCCCATGAGGTCTGGAACGGATATTGCAGCTTGTTGTCCCGCCCGGTAAAGGTCACGTCGTAAGCGCGGGAGAACTTGTCGCCGAAATAGTGGCTCGTGCCGGACTGGAGCGCCTTGTGGTCCTTCATCATGCACTCGACGGTGTAGGTCGCCTCGGCGCCGGCAAATTTCTCCTTGTCGGTCTTGCGTCCCCTGACCACGGGCATCGCCAGCACGTTCTCGCAGAAGTCGGCGTAGCAGCCAAGCTGCTGCTCGGTCTCCGCGCGCGCCTCCTCGGCGGTCTCGTGGATGGTGTGCCCCTCCTGCCACCAGAATTCGCGCGAGCGCAGGAACGGGCGGGTGGTCTTCTCCCAGCGGACGACGGAGCACCACTGGTTGTAGAGCATCGGCAGCTGGCGATAGCTTTGCAGGACGCTGTGCCAATGGTCGCAGAACATCGTCTCAGAGGTGGGGCGGAACGCAAGGCGCTCCTCCAGCGGCTCGCTGCCGCCCATCGTCACCCACGCGACCTCGGGCGCAAAGCCGTTGACCAGCTCGCCCTCCTTTTTCAAAAGGCTCTCCGGAATGAGCACCGGCATCGCCACATTGGTATGCCCCGTCTTTTTGAACTCCGCGTCCATCAGCCGCTGGATATTTTCCCAGATCGCGTAGCCGTAGGGGCGCAAAATGGTAAAGCCCTTGACGCTGGAATACTCCACCAGCTCCGCCTTGCGGCAGATATCGGTGTACCACTGCGCGAAGTCCGTCTCCATGCTCGTGATCTGCTCGACCTTCTTCTCCTGTGCCATCTCAACTTCTCCTTTGCCAAATTTGACTGTCGGCTTATAATAATAAAAGGGACGGCGCAAAATGTCAAGACGGCGGAACCTTTTTGTGCCCCGCGCGTCTAACGGGATATCACACCCAAGGAGGAAACAAGGATGAAACGATTTCTCGCCCTGATGCTGTGCCTCTGCTTCGCGCTGGGCGGCTGCGCGCAAAGCGCGGACGCGCCGCGCCCGGCGGAGGGCGGCGTTTTGCCCATGCCGGAGCCCGTCGCGAGCGTGCCTGTGCCTGCCGCCGATGCGCCGGACGGAGCGGCGGACTTCGACTCCCTCGCGCTGCGCCTCGCCGCGCTGCCGCAGCTGCCCGAGCAGCCGGATGAAAGCGCGCTGTGGGAGGCGATGAACGGCAAAAGCGCCGAGGAGCAAAACAAGCTCTGGGACGACTTCAGCCGGCGCCAGGCAGCCTATTACGACGCCGTGCGCGCGCTGCGCGGCGACGGCGTGGAAGCCATGCTGACGCCGTCGTTCGCGGCGTATACGCTGCAAACGGCGCAGCAGCTGCTCCGGGGCGCGTCGGAGGAAAACGCGGTCTACTCGCCCGCGAACCTCTATCTCGCGCTGTGCATGCTCGCCGAGACGACGGGCGGGACGACCCGCGCGCAGCTGCTCGACCTGCTGGGGCTTGCGGACGCGGAGCAGGCGCGCGCGGCGTCGGATTCGCTCTGGCGCGCGCTCTACAACGACAGCGGCACCGGCAAAACGCTGCTCGCCAATTCGCTCTGGCTCAACGACGCGCTGGACTTCCGGCAGGAGACCGTCGACGTCCTCGCGGACGCCTACCACGCCTCGACCTTCCGCGCGCCCATGGGCGACAAGGCGACGGACGAGGCCGTCCGCGCGTGGATCAACGAAAACACCAACCATCTGCTGGAGAACGCGGCGGGCGCGCTGCAAACCGATCCCGACACGCTGCTTCTGCTCATTTCCACGCTCTATTTCAAGGGCACGTGGGCGGACCAGTTTGAGACCTTCCTCACCCGCGAGGACGTCTTTACCGCCGCAAACGGCGCGGAGCAGAAGGCGGAGTTCATGCATCAGTCCAAAAAAGGCGCGTATTATCGGGGCGCGGGCTTCACCGCCGCGCCGCTCCCGTTCCTCGACGGCACGTCGATGTGGTTCCTACTGCCCGACGAGGGCGTGAGCCTTGAGAGCCTTTGGGCGCTCGTGCAGGACCTGCCGACGCTTGCCGTCGACACCTCGGAGGGCTGTTACGAGCTTCGCGATTACGCTTCCCTCGCCCGGCAGGGCTACGGCGAGATCCATTGGAGCGTGCCGAAGTTCGACGTCGACTCCGACCTCGATCTGATCCCAGCGCTCGAAGCCCTCGGCGTGACCGACGCCTTCACGGACGCCGCGGACTTCTCGCCGCTGACCGGCTTGGACGCGCTGGTCTCCGCGGTCAAGCACGCCGCGCGCGTCAAGGTGGACGAGGAGGGCTGCGAGGCAGCGGCGTTCACCGCCGTCATGGCGGAGGCGACCTCCGCCCTCGTCGAGCCGCTTCCGGTCGTCGAGATGGATCTCGACCGCCCCTTCGGCTTCCTCATCACCGGCGCGGAGGGCCTTCCCCTGTTCGCCGGCGTCGTCAACACGCTGGAATAAACGGTATCACGCGAAAAGCGGAGCGGATCGCAACGATCCGCTCCGCTTTTGTTTTCGATCCGCCGTTTATTCTTCGATCGCCTTGACCGCCTTGTTGAACAGCGCCTCGACCTCGGCGCCGGGCTCGCCGGAGAGCTTCGAGACGGCGACCGCCGCGAGCAGGCCGCAGAAGAAGCCGGGGATGATCTCATACACGCCCGTCGAGGACAGGAACGCGAGCCAGCAGATATCCACCGCCGCGCCGACCACGATGCCGGCGACCGCGCCGTTGAAGGTAAAGCGCTTCCAGAACAGGCTCAGCAGGATCGCGGGGCCGAACGCCGCGCCGAACACGCCCCACGCGTTCGAAACGAGGCTCATGATCGAGCCGGCGTTGGGGTTCGCGGCGATCAGCAGCGCGATGACCGCGATGGCGAGGACCACGATGCGGCCCGCCCAGATCATCTCCTTGTCGCTGGACTGGTTCTTGCGGATGACGGGCTTATACACGTCGCTCGCAAAGGCGGAGGCGGCGGCGAGAAGCTGGCTGTCCGCCGTGCTCATGGAGGCGGCGAGCACCGCCGAGAGCAGGATGCCGGAGATCACGCCGGGGAACAGGCGGCGCACCATCGTGATGAACACGAGGGAATTGCCGTTGATCGTGTCGTCATAGCCGAGGAACAGCCGCCCGACGATGCCGACGAGCGTCGCGAACACCAGAATGAGCAGCGTCCAGGAAATGCCGATCTTCGCCGACTTCTTCAGCGACTTCTGCGACTCGACCGACATAAAGCGGATGATGATGTGCGGCATACCGAAGTAGCCGAGGCCCCAGCCGAGGCCGGAGACGACGTCCTGCCAGCTCCCGACGGCCCAGTAGTCCGCCGGCAGAGAGCCGCCCGCCGCGCCGCCGAGGTTGGCGGCGGCGAAGATCGGCGCCAGCAGCAGCGCGCCGAGCATCAGCATACCCTGGAAAAAGTCCGTCCAGCACACGGCGGAAAAGCCGCCGAGGAACGTATAGCTGATGATGATGAACGCCGCGAGGTACATGGCGGTCGTCGTGTTGATGCCGATGACCGTGTTGAACAGTGTGCCGCACGCCTTGATGGAGCTGGCGGCGTAGATCGTGTAGGCAAGCAGGAAGATCACCGCGCAGATGATCTGCAGCGCCTTGGACTTCGATAGGAAGCGGTTCGTAAGATACTGGGGGATCGTGATGGAGTCGTCCGCCATGATCGAGAAGCTGCGCAGGCGCGGCGCCTCAACGATCCAGCTCACCGCGTAGCCGATCAGCAGCCCCACGGGGATCCACACCTGGCCGATGCCCAGCGCGTAGATCGAGGTCGGCAGGCCCATGAGCACCCACGCGCTCATGTCCGACGCGCCGGCGGACAGCGCCGACACCCACGGCCCCATCTTGCGCCCGCCGAGGAAGTAAGCCTTCTCGCCGCCGTTGCGCGTCTTCACGAAGAAGTAGACGCCGATGCCGAGCATGAAGGCAAGGTAGATGATAAAGATTACGCTTTCCGAATTAAACATGACGGTTTCCTCTTTTCTTGTCTTGCTGACGGAGCGGAGTATAGCATAAAAAATACTAGACGTAAATACAGAACATTGTATAGACTTTGGTCTGTACAATGTTCTGTATTTTTTTCAAATATTCCTTTAATTCTGGCTGTTTTTTACTAGACGATTTCCTGTTCGTTTTTCAATCGAATAAAAATTATTTTTCCGGACGGAAGCTTTTGAGAAACAGCGGCATCATTTTTGAGGCGTAGTTCGGCAGCGAATACTCCCCGCCGCCGAGGCACCAGTCGTACATCAGGCCGCGCTCAAACATCGCGTACGCCTTGGTGACCTCCCCGACGGTAAAATCCGCGCGGATCTCGCCCCGCTCCTGTCCCTGCGACACGATGCGGCGCAGCAGCTTGTAATAGGTGCGGCTGCGGTCGAGCAGGTGCTTTTCGCCGTGCGTCACCAACTGCGAGGAGAACAGGCGGGAGAGCAGGTCGATCGACACCGTGTTTTCGATCGTCTCAAAAAGCGCGCGGTTGAGGTACTGCAAAAGCTCGATGCTGTCCTCCGGCAGGTCGGGACGGTCCATCAGCGCCTCGTACTGCTCGTCGAACAGGACGGAGAGCGAGGAGAGCAGCGCGTCCTTGCCGTCGAAATAGTGGTAGAACGAGCCCTTCGAGGTCTCGGACTCAAAGATGATGTCCTCCACCGTGGTGTCCTCGTAGCCCTGCTCGTAAAAAAGCTTCCAAGCCGCCGAAACGATGCGGCCCTTCGTGTTGCGCAGGTTCTTCTTGCCCATGCGTACGTCCCCCTTCCGTGCGGTAAGCCGCGGCGCGCCCGCGCCCTTGCGGCTTTTCCCCGCGAAAAAGCCGGAGCGCGGCTTCCCCGCAAACGTATTATAGCCGACGCGGGCGCAACTTGCAAGCGTCCGCCGCGCCGCGGCGCGCCGCATTTTTGCCGCCGCGCAAAAAGAAAGTCTTGATATTACGGCTCTCTGTGTTAAAATAATATGGTGTCGATCAGTATGGACAACCATATTTCAGATTTCAGAAAAGGAAGGTACTGCAACATGGCAAAACTTGATTTGGCTCAGTACGGCATCACCGGCGCGGCCGAGATCATCCACAATCCGTCCTTCGATTTCCTCTTTGCCGAGGAGACGAAGCCGGAGCTGACGGGCTACGACGTCGGCAAGGTCAGCGAGCTGGGCGCCGTCAACGTCATGACCGGCGTGTATACCGGCCGCTCGCCCAACGACAAGTTCATCGTCATGGACGAGAACTCCAAGGACACCGTCTGGTGGACGACGCCGGAGTATAAGAACGACAACCACGTCGCCTCGCAGGAGACCTGGAAGGCGTGCAAGGACATCGCGATCCGGGAGCTGTCCGGCAAGCGCCTGTTCGTCGTGGACGCGTTCTGCGGCACGAACGAGGACACGCGCATGGCGGTCCGCTTCATCATGGAGGTCGCCTGGCAGGCGCACTTCGTCAAGAATATGTTCATCCAGCCCACCGAGGAGGAGCTTGCGAACTTCAAGCCCGACTTCGTGGTCTACAACGCCTCCAAGGCGAAGGTCGAGAACTACAAGGAGCTTGGCCTCAACTCCGAGACCGCCGTCCTCTTCAACATCACCTCCCGCGAGGCCGCCATCATCAACACCTGGTACGGCGGCGAGATGAAGAAG
Organism: Oscillospiraceae bacterium; assembly: GCA_902779695.1. Classification (GTDB taxonomy): domain Bacteria; phylum Bacillota; class Clostridia; order Oscillospirales; family Oscillospiraceae; genus Hominicoprocola. Next base: position 2,548 of record CACZCL010000076.1, on the reverse strand, counting down.
GGCATGTTCTCCATGATGAACTACTACCTGCCGCTCAAGGGCATCGCGTCGATGCACTGCTCCGCCAACACGGACATGGAGGGCAAGCACACCGCCATCTTCTTCGGTCTCTCCGGCACCGGCAAGACCACGCTCTCCACCGATCCGAAGCGCCTGCTCATCGGCGACGACGAGCACGGCTGGGACGACAACGGCGTGTTCAACTTCGAGGGCGGCTGCTACGCCAAGGTCATCAACCTCGACAAGGATTCCGAGCCCGACATCTACAACGCCATCAAGCGCAACGCGCTGCTGGAGAACGTGACGCTCGACGAGAACGGCAAGATCGACTTCGCCGACAAGAGCGTGACCGAGAACACCCGCGTCAGCTATCCCATCGAGCACATCGAGAAGATCGCGAAGAACGTCAACGGCAAGTCCGCCGGCCCCGCCGCCGAGAACGTCATCTTCCTCTCCGCCGACGCCTTCGGCGTGCTGCCCCCGGTCAGCATCCTGACGCCCGAGCAGTGCAAGTACTACTTCCTCTCCGGCTTCACCGCGAAGCTCGCCGGCACGGAGCGCGGCATCACCGAGCCGCAGCCCACGTTCTCCGCCTGCTTCGGCCAGGCGTTCCTGGAGCTGCACCCCACCAAGTACGGCGAGGAGCTGGTCAAGCGCATGGAGAAGTCCGGCGCGAAGGCGTACCTCGTCAACACCGGCTGGAACGGCACCGGCAAGCGCATCTCCATCAAGGATACCCGCGGCATCATCGACGCCATCCTCAACGGCGACGTGCTCAAGGCGCCGACCAAAAAGATCCCCATCTTTGGCCTTGAGGTCCCCACCGAGCTCCCCGGCGTCGACTCCGGCATCCTCGACCCGCGCGACACCTACGCCGACAGCGCCGAGTGGGATAAGAAGGCGAAGGATCTTGCCGAGCGCTTCATCAAGAACTTCACCAAGTATACGTACAACGACGCCGGCAAGGCGCTCGTCCCCGCCGGTCCGCAGCTGTAAGCCAACCCCCGTACGACGCAAAAGCGCCGGCATCCCGAAAGGGATGCCGGCGCTTTTTGCCGTTTTCATTCGCCCAGCCCCAGCGCGTCGAGCACCTTTTGCGACGGCTCCGGGAAGCTGTCGTCCTCCCGGAACGCCAAAAGCGCGCCGACCGAGGCGGGAATATCCGTGCGCACCACGCGAAGCGTGCCGGAGCACTGCACGGCGGCGGACACGGCGGCGCCGTCCGCCAAATCGAGCCGCAGCGTACCCTCCTCGAAGGAAATGCCCATCGTTTTCGTTTCGGGCGCGATGGCGCCCGCGAGCTCCGCCATTTCCGCGTCGTCCAGCGTCAGCGTGTAGCGGCGTCCGAGCGCGGTGTCCGCACACGTTGCCTCGCCGAGCAGAAACGCCCGGTACGCGAGGCGCAGCAGCGCCGCCGCCCCCGTGAAGGACTCGGCGCCCGCGCCCGCCGCGACCCCGCCGCTCGTGCAGGCGGCGTCGTCCGTGCAGTAGATCGTCGTGCCGCGGCGCGACACGCACGAAAGCTCCCGCCCGCCGCGGCGCGTGCGCTGCCACGTCAGGTTCTCGTCCAACAGCAGCGGACCGCAATCCGCCGACAGCGTAACGTCTGCGCCGAGCGGGTCGCTGGCGATCAGCCCCATCCAAGCCGTGTACAGCTCCCGAAGCTCCGGCCCGACCTCCGGCGCGTCCGCATACTCGCCGGAGACGACCGCGGCGCGCACCGCCTGCGGCAGCGTGTGCGCGCCCGGCTCGCCGGGGAAGCGCAGCAACGCCGCCGCGTCCCCGGAGGCGCCGTTCCAGCCAAAGCGCAGGCTCGTCGGCTCGCCGTCGGTCAGCACGAGGTCCATCGTCACGAGCTCCGCGCCGGAGACAGTTTCCAGCGTGCCGGGCAGCAGCGCCGAGAGAAGCTGCCCCGCCGCCTCGCCGTGCGCCTCGGCATGGTAGGTCTTGACGCCGTTCTCCTCGCGCACGGCGACGTCCATCGCGCGGTAAAGCCCCGCGGCGTGGGAGATAAAGCGCGAATAATCCGGCAAAGCGCCGTCCGCGCGGTAGGCGCGCCCGTTTTCCAGCAGCATCACGCCGTCGCAGTAGTAGAGCGGGATCTCATCCCACAGCACGCACGACACGCGCTTGTCGCCGCAGGCGACGGTGAAAAAGTCGACGTCCGCGTCGAGCTTCCGGTCCGCCCTATGCGCCGAAAACGTGAGATGCAGGTCAAGATCCGAGCGGTCGGCATAGTTGCGCAGCATCATATAGAGGCCCATGCTGTCCGTCAGTCCCGGCGCGAACACGACCACGGCGCCCACGGCCGCGCCCAGCGCCAGCACCGCGGCGACCAGCGCGCGGCGGATACGCCGGTGCTTTTTCCGCTGCGCCGCCAAACGCGCCTTTTCCTCGTCGGTCAGCTCCTGCGGCGGCGCCTTGGGCTTTTTGCGGAGCAGTGTCGCCGCCGCCAGCGCCGCCGCGCCCGCGAGGAACAGCGCCACCAGCGCCCAGACCCACCACGGCGTCGCCGTGGAGACCACGGTCAGCTCCGCCGCGCCGCCCG
>CACZCL010000075.1 GCA_902779695.1 Oscillospiraceae bacterium | reverse complement strand
CGATGGAGCTGGTTTTCCTGTGGGAAAAGGGAAAGGAGCCGCGCTTCCCGCGGCAAAGGCTTGGCGGCGCGCCCTCGTCGCTGCCGCTTGCGGACTTCGGCGCCAACTGCCTCTTTGCGCCGCTCCATTTTATGGAGCGTACGGCGGGTTATCTCTGTATGCGAAACGGCTTGGACCTCATGCGCATCAAGGGCGTTTCCGCCGTGGTTGGAACTTTGACGATGGCGCTTCGCAACTACTTTTCCGCGCAGAGCCTTTCCTATATCAATCAGGTGCTCTCCGGCGTGTCCATGAGAGACGGGCTGACCGGGCTCTATAACCGCCTGGGCTACCACGAGCTTGCCTATCCCCTCTATCGGGACGTGGCGGGGCGCGGCGGCAGGCTGGCGATCCTGTTTCTCGATCTGGATCGCCTGAAGCAGATCAACGACGCCTACGGTCACGGCGCCGGCGATCAGGCGATCGTCTGCGTGGCCTCCGCCCTTCGGCAAAGCCTGCCGGCGGAGGCGCTTCCCGTGCGCTACGGGGGCGACGAGTTTCTGGCGCTTGTGCCGGACGCGGAGGAGGAGACGGCGCGGCGGCTGCTCAGGGACGTCGCGGAGGCGATCCCGGCTCTGGCGGATAGCCTCGGCGTGCCCGAGACGCCGGGCGTCAGCGCAGGGTTCGTGCTCTCCGAGCCGGACGGCGGCAAAACGCTGGACGAGTATGTGGAGAAGGCGGACGCCCTCATGTACCGGGAGAAAAGGGCAAAGAAGGCGCAGCGGGACTGACCGCGTCGGGCGGGACGGATGGTTTTTGCCGGTCCCATCTTGACAAAGATGAATAAATAGTCGTATGATATGGATAATTATTCCGCTTGGATGGGAGAGCAGAAGATGGGAAAAGCATATCTGGTCCTCTCCGACGGACGCGCGTTTGCGGGCGAGCGCATCGGCGCGCCCGGCACGGGCGTCGGAGAGCTGGTATTCACAACGGGGATGGTCGGCTATCTCGAAACGCTCACCGACCCCAGCTACGCGGGGCAGATCGTGATGCAGACCTTCCCGCAGATCGGCAACTACGGCGTGATCCCCGCGGATTTCGAGGGAAAGTGCGCCGCGCGGGGCTACGTCGTGCGGGAGCTGTGCGACGCGCCGTCCAATTTCCGCTCGGAAGCCGACCTCGATACGTTCCTCAAACGGGAGGGCGTGCCCGGCATCTGCGGCGTCGATACACGGGAGCTGACGCGCATTTTGCGCGAGGAGGGCGTCGGGAACGCCATGATCTGCGACGCCGTGCCGGACGATCTGTCCGCGCTGCGCGCGTTTGCGGTGCGGGGCGTTGTGGCGGAGGTCTCGCAGAGAGAGAAAAGCGTCTGCCCCGCGGCGGGGGAGACGCTTTACCGCGTCACGCTGATCGACTATGGCGCGAAGGGCAACATCATCCGCTGTCTGCAAAAGCGCGGCTGCGAGGTGACGGTCGTGCCGCACGACACGGCGGCGGAGGAGATCCTTGCCGCGCGGCCGGACGGCGTCATGCTCTCCAACGGCCCCGGCGACCCCGCGGAGAATACGTTTGAGATTGCGCAGATTGCAAAGCTCGTGGGCGAGGTGCCGGTGTTCGGCATCTGCCTGGGACACCAGTTGACCGCGCTGGCGCTGGGCGGCAGGACGATCAAGCTCAAATACGGTCATCGCGGCGCGAACCAGCCGGTGCGCGAGAGGGGCGGGACGCGCGCCTATATCACGACGCAGAACCACGGCTACGCCGTGCAGAGCGAGAGCCTCGCGGGCGTGGGGCGCGAGCTGTACGTCAACGCCAACGACGGCAGCTGCGAGGGGATGGAGTACCCCGGCAAGCGCTGTTTCACGGTGCAGTTCCATCCCGAGGCGTGCGCGGGGCCGCAGGATATGGAGTTTTTGTTCGACCGCTTTGTCGGGATGATGGGAGGTGATCGCCGTGCCTAAGGACGCGTCCATCCGCAAGGTGCTGGTCATCGGCTCCGGCCCCATCGTCATCGGGCAGGCGGCGGAGTTCGACTACGCGGGCGCGCAGGCGTGCCGCGTGCTCAAGGACGAGGGGATCGACGTGGTGCTGGTCAACTCCAACCCCGCGACCATCATGACGGACAAGCACCTCGCCGACGAGATCTACCTCGAAGCCCTCGACGAGGAGACGGTTGCGCGCATCATCGAAAAGGAGCGCCCCGACGGCCTGCTGGCGGGCCTCGGCGGGCAGACGGGTCTGACGCTGGCGATGCGGCTTGACAAACGCGGCGTGCTCGCAAGGTACGGCGTGCGGCTGCTCGGCAGCGGAATCGACGCCATCAACCGCGCGGAGGACCGCGAGCTGTTCCGGGACACGATGCGCGCCATCGGGCAGCCCTGCGTGCCGTCCGAGATCGCGGAGGACGTCGAAACGGCGCTCGCGGCGGCGGCGAGGATCGGCTATCCGGTGATCGTGCGTCCGGCGTTCACGCTCGGCGGCTCCGGCGGCGGCATCGCCGCGGACGAAGCGGAGCTGCGCGGCATCGCGAAGGCGGGGCTGGACGCCTCGCCCATCACGCAGATCCTGGTGGAAAAGAGCATCGCCGGCTGGAAGGAGATCGAGTTTGAGACGATGCGCGACGGCGCGGGCAACGCGATCACCGTCTGCTCGATGGAAAACGTCGACCCCGTTGGCATCCACACCGGCGACAGCATCGTCGTCGCGCCGGCGCTGACGCTCTCGAACAAGGAGTACCAGATGCTGCGCTCCGCGGCGCTGGACATGGTCGGCGCCATTGGCATCGTGGGCGGCTGCAACTGCCAGTTCGCGCTCGACCCGGACAGCTTTGAGTACGCGGTCATCGAGGTGAACCCCCGCGTGTCGCGCTCGTCCGCGCTTGCCAGCAAGGCGACGGGCTATCCCATCGCGAAGATCACGACGAAGATCGCCCTCGGCTATACGCTCTGCGAGATCGCCAACGACATCACGGGGAAGACCAGCGCCTGCTTCGAGCCCGCGCTGGATTACGTGGTCGTCAAGTTCCCGAAGTGGCCGTTCGACAAGTTCGCCGGCTCGTCGCGCACGCTGGGCACGCAGATGAAGGCGACCGGCGAGGTCATGGCGATCGGGCAGAGCTTTGAGGAGGCGCTGATGAAGGCGGTGCGCAGCGCGGAGATCTCCCTCGACACGCTCGATGCGCCGCCGCTGCGCGACGCGCCGGTGCGCGAGCGCCTGCATGAGCAGAACGACCGCCGCCTTTTCACGGTGTACGAGGCGCTGAAGGCGGGCGTGAGCGTGGACGATATCTATGCCGTCACGAGGATCGACCGCTTTTTTCTCTTCAAGCTGCAAAAGCTCGCGGCGCTGGAGGCGCGCCTCGCGGACGGGCCGCTGGACGAAGCGCTCTATCGCGAGGCGAAGCGCCGCGGCTTCACCGACGCCGCCATCCGGCGCATCAGCGGCGCGGAGACGCTGCCCGCGTTCCGCTATGCCTACAAGATGGTGGACACCTGCGCCGCCGAGTTTTCCGCGGCTACGCCGTACTTCTATTCCTGCTGCGACGAGGCGTGCGACGCGCGGCGCTTCCCGCGCGGCGGCAAGCCGGTCGTCATGGTGCTCGGCTCCGGCCCCATCCGCATCGGACAGGGCATCGAATTCGACTACAGCTCCGTCCACTGCGTCTGGACGCTGCGCGCGCTGGGCTATGACGTGGTCATCGTCAACAACAACCCCGAGACCGTCTCCACCGACTATGACACCGCCGACCGCCTCTACTTCGAGCCGCTGACGCCGGAGGACGTCATGGGCATCATCGAGGTGGAGAAGCCCGTCGGCGTGGTGGTCGCCTTCGGCGGGCAGACCGCCATCAAGCTGACGCAGTTTTTGGACGCGCGGGGCATCCCCATCCTCGGCACCTCGGCGGAGAGCATCGACACGGCGGAGGACCGCGCGCGCTTCGACGCGCTGCTGGAGCGCTTCGGCATCAGCCGGCCGAGGGGCATGGGCGTCGCCACGCTGCAAGAGGCGCTGGACGCGGCGGAGACGCTGGGCTATCCCGTGCTGCTGCGCCCGAGCTACGTCATCGGCGGGCAGAACATGACCATCTCCCGCACGCGGGAGCAGACACGGGCCTACATGGAAAAGATCCTCGCCGGCGGGATCGACAATCCGGTGCTGGTGGACAAGTATATGCCCGGCGTCGAGCTGGAGGTGGACGTGATCTCTGACGGCACGGACGTGCTGATCCCGGGCATCATGGAGCACATCGAGCGAGCGGGCGTCCACAGCGGCGACTCCATTGCCGTCTACCCGCCCTACAACCTGGGCGACCGGTTCCTCAAAAAGATCTGCGACAGCTCCGCGCAGCTGGCGCTGGCGCTGGGGACGAAGGGCCTCGTCAACATCCAATATCTCATTTTCGACGGCGAGCTTTACGTGATCGAGGTCAATCCCCGCGCGTCGCGCACCGTGCCGTACATCAGCAAGGTGACGGGCGTGCCGATGGTGGATCTCGCCGCGCGGGTCATGCTGGGCGCGAGGCTCGCCGAGCTGGGCTACGGCACGGGCCTGTACCGCACGCCGCCGTACTGCGCGGTCAAGGTGCCGGTGTTCTCGTTTGAAAAGCTCTCGGACGCCAACTCGCTGCTCGGCCCGGAGATGAAGTCCACCGGCGAGGTGCTGGGCCTCGGCAAGACGATGGCGGAGGCGCTGTTCAAGGGCCTTACGGCGGCGGGCTTCTCCGTGCCGTCGCCGCGCCAGCAGAAGGCGACCGGCGTGCTTTTGAGCGTCGAGGAGGGCGACTATCAGGAGATATTGACGCTTGCGAAGCGCTTTTACGACATGGGGCTCGCGCTCTACGCCACCAGCGGCACGGCGGCGGCGATCCGCAGCCTGGGGCTGACGGTGTACGCGGTGAAAAACGCGTCGGAGAGCGACGAGATCATGCGCCTCATGGACAGCGGCGAGGTCTGTTACGTCGTCTATACCGGCGCGGTCAAGGACGCGACGGTGGGGGACTATACGGCGCTGCACCGCCGCGCGATGCAGCGCGGCATTCCGTGCCTCACGTCGCTGGACACGGCGAACGCGCTGGCGGACAGCATGGAGAGCCGCTTCACGCGGCAGAACGTGGAGCTGGTCGACATCAACGACATGCGCCCGTGGCGGCAGAAGGTGCGCTTTGCCAAGATGCACACCTGCGGCAACGACTATATCTTCATCGAGAACTTCGACGCTCGCCTGACCTGCCCCGAATCGCTCTGCGTCGACCTCTGCGGCGCGCACACGGGCATCGGCGGCAACGGCGTCGTGCTGATGGAGCGCTCGGCGGTCGCGGACGTCAGGATGCGCTCGTTCAACCGCGACGGCGGCGAGAGCCGCATCGCGGGCAACAACATCCGCTGCGTGGCGAAGTACCTCTACGACAAGGGCTACGTCCGCGGCGAGACGATCACCGTTGAAACGGCGGACGGCGTGCGGCGGCTGCGGCTGTATCTGCGCGACGGCAAGGTGAATTCCGTCGCCGTGGACATGGGCGGCGCCGTCGTGGAGGCGGCGGAGGCGGACGGGAGCGTGCCCGTCCTGCTCGGCGGCAGGCACCGCGTCGTGTTCTGCGACGCCATCGACAGCCTCGACCTCAAAGCCTACGCGGGGGAGACGGACACGGAGTTCGTGCGCGTCATCGACGCCTCCACCGTCCGTATGCGGAGCTGGGAGCGCGGGAACGGCGAGACGCTTGCCTACGGCGCGGGCACCTGCGCGGCGGTCGCGGCGGCGGTCAGGCTGGGGCTTTGCCCGGCGGGGCGCGACGTGACGGTGAAGTTTGCCGGCGGCGACGTGACGGTGAACGTGACGGACGAGCGCGTGCTGCTCACCGGCAACGCGGTGCTGGTCTACGAGGGCGAATTCGAATTTTAAGCGCGATCCCGTGACAGCGCAAGGGCGGCGGTTTTCTCGGAAAACCGCCGCCTTATCGTATAGGATTCGTTTCGCGCCGCACCCGGAAAACAAAGCGTATTACGGGAAAACCGCATCAACTGATCAGGCGGAACAGGAACGGCAGCTCCAACAGCCCCTCGTCGCGCAGGATGCCGCTCACGCGCCTGCGCTTCAGAAACCGATTGCTGCTGTATACCGGGCCTTGGCGCTATGACGGACCGGGAGGGTGTGTCCTTTCGGGAGAAGGCGTTACAAATGGCGCTGAACCGTTTGCGCGCACGAAAGGACGAGCTGGAGCAGACTCTCCGCTGGACCCGGCGGAGCTTATTTGGGGATGCACCCCGTGGTCGCGGGCGTCGTTTGGGCCTGAGAAAATGCGGTCTTGCTTGTGCGCCGCTTCTGTGTCATAATATGCGTATGATTTCAGACTGAGGAAAAAACTGTGGCGCGCGGGCGCTCCCATACGAGGAGGAATGCGGCATGGCGGAATCAAAGGAACAGTCGTTTATCAGACGTGCGAAGAGCCTTCCGTTCGTTCTCATTATCCGCAGCGGCCTTGCAAACATCATTCCCATATTGATCATCGGCGCGTTCGCCCTGATCCTGCAAACTTTCCCCGTCGGAGCCTATCAGCGCTTTATCGCGCGGTTCGCGGGCGGTTTCCCGCTGACTCTCTTCGGTACGGTTTTCAGCGCCACCTTCGGCGTGCTGTCCGTCTACATGACGATATCCGTCAGCTACGCCTATATGCACCACCGCTCCGAGCCGGACGTGCCGGTGCTCGGAGCGATCTGCGCCTCGCTGATGTCCTTCTTTGTTCTCGCCGGCGCGTACCTGCCCTCCTTCAGCCTGGACAGCGTCGGGCCGAAGTCCATGATTCTTGCCATCCTGGCGGGCATAGGCGCAAGCGCGCTGTACCACGCGATCTATCTTGTCTTTCGACGGCGCCGCATCCAGCTCTACTCCGCCGGCTCGGATCGGGAGTTCAATCAGATGCTTGGCACGATCGTCCCTCTTGCCCTGACGTCCGTCATTTTCGCTGTCATGAACGGTGCGATCGTTTACGCGTTCCGTGTGGATTCCTTCCGCAGCCTGCTGGCCGCTGCCTTCGACCGTCCTTTTTCCGCCATCGTGGGCGGCTTCTGGAAGGGCTTCTTCTTCGTTTTCCTCTCTTCGCTGCTCTGGTTCTTCGGCATCCACGGGAGCGACGCGCTGGAGAGCGTGATGCAGACCTGGTTTGCTCCGGGGCTTGCCGCAAACCAGGCTGCGGTTTCCATTGGCGCCGCTCCCACCAACATCCTGACAAAGCAGTTTTTCGACTGTTTCGTTCTCATCGGCGGCTGCGGTACCACGCTCTGCCTTCTCATCGCCATTCTTCTCTTCTCCCGCGACAGGGCTCGCCGCGGTCTCGGCCTGGCTGCGGCGTTTCCAATGCTGTTCAACATCAACGAGCTGATGGTTTTCGGGCTTCCGATCATCTTTAACCCGGTTCTGCTGTTCCCCTTCATTGCCGTCCCTCTGGCAAACTACACCGTCTCCTATCTGGCACTTTCCGCCGGGCTCGTGCCGATGATTACAACGGAAATCGAGTGGACGACGCCGGTTCTGCTGGGGGGCTACTACGCCACCGGCTCGCTTGCCGGGAGCGCATTGCAGCTTGTGAACGTCGCGCTCGGCATTCTCATATACTCTCCCTTCGTCCGGCTGATGGACCGGCAGACGGCGGAAAAGCACCGCGCCGAATACGACTCCTTCATGGATTATTTCAGAAAAAGCGAACAGGATCTGGCCGGCGTCAGGCTCATCGAGCAAAAAAGCGTGTACGGGGAATTTGCGAAAGCGCTGTGCGCGGATCTGGAGCATGACTTGGACAGCAGCGTGGTTCTCGCCTACCAGCCGCAATTCAGAAACGATGGTCAATGCGTCGGCGTCGAGGCGCTGCTGCGTTGGAAACACCCCTCCTTTGGTATGCTCTATCCGCCGGTGGTGGTAAAGCTGGCGGAGGACGGCGGCTTCCTTCCCGAGCTGGAGGAGGCGGTGCTCCTGCGCGCCCTGACGGATCGTCCCCTGCTGCTCCAGCGCTTCGGGGAAGGGATCAAGCTTTCCGTTAATGTGACGGCGACGACGGTCGTGACGCCGCGTTATTTGCATTTCTGTCAGCGGCTGAACGCGAAGGATGCCTTTGCCGGGAAGAATATCTGCCTTGAGGTAACCGAGCAGGCCGCGCTCAGCTTTGACGTCAAAACCGTGCAGGCGCTGCGCAGCTTCCGTGAAATGGGCCTGCAGCTCGCGATCGACGACTTTTCGATGGGGCAGACTTCTTTGAATTATCTGAAGGAAAACCTGTTCGATTTCATCAAGCTGGACGGTTCCCTGGTCAAGGGGCTCTTTTCTCACCAGAACTGTGAGGAGATCATCTCCTCTATCACGCAGCTCGCCGCCAATCTGCACCTGACGGTGCTGGCGGAATATGTGGAGACGGAACGTCAGCGCGACGCGCTGCACAAGATCGGCTGTGACTGCTATCAGGGCTATCTCTACTCCCCCGCCGTATTTCTGGCGGAGGCGGAGGCTCCGAAATGAAGCGAAATGGGGCGCAAGGCTCTCGGCTGCAAGCTGAACCCTTCCATGCATGAAAGGTCCCGATTCAGAACACTTCGTTCTGAACCGGGACCTCTCTTGTCATAAATACCAGAATCAGGTAAACGTAAACGGTAAATATGCGCTTTTTGCGCCGCGCCAAAAAATGTTTGATAGGCTATTGCGTATTTTGGTATGCGGTGTTAAAATAGGCCCGTTCGTGGCGCAAGAAACGCCGCCGTTTAGATGACCAAGAGGAGGCGCATGGCATGGCAGGACCGAGAAGGTCGTACGCGCAGATGGCGGAGGTGCGGCAGAAGGTGCTCGCGGCTGCGTTTCGGCTGTTCGCGGAGAAGAATATCGACTCGATCACGCTCTCGGACGTCGCGGCGGAGAGCGGCTGCCCGCTGAGAACCGTCCAGCGTTACTTTCACGAAAAGGACACGCTGGTGATCGAGACCGCGACGTGGGCGTTTCAGACCTTCACGGCGGAGAACAGCAAGCGCAATCCGGAGCAGACCGGCGGCACGGCGGCGGAGGTCTACGCCTTCTTCCTCGACTCGTTCCTGCGCCTGTACCGCGAGCAGAGCGACCTTCTGCGCTTCAACCAGTTCTTCATCGTCTACGTCCGCTCGGAGAAGATCGACGCCGGGCAGTTACAGCCCTACGGCGGCATGATCGACGCGCTGCGCGAGCGGTTCCGCGCCGTCTATGAAAA
>CACZCL010000074.1 GCA_902779695.1 Oscillospiraceae bacterium | reverse complement strand
CGGAGTCTGGGGAAACGGCGCCGATCGCCGCCACCGTCTCACGGCTGCCGGGTACAACTACGAGGCCGTGCAGCGCCGCGTCAACGAGATCCTGACCGCCAACCAGAAGCCCAAGAAGCCGCTGTATGCGGAGAAGTACGACCGCACGATCGCAGGCCCGTATCTGGTGAAGGCTTCCGGCGGTCTGAGCCTGTGCTATGGCCCCGGTACGCAGTACGGCGTCATCAAGACCCTGTACGACAACACCGTGGTCAGAAACTACGGCTACTACTCGATCCGGAACGGCGTCAAGTGGTACTATGTGCGGGTCAACAACTCCGACACGGTGGGTTTCATGTCCTCCCAGGGGCTGAAACGCAAATAACTCCAACGTGGCCAGTGGTATGACAAGGACTGCGTGGAAGATCTGCGCTTCTATCCCACGCAGTCGGCGCAGGAGGTGCTTGCCGCGGCGCAGTCGCTGCGCGGCGGCAGCGCGGAGCTGCTCTATACCTTCGTCGACGTGGAGCCGGTGACGTTTAACCGCGGCTACTACACAGTCGATATGCGCTTCTACTACCGCATCACGCTGCAGGCGATGAACGGCAGCACGCGCTACACCGAGGTGCAGGGCCTTGCGACGTTCGGCAAGCGCGTCATCCTCTGCGGCGGCGAGAGCGGCCCGAAGATCTTCTCCTCCGAGCCGGTTGCCGACGAGCTGGATCCCCAGCTCAACCTGACCGCGGACCTGCCGACGGCGTTCGTCGAGGTGGTCGATCCGCTGCTGCTCAGCGCGAGCTTTGTCGACAACTGCCACTATGTCCCCGGCGTGCTCACCGGCGTGCCCGAGGGCATCCTCTCCGCCTTTGACGAGCCGCTGATCCTCGACGAAGCGCAGAGCCGCCGCGTCTGCGTCTCCCTCGGGCAGTTCTCCCTTGTCCGGCTGGAGCGCGACACGCAGCTGCTCATCCCGAGCTTCGGCTTCTGCGTGCCCGAGGACGAATGCACCATCGCGGGGATCGGCAGCGCGGAGGACCCGTGCTCGGTGTTCGCGGACGTCGAGTTCCCGCTCAACTCCTTCTTCCCGACGGACGCCGTCTGCGCCGCGGAGGAGGGAAACTCGAACGGCTGCGGCTGCGGCCGCTGAGGCCGTTCGCCCAGACAAAAACCGGCTGATAAAAAATCAGCCGGTTTTTCATATTTATTCTTGCGCTTTGCCACATTTTTGTTTATAATACAAGTACCTATAGACTAGGGTAGCGGACTTAAACGCCAGGAGAACAAACAACCATGCAGGAAATGAGCAGAAGAAACAAGCTTTTCACCGAGTCTGTCATCCGCCGTATGACGCGCATCGCCATCGCCAACAACGCCATCAATCTGGCGCAGGGCTTCCCGGATTTCGACCCGCCCAAGGCGATCACCGACCGCCTTGCGGAGATTGCGCCGCTCGGCCCGCACCAGTATCCCATCACGATGGGCGCGCCGAACTTCCGGCAGGCGGTCGCCCGCAAGTGCGGGCGCTTCATGGGCAGGACCATCGACCCCGAGACCGAGATCGTTGTGACGATCGGCTCGACCGAGGCGATGGTGGACACGATCTTCGCCCTGACCAACCCCGGCGACAAGGTGATCCTGTTCAGCCCGTATTTTGAAAACTATCACGCCCAGATCATCATGGCGGACTGCGAGCCGGTCTACGTCCCGCTGGTGCCGCCCGCGTTCGGTTTCGACGCCAACGTGCTGGAGGACGCGTTCCGTCAGGGCGTGAAGGCGATCCTGATCTGCAACCCGTCCAACCCCAGCGGCAAGGTATTCACCCGCGAGGAGCTGGAGCTGATCGCGAGCCTTTGCGTCAAGTATGACGCCTACGCGATCATGGACGAGGTCTACGAGCACATCGTTTACGACGACAACAAGCATATCTACATGAACTCGCTGCCCGGCATGTGGGAGCGCACGGTCAGCTGCTCCAGCCTGTCCAAGACGTATTCCATCACCGGCTGGCGACTCGGCTACGCCATTGCGCCGAAGGAGATCATGGAGCGCATCAAGCAGTATCACGACTTCAACACCGTCGGCGCGCCGGCTCCGCTGATGGAGGCCGCCTGTGTGGGCCTCAATATGCCGGAGAGCTATTACGAGGAGTTCGGCGCGCATTACGCGCATATGAAGAAGCTGTTTACGGATGGGCTTCGCAACCTCGGCATCCCGTTCACCGATCCGCAGGGCACATACTTCACGCTCATCGACATCGGTCCGTATCTCAAGAAGGGGCAGACCGACGTGGAGTTCTGCGAGGAAATGGCGGTCAAGGTCGGCGTCGCCTGCGTCCCGGGCACCTCGTTCTTCATGGAGGATGTGCAGAATATCGTCCGCGTCCACTTCGCGAAGAAGGATGAGACGCTGACCGAGGCGCTCAACCGCCTGGCGGATCTCAAGACGAAAATGGCCTGATTCCCCGCCGGCGGCGGGATCGCTCCAAAAATCTGCGAGCTGTGACGGAAAGGAGGGAAGCGTATGGCGCTGCTTGGCGCGATCGGCTACGGCGGAATGTCCGCCGCGTGGACAAAGCTGCGGTACACGGCGAATTTCGCCGCCGCGCGGGGCGCTTCCCCCGTTTCGCAGGCTCCCGCCGCTGCCGCTGCGAAGCAAAACAACGCGCTTTCCGTCGGCATGGCGGCAGCCGCCGGCGCGGCGGCGTCCGCCGCGCTTCCCGCCCGCGAGCTTCCCTACGTCCCCGAGGGCTTTGGCCCCGTTGAGCTTGCCACGCGCACGCGCGCTCAGTTTCCGGGGCTTGGTTTCCCGGATCTGGACGCGGAGGCGGAGAAGTTCCATTTCTCGGATACGGAGGCTGCGGACGAAGCGCCCGGCCTTTCAGGAACGGAGGGCGCGGAAGAAGGGCTCCGGCTTCCGGGCGCGAAGGAAAAGGACGGGACGATCCTCTTTCCGGGTGCGGACGAGGCGGAGGAAAAGTTCCGCCTTCTTGGCACGGAGAAGGAGGAGGACGACGAGTTCCGCTTCCCGTGGGAGGACGAGGACGACGACGGAGAGGACGTGCAGGGCGTCGAGGACGCGGATTCCCCCGCGGAGGTCATGAACGATACGAAGTGCCAGACCTGCGCCAAGCGCAAGTATCAGGACGGTTCCGACGATCCGGGCGTTTCGTTCAAGACGGCGCAGCACATCGACCCGGACGTGGCGCCGTCCCGGGTGCGCGGGCACGAGATGGAGCACGTCGTGCGAGAGCGCGCCGAGGCGCAGCGGGAGGGCCGCAAGGTCGTCAGCCAGTCGGTGGTCTATCATACGGGCATCTGCCCCGAGTGCGGCAGGTTCTACGTTTCCGGCGGCACGACCCGCACGGTCACGGCGAACGACAACACAAAGGACCTCGCCCGCGAAATGGCGGAGAAGGTAAAGCGCAATATGGGGCTGGATATCACGGCTTGAGCGGAAAAGGGGAAAGGACGCGTATTCCGCGTCCTTTCTTTGCCGTTTTAATTCGATTGAAATAAATCATATTGACATCAACCACTGCGATGGATATAATATCCACTGTTCGGTACGATACGCGGAAGTCAGGGAAAGCAATGGAAAACGGTCAGGCGAATATCATTTTGGAGCTGCGGGACGTCACGAAGCGCTATGACGGCGCGGAGGTGCTCGCGGGGATCAGTTTGCGCGTGGGCGAGGGCGAGTTCGTCACGCTGCTCGGCTCCTCCGGCTGCGGCAAGACGACGATGCTGCGCATCATCGCCGGGCTGACGGAGCCGGACGGCGGCAGCGTTCTGCTGGAGGGGCGCGACGTGGTCGGCGACCCGCCGGAAAAGCGCGGCGTCAACACGGTGTTCCAGAGCTATGCGCTGTTTCCGCACATGACGGTGTTTCAAAACGTCGCCTACGCGCTGTGCATCCGCGGCGTCGGGAGGCGCGAGATTGAGCAGCGGGTCGGCGAGGCGCTTTCGCTGGTGCAGATGGGCGAGAGCGGGCGCAAGACGCCGGACCAGCTCAGCGGCGGGCAGCGCCAGCGCGTGGCGATCGCGCGCGCGCTGATCAACCGGCCGAAGGTGCTGCTGCTCGACGAGCCGCTCGGCGCGCTGGATCTGCAGTTGCGCCGCCAGATGCAGTACGAGCTGAAAAAGCTGCAAAAGCAGCTTGGCACGACCTTCATCTACGTGACGCACGATCAGGAGGAGGCAATCAATATGTCCGACCGGATCGTGCTGCTGCACCGCGGCCGGATCGAGCAGCAGGGGACGCCGAACGACATCTACGACCATCCCCGCACCAGCTACGCGGCGCAGTTTGTCGGCAGCGCCAATATCCTGCGCGGCACGGCGGAGCGCGTGGAGGGGGATACCGTGATTCTGCGTACCGGCGGCGGCACGATGCGCTGCCGGACGGACGGGCTTCCGCTCGCGCCCGGCGACGCGCTGGCGCTTGCGGTGCGCGGCGAGAACATAGCGATTTCCCGCGAACCGGACGGGGACGCGGGCGTCCGCGGCGTGGTCGAGGGAAACACCTTCGCCGGCGGGATGCTGCGCATCCCCGTGCGCCTTGACGACGGGACGGAGGCCGTGATCACCCGGCAGGGCATCCATTTTGATTTTGCCGCGGGGGAAACGGTCTATCTGAGCTGGCAGCCGGACGCCGCCGTCCTGGTCGACAGGAGGGAGGCGGAGCCGTGAAGCCGCGCCAAAGGCGTGAGCGCTGGTGGCTGTGCGTCGCGCCGCTGTATCTTTTCACGCTGCTGTTTGTTCTCGGGCCGGTGCTGTACATGATCGCGGTCAGCTTTGCGCAGAACACCGCGGGGACCGGCTTCCGCTGGGCGTTCACGCTGGAAAACTTCGCCAAGATGCGCGACGGCGTGTATTTGAACTGCTTTCGCGAATCGCTTCGGCTGGCGCTCTCGACGACGCTGCTGAACGTGCTGATCGGCTATCCCTTCGGCTACTTCATGGGGCGGCTGGGCGCGCGGGGAAAGCGGCTCATGCTGTTTCTCGTCATGGTGCCGTTCTGGACCAGCTCGCTGATCCGGCTGTACGGCTGGCTGATCATTTTGCAGGCGAAGGGGCTTTTGAACAACGTCCTGCTCGCGCTGGGGCTGATCCGCGAGCCGCTGAAGATCCTCTATACCTATCCGGCGGTGCTGACCGGCATGGTCTACGGCCTGCTGCCGTTCATGATCCTCGCGGTCTACACCAGCGTGGAGAAGATGGACTGGACGCTGGTGGAGGCGGCGCGCGACCTCGGCGCCACGCCGGCGCGGGCGTTTTTGACGATCACCCTGCGCCTGACGCTGCCGGGGCTGATGAGCGGCGTGATTTTGACGTTCGTTCCGTCGATGGGTCTGTTTTTCATCGCCGACCTGCTCGGCGGCAACAAGATCGTGCTGGTCGGCAGCCTGATCCAGGATCAGATGACCCGCGGCGGCAACCAGCCCTTCGCGGCGGCGCTGGCGCTGGTGCTGGCGGTGATGACGACGCTGCTGCTCGCCCTCTATCGCAGGGCGACGCACATGAGCGAGCTGGAGGGGATGCTGTGATGAAGCGGAAACGGTTCTCCTTCGCGGCGTTCTATCTGGCGCTCGTCACGCTGATCACCTATTTGCCGATCGCGGTGGTCGTGGTGTTCTCGTTCAACGATTCCAAGCTGCCCGTGGCGTGGAAGGGCTTTACCTGGCGCTGGTACGAGACGCTGCTGCGCGACGCGGCGCTGATGGAGGCGCTGCGCAACAGCGTCGTGCTCGGACTGGTGAGCTGCGCGTTCGCGGCGGTCGTCGGCACGCTGGGCGCGATCGGGATGGCGCGCGTCCACTACCGCAGCAAGGGCATGATGGAGTATCTGTCCACGGTGCCGATCATGCTGCCGGAGATCATTCTCGGCATGGTGTTCATGGCGTTTTTCTCGCTGCTGCGCCTGCCGTTCGGCTGGCCGACGCTGATCCTCGCGCACACCTCGTTCTGCATCCCGTACGTGTATCTGATGGTCAAGGCGCGGCTGGTCGGCATCGACAAGTCGATCGAGGAGGCGGCGCGCGACCTCGGCGCCACGCCGGCGCGGGCGTTTTTCGACATCACGCTGCCGCTGATCCTGCCCGCCGTGGCGTCGGGCTGCATCCTCTCGTTCGCCATGAGCTTCGACGACGTCGTTATCAGCATCTTTGTCAACGGGCCGACGCTCTCGACGCTGCCGATCAAGGTCTATACGCAGATGCGCACCGGCGTGACGCCGGAGATCAACGCGCTTTGCACCATCCTGCTCGCCGCCGTCGTATTGGCGCAGGCGCTCTCCGCCGCGCTGCGGCGCGGGGCGCTGAGGCGGGAGGAATCAAACGACAAAGGAGAAAGGGTATGAAAAAGAAATGGCTGGCGCTTCTCGGCGCCGTGACGGCGCTCGCGCTTCTTGCCGGCTGCGGCGCGAAAAAGGCGAACAGCGAGCTGGTGCTCTACACCTGGGAGGGAATGTTCCCGCCGGAGGTGCTGGAGGGCTTCACCGCGCGGACGGGCACGAAGATCGTCTACTCGAACTTCGACTATGACGAGACGATGCTGGAGAAGCTGTCGCAGGCGAAGGGCGGCGACTACGACGTCGTGATCGCCGACGACTATATCATCGAGCAGGCGGTGAACGCGGGGCTCGTCAGCGAGATCGACAAGAGCGTCGTCACGAATTACGCCAACATCAACCCGCGCTATCAGGGGCAGTTCTACGACCCCGAGGACAAGTATACCGTGCCCTACGGCTGCGGCATCCCGCTGATCGTCTACGACCCGGCGGCGGTGGATTTCCCGATCAAGGGCTACAACGACCTGTGGAACAGCGCGCTGAAGGACTCGGTCGCCATCACGGCGAACTACCGCGTCATCAACGGCATCACCCTGCTTTCGATGGGGCGGAGCATGAACGAGGAGGACCTCGGCGTGATCGCGCAGGCGGGCGAGAAGCTGCTGCGGCTCGCGCCCAATATCCGTCTCATTCAGGACGACAACACGCAGGACGCGCTGCTCAACGGCGAGGCGTCCGTCGCGTTCCTCTACACCTCGCAGGTGACGCAGGTCATGGCGGAGAACCCCGACCTGAAGGTCGTCTACCCGGAGGAGGGGCTGGGCTTTGGCATCATGGCGGCGTTCGTCCCCGTGAACGCGCCCAACAAGCAGGCGGCGAACGAGTTTTTGAAGTATCTTTTGGAGCCGGAGATCAGCAAGGCGTGCTTTGAGTACATCGGCTACGTCAACACCACCGGCGCGGCGGACGGCATCGTGGACCCGGCGCTGGTGGCGCCGGAATCCGCCGGCAGCGGCGAGTTCATCATGAACGTCTCCGCGGAGGCGGAGGAGGCGTACAACCGCAACTGGGCCGCGTTCAAGGCGGCGTGCGGGCAGTAGGCGCATATTGGATCGAAGGGGCTTCGAAGCGCGGGCTTCGGAGCCTTTTCTTTTTTCGGGGGCGGAGTGTTTCGCGCTCCGGCGCGACCCACTTTGCCCGCGGCGGCAAAGTGGGCAAAACGCCGCTTGAACCTACGGTTCAAGACTCCCTTTTCCGCTCCCGCCGCGTCGTGCCGGCGTTTCCGGCGCTTCCCGCCGAGGCGTTGAGCCTCGCGTTCCGCTGCCGCTGCGGTTTTTGCGCTCGGAACGGCGCGCCCCGATTTCGCCGCGCCTGCGGCGGGGGCGGAACGCGGCGGTAAATTGTCGAAAGCCGTCGGACGATTGCGCTTGCAAAGCGTGTCGGGAAATGGTAATATGAACTTGCGACACAAAGTAAACACCATCTTTTTGTATTGGCACGTGCATTTTGGTAAAAATGCACGCCTCTTCAACACGTGCCTTCGGGGATGGTTGACTTTGTGTCGCAGCAAAGGGCTGTGCGTTTTTCGTGCGCGGCTCAATGCCGCGCATTTTTTATTTTGGGGGAGGACATCGCCATGCCGGATTACGAGTATCTCTATCACCTGATGGTGAACGCGGCGGAGGACGCGCTTGCCGCGCTGGAAACGGGCAACGTCTGGGACGCGCGGCGGCTGCTCCTCGGCGCGGAGCTGCGCGTCGAGGAGGCGGTCGTTTCGGCGGGGGAGGCGGGATCGCAGCGATTTTGCGCCCCGCTCCTGTAAAACGGCGCGCGGCTGATAGAATGAAATTGGTGAGATTTGCAAGAATATCGGAACAAAGAAGAAAATACGGCTTTACCGCGTCGGCGACGCGCAATATCACGCTCTACAAGCTGATGCTGCTCGACAAGAACGGCGTTCCGCTCTGCCCCGCGTGGAGCCGGACGAAGAAGTGACCTTCCGGGCAAAAAAGCTCCGAAGCCGTCGGCTCCGGAGCTTTTTTGCGTGTTACTTGTCGAAGCTGGGGTTGAGGTAGTAGACGTTTTTCTCGTCCAGCTTCTCGCGCGCGAGCCGCAGCCCCTCGCCGAAGCGCTGGAAGTGTACGATCTCGCGTGCGCGCAGGAACTTGATGACGTCGTTCACGTCGGGGTCGTCGGACAGGCGCAGGATATTGTCGTAGGTCACGCGCGCCTTTTGCTCCGCGGCAAGATCCTCGGTCAGATCCGCGATCAGGTCGCCCTTGACCGCCATGCTCGCCGCGCTCCACGGGAAGCCGGACGCCGCCGTGGGGTAGACGCCCGCCGTGTGGTCGACGAAGTAGGCGTCGAAGCCCGCGGTCTTGATCTGCTCGTCGCTGAGGCCGCGCGTGAGCTGATGCACGATCGCGCCGACCATCTCAAGATGCCCCAGCTCCTCCGTGCCGATGTCGGTCAGAAGGCCCTTCAGCTCGGGGTAGGGCATGGAGAAACGCTGGCTCAGGTAGCGCATCGACGCGCCAAGCTCGCCGTCCGGCCCGCCGTACTGGGAGATGATCGCCGCCGCCAGCTTGGGGTTCGGCGTTGCGATCTTGACCGGATACTGCAATTTCTTTTCATATACAAACATCAGTCGTTACCTCCCAGATCCCAGGGCCACGGATCGTCCAGCCATTTGAAGCTCCCGGGCGTGATGTCGGTCTCACACAGCGGGCCGTACTGCTCCACGTATTTCTCACGCCCCTGCTTGCCGAGGCGGACGTAGGACCAGTACAGCTCCAGCGCCTCCTTGTCGTCGCGGTGGGTGGAGAGGTACAGGCCGAGCTCCTGAATGGCGAAGTCCAGCGCCATCAGCTCGGTCAGCGCCGTGTTCGCGGCGGGGAAGCGGGAGCGGATTTCCTTATGGAACGGCAGGTTCAGCCCCGGAAACAGCGTTCCCGCGCGCATGGCGTCGTCCTGCGAGTAACGCGTGGG
>CACZCL010000073.1 GCA_902779695.1 Oscillospiraceae bacterium | reverse complement strand
GATGCAGATGCAGATGCAGCAGATGCAGCAGCAGATGCAACTGCAAATGCAGCAGATGCAGGCGGCGGCCGCGCAGGCGGCGGCCGCGCAGGCGGCGGCAGCGGCGGCGGCGCAGCAAGCGCCCCCCAGAGCGCCGGACAACAAGGTGGTCCAGACGAAGTCGGCGCCGATGCCCTCCCTTGCGGACGGGACGACGCTCAACGACGAGGAGAGCCAGAACCTCGACCTGATCATGGGCGTCTCGCTGGAGATCGCGGTCGAGATCGGGCGGACCCGCAAAAAGGTGCAGGACATTCTGGCGCTTTCCAAGGGCTCGCTCGTGGTGCTCGACAAGCTTGCGGGCGATCAGGTGGACGTCTACGTCAACGGCAAGTGCATCGCGCACGGCGATGTGGTCGTGATCGACGACAACTTCGGCATTCGCATCAGTGAAATCGTGCAGAAGCCGAGTCTCGATAACCTAACCTAGACCAACAAAGATCAGTTTTGAATGGAAAGGAAGAAAAAACGATGGCAACGATTTTAACTGCTGACGACGCGGCCTTCATGAGAAAGGTCATCAAAGACACCCTCACGAAGAACGGCTTCACAGACGTTGTGGAGGCGGTCGACGGCGCGGACGCCGTGGCGAAGTATGACGAATTCCATCCCGACCTCGTGATCCTGGACATCACGATGCCGAACATGGACGGCCTGGAGGCGCTCAAGGCGATCAAGGCGAAGAATCCCGCCGCCAACTGCGTCATGTGCTCGGCAATGGGCCAGGAGGCAATGGTCATCGACGCGATCCAGCACGGCGCGAAGGACTTCATCGTCAAGCCCTTTAAGCCGGACCGTATCATGAAGACGGTGACGACCATTCTCGGCAATCCGTAATGGACGCCCCGTTTTGGTCGCTTCTCGGCGTACTGGCGGTCGTCGTCCTGATCCTGTACCTTGCGTATTTCGTGACGCGGTGGATCGGGATGCACGGCGTGCCCGGCGGCGCGGGAGCGATCCGGACGGACGGCGCGGGCCGCTTCCGCATTCTGGGCCAGCTGGGCGTGGGGCGGAACGAGCGGCTTGTGCTCGTGCGGCTGGACGAGCGGTGCTATCTGCTCGGCGTGACCGAGCATCAGATCACGCTGCTCCGGGAGTTGGACGGCGAAGAGGCCGAGCGGTGGCTCGCGGAGGGCGAGACCGCGGCGGCGCCCGGCTTTCTGGAGGTGCTGGGCGAGACTTTGCGGAAGAAGAAATGAGTGGTTTTCCATGGCGGATGGTCTCATCAACATAAACGGTGACAGCGTACAAACGCTGGAGGTCATATTCCTGACGACGATGATCATGCTGCTGCCCTCGGTGGTGGTCATGATGACCTCGTTCACCCGGTACATCATCTCGTTTTCCTTTCTCCGCAACGCGATCGGCACGCAGCAGACGCCGCCGAACCTGGTGCTCGTCGGTCTTGCGCTGTTTTTGACGCTGTTCACCATGTCGCCCGTGATCGACCAGATCAACGAGGAGGCGTGGCAGCCCTATACGGACGAGCGGATCACGCAGGAGGAGTTTTTCGCGCGCGCGCAGGTCCCGCTCAAGCAGTTCATGCTGCGCAACGTGGAGACCTCGGCGCTGCGGATGTTCTGCAACATGGCGGGGGAGACGGTGCCCGACAGCGTGGAGGCGGGAACGGAGCTGCCGCTGCGTGTCGTGACGCCGGCGTTCGCCACCAGCGAGCTCAAGCGCGCGTTCGAGATCGGGCTCTATCTCTACATCCCGTTCCTCCTCATCGACATCATCGTTTCGTCGACGCTGATGTCCATGGGCATGATCATGCTGCCCCCGGCGATGATCTCAACGCCGTTCAAGCTGCTTTTGTTTATCTCGGTCAACGGGTGGGAGCTGTTGTTCTCCACCCTGGTGCGAAGCGTGAAATGACCCGCCGCGGAGGTGAAGCGACGCTGTGGATATCAATCGGACCATAGATGTGTTCCGCGACGGCATCGGCGTCGCGATCCGGATCGGCGCGCCGATCCTGCTGCTGTGCATGCTCGTCGGCGTGATCGTCGCGATCTTGCAGGCGGTGACGCAGATCCACGAGCAGTCCATCGGCTTCGTGCTGAAGCTGATCATCGTGGTGATGCTGCTCTCGCTCGGCGGCGGATGGATGATCGAGACGCTGCAGGAATATACCTACAGTGTGTTTGACCTGATGCTCTAGCGCCATGTTTGACTGGACTGCGTTTACGCTGCTGCTTTTCATCGTGATGCGGCTGTCCGGCTTCGTGCTCTTCAACCCGATCTTCGGGCGCAGGGGCATTCCGCCGACGTTTCAGGCGGGCTTCATCCTGATGCTCTCCTGGGCGGTCTACGGCGTGTACGGCGGCGCGTTTGTCCCCGTTCCGGCAACGCTGCTGGGCCTTGGGCTCAAGCTTGTGATGGAGCTGGGGCTGGGCTTTCTGTTCGGGATCGTGATGCGCTTCTTCTTTTTCGTTCCCGAGCAGGCGGGCGAGCTGATCGACGCGCAGATGGGCATGAGCATGGCGCGCACCTATGACGCCACCTCCCAGTCCCAGACGACCACGACGGCGAACCTGCTGAATACCCTGGCGATGCTGCTGTTTTTCGCGGCAAACGGCCATGTGACGCTTTTGCGCATCATGCTCACCTCGGGCGAGATCGTGCCCTTCGGCACGGTGATGCTGGGGCGGGAGGCGGCGGAGCGCGTGGTGGAGCTGTTCGCCGAGTGCGTGCTCCTCGCCGTCAAGCTGAGCCTGCCCATCCTGGGCGCGGAAATTTTGGGACAGGTCGGCATGGGCGTCCTGATGAAAGCGATCCCGCAGATCAATGTTTTTGCCATCAATATTGAGCTGAAGGTGCTCATCGGGCTGTTTATGCTGCTCGTTTTGATCGCGCCGATGGGCGATTTCCTGATGGAGACGGAGGCGCTGATGCTGGAGGAGCTGCGCGCCCTGCTGACGCTCGGCGGCGGATAGCGCGGATAAAAGGGGGGACACGGCTTGGCGGAAGGGGAAAAAACCGAAAAAGCCACCCCAAAAAAACGGCGGGACGAACGCAAAAAAGGCCACGTTATGATGAGCAAGGACGCCGTTGCCGTGGCGTCCCTCGTCGGAAGCGTGCTGATGCTGCGCCTGACCTTTTCCTCGGCGTGCGAGCAGATCGCACAGTTTATCCGCTACTGCCTCGCTCTGGCGCAGGACCGGACCATCGAGCTGATCCCCAAGGAGGTCTTTCTGCAAAGCGTGATGCTCCTTGCGCGCGTGACGGGGCCGCTGCTCGCGGGGACGGTGCTCATCTCGGTGATCGCGACCATGGCGCAGACGCGGATGCTCGTATCCTTTGAGCTGATCAAGCCGAAATTTGACAAGATCAATCCGCTCAACGGCTTCAAGAACCTCTTTTCCCTCAAGAATCTGGTGGAGGTTCTGAAGAATATCATAAAAATCACGATCCTGCTCTATATCATTTACACCTCCCTGCGCGACATCATGAACGTGGCGGAGCGCTACCTTTACGCGGATATGCTGGGCGCGTGCGCGCACCTGCTCAACGCGATCTTCCTCATGCTGCTCAAGGTGATCCTCGCGTTCCTCGTCATCGCCGCCGCCGACTTCCTGTACCAGTGGTGGGATTTTGAGCGGCAGATGCGAATGACGAAGCAGGAGATCAAGGAGGAATTCAAACAGACGGAGGGCGATCCGCAGATCAAGGGCCGCATCAAGCAGCTGCAGCGGCAGATGGCGCAGCAGCGCATGATGCAGAACGTGCCGGGCGCGGACGTGATCCTCCGAAACCCGACGCACGTTGCCGTCGCGCTGCGCTACCACCCCGGCGAGGACGCCGCGCCGATCGTGCTGGCAAAGGGCTTGGATTACCTCGCGCTCAAGATCGTGGAGGTCGCGGAGCAAAACGATATCGTGGTGATCGAAAACCGCCCGCTCGCCCGCGCGCTGTACGCGGCGGCGGAGCTGGATCAAATGATCCCGCCCGAATTCTACGAGGCGGTGGCGGAGGTCATGGTTTATCTCTATAAAATGGACCGCATCCGCGCGCCCTCCGACGTGGCGCGGGAGCTGGCGGAGCCGCAGTAACGGGTCCGGCGCGCCGCCGGGAAGGGACAGGGCATGAAGGTACGACAAATCTTGCAGAATAACGCGGTCACGTTGTTCGTGGTCGTCGTCGTGCTGTTCATGATCATCCCGATCCCCACGCAGCTGCTCGACATCCTGCTGGTGCTCAACATTTCGCTTTCCATCATCATCCTCGTGATCACGATGAACATTCAGGAGGCGCTGGAATTCTCGATCTTCCCGTCCCTGCTGCTCATTACGACGCTGTTCCGCCTCGGCATGAACATCTCCTCCACGCGCGCGATCCTTCGCAACGGCGCGGAGCTGGGCGAGCGTGCCGCGGGGCAGGTCATCAACGCGTTCAGCGCGCTGATCACCGCGGGCAACGTCGTCATCGGCTTCATCATCTTCGTGATCATCGTCCTCGTCCAGCTCATCGTCATCACCAAGGGCGCCGAGCGCGTGTCCGAGGTTGCGGCGCGCTTCACGCTCGACGCGATGCCCGGCAAGCAGATGGCGATCGACGCCGACCTCAACAGCGGCATGATCGACGAGCAGACCGCGCGCCTGCGCCGCAGCAAGATCCAGCGCGAGGCGGATTTCTACGGCGCGATGGACGGCGCCACGAAGATCGTCAAGGGCGACTCGACCATGTCGATCATCCTCTCGATGGTCAACCTGCTCGGCGGCATCATCATCGGCATGGTGCAGGGCGGCATGGACTTCTCCACGGTGCTCAACACCTACGCGCGCCTCACCGTCGGCGACGGCCTGGTCTCCCAGATCCCGGCGCTGATGATCTCCACCGCCACCGGCATGATCGTCACGCGCTCCGTGTCCGAGGGCAGCCTCGGCGAGGATGTGCGCTCCCAGTTCACCGCTCAGCCCACCGCCATCATGGTCGCCGGCGGCGCGATGGTGTTCCTCGGCATTCTGCCGAACACGCCGCACTTCGCGCTGCTGCTGGTCGGCGCGGCGCTGCTGGCGGGCGGTTTCTTCCTGCTGCGCCGCCTCGGCGGGCAGGCGTCCGGCGAAGCGGAGGCGCAGGCGGGCGGCGCGCCCGGCGGCGAGGGCGGCGAGGTCACGCCCGAAAACGCGCCGAGCCAGGCGGATTTTTACAAGGACATCGGCAACGTATACCAGCTGCTCACCGTGGAGCCGATCGAAATGGAGGTCGGCTACAGCCTGATCCCGCTGGTCGACGAGCAGAGCGGCGGCAAGCTCATCAACCGCATCGTGATCTTCCGGCGCCAGTACGCGCAGGAAATGGGCTTCGTCATCCCCACCGTGCGCCTGCACGACGGGTCGATGCTCGGCACGAACCAATATATTATCTCTATCAAGGGCGAGGAGGTCACCCGCGGCGAGATCCTGATGGACTACTATCTGGCGCTGGAGCCGTCCACCCCCGTCAAGGAGATCGACGGCATCGAGACCGTGGAGCCCGCGTACGGTATCCCGTCCCGCTGGATCCTGCCGGAGAACAAGGAAATGGCGGAGATCTACGGCTATACGGTCATCGACCCGCTGTCTGTCATGCTGACGCACCTGAGCGAGACGATCAAGCGCCACGCCTACGAGCTGCTCGGCCGCACCGAGACCACGCAGCTGGTCGAAAACCTCAAGCGCACCTCGCCGGAGCTGGTCGAGGAGACCTGCCCCGCGATCGTGAGCTACGCGCTGCTGGAAAAGGTGCTGCGCAACCTGCTGATGGAGGGCGTGCCGATCCGCGACCTCGGCACCATTCTGGAAACGCTGGTCGATTCGATGAACAATACGCGGGACCCCGACCTTCTGACCGAGAGCGTGCGCGGCGCGCTGGCGCGCACGATCACGCGCCGCTTCTGCGAAAACGGGCAGCTGCGCGCGGTCACGCTGGACGGCGAGGTGGAGCGGCGCATCGTCGCGTCGCTGACGAAGAACGAACACGGCATTTACCTCGCGATGGGGCCGGAGCTGATCCAGCCCATCATCACGCAGCTTTCGGACAGCATGAAGAAGTTCCAGGAGCTGGGCCAGTCGCCGATCCTGCTGACGAGCCAGGTCATCCGCGTGTATCTCAGCCGGCTGCTCGCGCAGTATTTTCCCGGGCTTTACGTGCTTTCCTTCAACGAGATCGTGGGCACGGTACAGATCCAGTCCATCGGCAATATCAGTATGCAGTCGTCTGACGAGAAGAGGGCGGTAGGCGCATGAGCAATGCGGCGTTGAAAACTTCATACGCGGATATGTCGGTGGAGACGCTGTTCGACGAGTACCGCCGCAACCCCAGCGACGAGCTCAAGTGGGAGATCGTCATGCGCTATTCCGGCGTCGTGCGCAACATCGCGCTTCAGATCCAGGGCGTGTACTGCACGTTTGCCCAGCTGGACGACATCATCAACGAGGGGCTGATCACGCTGGCGAAGGCGGTCGACAAGTACGACCCCTCCATCGGCAGGTTCGAGACCTACGTTGCCAAGCGGATCCGCGGCATGATCATCGACCTCGCGCGCCAGCAGGACTGGGTGCCGCGCCCGGTGCGCCGCCGCGCGAAGGAGATTGAGCGCGCGAACGCCGAGCTTTACAGCGAGCTGGGCAGGTTCCCGACCGAGCATGAGGTCGCGGAGCGCCTCGGCATTTCGGACGACGAATATATGGACACGATCGCCAGCACCTCGATGTACAGCGTGGTTTCGCTGGAGGAAACGCTGGAGGGCTACGAGCAGATCTCCGACACCGGGGAGACGATGTCCGCTTCGATGCCAGAGGCGTCGCTTGAGCGGCGGGAGCTGCTGGGCGCGCTGACCGACGCGATCGGCTCGCTGCGGGAAAACGAGCAGATCGTGCTCTCGCTCTACTATCAGCAGGACATGAAAATGAAGGACATCGCGGAGATCCTGGGCGTCAGCCACGCGCGCGCCTCGCAGATCCACACGCGGGCGCTGCAAAAGCTGAAGGTCATGATGTCCCAGTGAACGGACGCGGCAAACAAAAGAACGGACAGACGGCGAAGAGGATTTTTAGGCAGAAAGGGAAGAACCCATGTTCAAGGGCTTTTACAACCTGACCTCCGGTATGCTCACGCAGGGGCGGAATCTGGACGTGATCGCGAACAACATGACCAACGTCGCGACCGCCGGCTTCAAAACCGACCGCTACACCTTCTCCACCTTTGAGGAAGTGATGTGGAAGCGCGTCGGCAATATGGATCAGCGCTACACCGACCTCGGTATCCAGAGCTGGATCACGGCGCCGAGCAAGCTGTACACCGACTACGAGCAGGGCGCGCTGGAGGAGACGGGCCAGCCGCTCGACTTCGCGATCGAGGGCGACGGCTTTTTCGCCCTGGAAAACCGGGACGGCGAGCGCATTTACACCCGCAACGGCAACTTCTCCCTCGACGACGAGGGCTATCTCTGGCTTTCGGGCTACGGGCGCGTGCTGGACGCGCAGGGCAACACGATCCGGCTGGTCACCGACCAGATCAAGGCGGACGACATCGGCGGGATGTTCACCGAAAACGGCGGTTTTCTCGGGCGCGTCGGCGTGTTCCGCTTTGAGGACAACGGCGCGCTGGAGAAGAACAACTTCGGCTTTTTCGTCTCCGACAACGACGGGCAGGCGGTCACGGACGTGAAGGTGCACAACGGCTACGTCGAGCGCGCCAACATCGACCTCGTGCAGCAGATGACCGGCATGATCACCGCGGAGCGCGCGTATCAGAGCGCGGCGGAGGTCACGAAGATCTACGACGAAATGATGACGAAGGCGACGACGGACGTCGGCCGCCTGTAAGAGCGGAGCATACGGGCGAAGCGCCCGTGACACGTTGGATTTCGGCGCTATGTGAAAGGAAAACGGCATGAATATTTCGTTTTACACGGCTTCGGTCGGCGCGCAGCAGCAACAGGACAGGCTGGACGTGCACGCCAACAACATCGCGAATATCAACAACTACGGCTTCCGTGCCAAGCAGCCGTCCTTCTCCCAGCTGATGACCGGGCCGGTCGTCGGGATCGAGGGGGATCTGATGCGCGGCGTCGGCTCCCGAATGGAGGACGCGGCGACGGACTTCCGTCAGTCGGGCCTGACGGGGACGGAGCGCTCGCTGGACTACGCGATCAACGGCGCGGGCTTCTTCGGCCTGCTTGACCCGCGCACCGGCGAGGTCTCCTACACGCGCGACGGCTCGTTCACGCTCTCCGAGTTCAAGGACACGGAGGAGGTCCTCACGCCCTCCACCGACCCCGACGCGGAGGACGGCGAGATGCAGACCGAGCAGCAGGAGACCAGCCGGTGGTACCTGTCCGACGGGATGGGCCGCTTCGTTCTCGGGCGCAACGGGCGCCGGATCGAGGTGGACGCCGAAACGGCGGAGCAGGCGGTGATCCCGGAGCTTCCGGTCGGCGTGTTCGATTTTATCAACCATGACGGGATGCTGAGCCTGGGCGACAACCGGCTGATCCCGGTGGAAAAGAACGGCGGCGTCGGCCTCGGCAGCGGCGAGGTGGTGCAGGGTTATCTGGAGCTTTCCAACGCCGACCTCGCCAACGAGCTTGCCAAGGTCATCGAGTCTCAGCGCTCGTTCCAGTATATGCTGCGTATGGTGACGACCTCGGACGAGATCGAAACGACTGTCAACAACCTGCGGTAAGAGAAACGCCATAGGGAGGAATAAACGTGGATATCAAGAATTACGACGAACTGACTACCATGGAGATCGACACGCTGCGCGAGATCGGCAGCATCGGTACGGGCAACGCGGCGAGCGCGCTTTCCACGATGCTCGACCGCGAGATCCGCATCACGCTTCCGGAGGTCCGCATCATGGGCTATAACGAGGCGATTGAGTGGATCGGCGGCCCCGAGTCCATCACGGCGGGCGTTCTGGTCCACCTCAGCGGGCAGATGAACGGCGTCATGCTGGCAACGCAGTCGCTGGATTTCATCAACCTTGTGCTGGAGAGTATGCTCTCCGAACGGATCGAGGATTACAGCCAGCTTGGCGAGATCGAGCTGAGCGCGCTGGTCGAGATCGGCAACATCCTGATCTCCACGTTTATCAACGCGCTTTCGGGGCTTGCGGATATCTCCGTTGAGCTGACGGTGCCGAGCATCACCGTGGATATGCAGGGCGCGATCCTTGCCGTGCCGATGGTGGCGTACGGCGGGCAGACGGATTATCTGATGACGATCGGCGGCAACTTCGTCTGCGACGGACGGGAGGTCCCCTGTCGGCTGCTGCTTTCGCCGGATATCCGGTCGTTGAATTTCCT
>CACZCL010000072.1 GCA_902779695.1 Oscillospiraceae bacterium | reverse complement strand
CCTTGTGCCGGAGATCAAAGCGCTTGTGGAGCGCGGCGAGGCTGTCGCGGTCTGCCCTGAGGTGCTGGGCGGCCTGCCGACGCCGCGCACACCGAGCGAATTGCAGCCAGACGGGCGCGTTCTCAGCAAACAGGGCGAGGACGTGACGGCGCAATTTGTCGGCGGCGCGGAGCGCGCCTTGGCGATCTGCCGCGAGCACGGCTGCGCCGCCGCGATCCTGAAGGCGCGCAGCCCGTCCTGCGGCAAGGGCGTTATTTACGACGGCAGCTTCACCGGGAAACGCGTTCCGGGCAGCGGCGTGTTCGCGCAAATGCTGCTGGACGCAGGCGTCCCGGTGATGACCGAGGAGGAATACTTGCAAAAGAGGGATGAGCATGGGACTGTTTGATTTCATGAGATCGCCCGATATCAACGAGGGCGTCAAAACCTTTACGGCGACGCAGGGCGCGGTGCTGCTGGACGTGCGCGAGCGTGACGAGTACGCGACGGGTTACATCCCCGGCAGTGTCAATCTGCCGCTGTCGGAAATCAAATCGGCGGAAGACCGGTTCCCGGACATGGACACGCCGCTGTTTGTCTACTGTCTCTCCGGCGCGCGCAGCGGCAAGGCGATCGCCGCGCTCGGAGAGATGGGCTACACGAAGCTCACCAACCTCGGCGGCATCCGCGCGTGGCGCGGGGAGATCGAAAAGTAGCATGGGTTTCTGCTTTGAAATGGACAGCGAGGCGTTCTCCGCCTTCGGCGTACAGAACTGCGCCATTGTGCGGTGTGATTTTTAAGGAGAACTGTCGATGAACGACGAATGCCTGATCTGCAAAGCGGGTTTTCTGATATGATTATTCTGATCACCGGCGCGACGCATACGGGCAAGACTCTGCTCGCGCAAAAACTGCTGGAACGGTATCATTATCCGTATCTCTCCATCGACCATTTGAAGATGGGGCTGATCCGCAGCGGCAACACGACGCTGACGGTCGAAGACGATGAGGCGCTGACGGCGTATCTCTGGCCGATCGTGCGCGAGATGATAAAGACAGCGATCGAGAACCGACAGAACCTGATCGTCGAGGGCTGCTACATCCCGTTCGACTGGCAAAGGGACTTTAACGCGCGCTATCTTGCTGAGATGCGCTTTCTTTGCCTTACCATGACCGACACCTACATCGACGCGCATTTTGACGACATTGTGCGCCACGGCTCGGACGTCGAGGCACGGCTCTGCGAAGACTGCACAATCGAGGGGTTAAAGCGCGACAATCGCGCGGTGCGGGCAGGATGCGAGCGATACGGATTGCCGGCGGTGTTGATTGACGGAGACTATGAGCAGACGGTGCAGAAGCTGTGGGGTGAACCGCTATGACCAAGGACGAACTGATCGCCTACGCGCGGGAGCAGTACGGCACGGAGCCGGAGTACCTCTGGGAGAGCGCGCCGAATACCTTTGTGCTGCGTCACCGCGGCAATCGTAAGTGGTACGCGGTCGTCATGGATGTGCGGCGCGACCGGTTGGGGCTTCCGGGCGAGGACATTGTTTATATCATGGACGTGAAGTGCGGCCCGCTGCTCAGCGGGTCGTACATCGGCAAGAGCGGCGTCGTGCCTGCGTACCACATGAACAAGACGCATTGGCTGGGCGTGCTGCTGGACGGCTCGGCGGAGGCGCTGAATTACCGGGGCGCGTTTTTGCATCCGCCCCACGAGTGCCGCTATACCGACGCGGATTTTGACCGGGTCAACGCGGCGCTGTTCCCGAACGGGACGGACGCGCTTGAGGTGTACGAGTGGACGGCCGACTGGTCGGACTTCTTCGGCGACGGACTGACGGCAGCGGAGAGGAGCATAACATGAACACAAAAAAGAAGGGCAACAACTGGACGGCGTACTATGACAGCGAAACGGGGCGGTACTTCGCCGAGATCATGTACACCAGCCGCGAGGGGCGCGAGCAGTACGACTTCGAGATCACGCGGGATATCTACAGCCGGCTGGGCACGTTCGGCGACGACACGGACAACGAACGGCTGATTATGACCGCGAAGAGAACGTACTCATTTGAGAACACGATGTACGGCACGCTCGGGCCGGAGAGAACGGTCTGGGATGAAGAAGCCAACGAGGCAATGGCGGCGGCGGTCCGGAAGCAGGAGAAACAGGAAAAGAAGAAAGAAAAGCGATAACGCACCGGGAACGGGTTCCGGGCTGTCGGGAGCTCGCCGACAATCTCGCAAGCCTCCCGGAAGGTTTATGATTTTATCCGCAAAACACAAAATTGCGCAAGAGGCTGCCATGGAACGTGGCAGCCTCTTGCGCGTAAAACAGGAGATTCCTGTACAAAGCTCTTTACTTCCGTCGAACAATAGTATATAGTATTTTTATGCTTTTTCGCCGCGCGCGAAGAAAAAGGAGAGGAGAAATGCACATGAAACAGGTTTCCCGCAAGCTGCTGGCAAGCGTACTGGCGTTGCTGCTGGTCGTCAGCCTGCTGCCCTCGGCGCTCGCCGCCGACGGCGACAAACACATCACCATCCTCGGCACCTCGGATATGCACGGCAACATTTGGGGCTTCTCGTACGAGGACGGCACCGAGACCGCCAACAACGGCATGGCACGCCTCTACACCTACATCCAGCAGGTGCGCAAGGAGAATCCGAACACCGTCCTCGTGGACGCCGGCGACGATATCCAGGGCACCATCCTCACGGACGACCTCGCCAACAAGAATCCCACCGACGAGCATCCCGTGATCGCCGCCATGAACTACATGGGCTACGACGCCATGACGCTCGGCAACCATGAGTTCAACTGGGGCATCGACACCATGCTCGCCATCCTCGGCCAGGCGAAGTTCCCCGTCCTCGGCGCGAACGTGCTGAACAAGGACGGCAAGTTCGTCACCGGCAACGGCTGGACCATCGTGGAGCGCGACGGCGTGAAGATCGCCGTCATCGGCGTCTGCACGCCCGACATCCCCATCTGGGACGGCGGCAAGCAGGGCATCGCCGACACCACCTTCGAGGCGGCGAACGTCGCGGTGAAGAAGGCGATCGCCGAGATCGGCGACAAGGCGGACGTCATCATGGTCAGCGCGCACATGGGCGTGTTTGCCGAATTCGACGAGGACGGCGGCTCCGACGCCGCCCAGAAGATCCTCGACGACAACCCCGAGGTCGACGTGCTGCAGGTCGCGCACATGCACATCACCGTCAAGGACAAGCAGGGCGACGTCGTCATCGGCGGCGTGCGCAACAGCGGCCGCGAGATCGCGCGCTTCGACCTGACGCTTGACAAGGACAAGAAGATCACCGGCGCGACGATCGAGATCGTCGACATGGGCGGTGTTGCGCCCAGCGAGGAGCTGCGCGCCATCCCCGTCGTCGCCAAGATGCATCAGGACACCATCAACTTCATCCGCGGCGGCGGCTCCGGCGAAGACGGCGAGGGCGGCAAGCCGCTCGGCGTCACCACCGCGAAGTTCCAGCCGGAAAACGAGATCGTCGGTCTGCCCGAGGGCAAGCTGCGCGATACCGCCGTCATGGACCTTATCAACAAGATCCAGCTGGAAGCCTCCGGCGCCGACGTCACCGCCTGCGCTCTGTTCAAGGACACCAGCGACCTGCCCGAGGGCAACATCAACTACGGCAACATCTTCGACATCTACAAGTACGACAACACCCTCTATCGCCTGGACGTCACGGGCAAGGAGCTCAAGGGCTACATGGAGTGGGCCGCCGCGTGCTATACCCAGTGGAAGCCCGGCGACATCAACATCGCCTTCGACAAGGAGCATCCCGGCTATCTGTACGATATGTTCTACGGCGTGGACTATGAGATCAACCTCTCCAAGCCCGCCGGCGAGCGCATCGAAAACGTCGTGTTCCACGGCGAGCCGCTGCGCGACGACCAGATCCTCAAGCTGGCGGTGAACAACTACCGCTACTCCTCCGGCATCAAGGCGCAGAACCTCGCCGAGGGCAAGCGCGACTGGGAGTCCTCCGCCTCCATCCGCGACATGATCGTGGCGTACTTTGCCGAGCACTCCCCCGTCGCGCCCGAGGTCGACAACAACTGGAAGATCACCGGCGTCGATCTGGGCAAGGACGATCCGCGCCGCGCGGAGCTGATCGGCTACATCAACGCCGGCCTGCTCGCCACCCCGTACGACACCGCCTACAACCTCGCCGACTATGACAAGCTCGTCGCCGAGGCGAAGAGCAAGAACGTCGTGCTCGACGGCAAGGCGACCGCCGTCGCCGCCACCGCGGACGGCTTCTACCGCCTGCGCGACCTTGCCACGCTGCTCAAGGGCACCAAGGGCGCGTTCAACGTCGACTGGAACGGCAAGGTCGTCATCACCCGCGGCGCGGAGTATACCGTCGATCCGCTCGTCCCGGTCATCGGCGCGGCAAGCGGCGCGCCGCAGGCGATCACCGTCTCCGTGGACGGCAAGGACGTCACGGTCAACGCCGTGTCCTATCAGGACAACTATTACGTCGACGCCGCCGGCGTCAGCGCCCTGCTGGGCGTCAGCGCGGCCCAGAACGACTGGGTGCTCACGCTTTCCACCTCCGGTCTCGGCGTTGCCGAGGCTGCCGACCGCACGCATTGATCCGACGCGCAAAGCGGAGGGACGTTTTTCCGTCCCTCCGCTTTTTTCAGGCGCTGTTCCGCCGCGCGTCACGGTATATTATCCATCCGCACCTGTCCGTTGAGCCTTGCGCCGCGGGCGATATCCATGCTTGCCGTGCGGATATCCCCGACGACGGTCGCGTTTTCGCCGAGGTCGACGTATTCCGACACGTTGAGATTTCCGCGGATCTCGCCCTCGCACAGCACGCTTGACGCGCGGACGTTTCCCTGAAGCGTCGACTCCCTGTCGACAATGACGGCTCCCTCGACCGTCACGTCGCCCTTAAAGGCCGCGCCGAGAAGCTCCAGATCCCGGGAGGCGATGGAAA
The DNA here is from genome assembly GCA_902779695.1 of Oscillospiraceae bacterium. Classification (GTDB taxonomy): domain Bacteria; phylum Bacillota; class Clostridia; order Oscillospirales; family Oscillospiraceae; genus Hominicoprocola. The sequence goes on along the minus strand of CACZCL010000072.1, from coordinate 4,760 downwards.
CGTCGCCCACCTTGCGCAGAGAGACCTTTCCCTCCGCGACGATCTCCCCTCTGACCTCTCCGGCGATCTCAACGTCGCCCGGCGTTTTCAGCGTGCCTTCAAATACCGTGCCGGGAGCGAAAAAGGTCTTGTTCGTCCCCGTCATCGCTGCATCAGCTGGCATAATTCCCATCTCCTTTTTCAGCAGATGTTATTTTACACGCAACGCCTCGCCAATTCAACACTTTTTTGCGGCAATTCGGCGTTTCGCCCGCCGTTCTTGACGATTCGCTGCAGATAGCCGAAATTCTCTTGACAGCAGTGCGGAGTATTTTGTAAAATCTTTTTACAGAAGTTGCGGGAGGCGTTTCCGCGCCTTATATCGGCAGCGGCCCCGGCGCCTCCGACAGTGAAGCTGCTGGTGGGCGAAACGGGCGCCATCCTGCGGACGGTGACAAAGGAGAGCGCCCGCGCCCAATCGACTTTTCCCCGCAGGAGGATCATTATGCCGCCACGCCGGACCAATGAAAACCGCATCCTGAGGATCGTCTATCTGGCGACCCTCGCCGCTGTCGCCATCCTCGTGCTTTTGTTCACGGACGTCGGCGTCTTTCACAAGGAGGGTGCGGACAACGACTACTCGGCGGACTGGACGGCGGACGGCGGCGCGGTCGTGCGGGCGGACGAGATCACGGCGGGCGGCTTCGGCGGGAGCGTCACGCTGGAAAAGCGGCTGCCGTCCGCGCCGGACGCGGTGAGCGACCTGTGCTTCGTGAGCGACAACGCCAATATCGTGGTCTGGCTCGACGGGCAGGAGGTCTACCGCTTTACCACCATAGAAAACTTCAGCGGCATGGGATACGGCGCCGCCTGCCACGCCGTCAGGCTCTCGCGGGAGGACGCCGGCAAGACCGTCCGCATCCGGCTGGAGAGCGTATTTTCCGACAAAAGCGGCGGGCGCGTCAAGCTGATCCGGCTGTGCGACTACGCGACCTATCAGCGCGCGTTCTTCGGCACGCGGTTCTGGCCCTGCGTGATGTCCGTGCTGCTGCTGTTCTTCGGCCTGCTGCTGATCGTGATCTACTTCTGTATGCCGGCAAAGTCCGCCCTGCCCTACGATCTGCCCGCGCTGGGAATGGCGTCGTCGCTGTTCGGGCTTTGGTGCCTGATTGACACGGGGCTGCCGCGGATGATCACCGGCGGTATCACCGCCTATCGGACGCTGGAGTATCTTCTGCTGATCCTCGCTGAATACCCGCTCCTCCGCTTTGTAAATTCCGTCACGCGCCGCAAGCGCCCGCTCTACGAGCGGCTTGCCTTCGCCGTTTCGTTCACGATATTGGGGCTGGTCGTGTGCCTTCGCGCGCTGGGTAACGACCTGCATCTGCTGATGCCGCTGATCTACTGCTCCTACTTTGCCGAGATGGCGCTGATCGTGGTCATTCTGGCGGACAACGCGCTCTACTGCCGGCGCCGCTCGCTTCCAATGGAGCTCAAGGGCTACTCCTTCGGCGCCGCCGTCTTCCTCGTGTGCGTCACGCTGGACTGCGCGTTCTACCTCAGCAAGGACCCGCGCTTCGCCATGCACGGCACGTTTCTGCGCTTCGGCCTGTGTATGTTCGTGCTGACGATGCTGCTGCAATTCCTGCGCTGGTGGTCCACGGAGCACGCCTCCATCGAGCACGACCGCTTCATCAACCACATCCTGCAATACGCCGTGTCCTCCGGCGACCCGGAGGCGAGCATCCGCGCGGCGCTCGCCTACCTCGGCGCCGAGCTGCGCGCCGAGCGCGCGTATATTTTCGAGGGCAAGCGCGGCGGCGTCTTTGACAACACCTACGAGTGGTGCGGCGCGGGCGTCGCGCCGCAGCGCGACAAGCGGAAGAACGTCCCCTATCAGGGCGTGTGCGACGCGTGGTATGAGGAATTCGATCTCTCGCAGCGCGTGCTGATCTACGATCTGGAAGCGTACCGCCAGATCAATCCGAGGATCTACGACGCGCTCAAGCCGCAGGGCATCCGCACGATGATCGTCGCGCCGCTGGAGTTGGACGGCGACTACGTCGGCTTTTTCGGTGTGGACAATCCGTCGCCGGAGACGATGCGCGACATCGCGGAAATGGTACGCCTGCTCTCCTTCTTCTTCTCACAGATGCTGCTGCAGCGGGACGAGCAGGAGCGGCTGGTCCGCTACAGCTATTTCGACGCGCTGACGGGCTGCCGGAACCGCCGCGCCCTCGGCGAGTTCGAGAAGGAGCGGCTGGACGTCTCGCGCCCCTACGGCTATCTGCTGTGCGACATCAACGGTCTGAAGGCGGCGAACGACACACTGGGCCACGAGGTGGGCGACGCCATGATCACCGACGTGTCCTCCGTGCTCTGCGCGGTGTTCGGGCCGGAAAACGTCTACCGCATGGGCGGCGACGAATTCGCCGTCTACGCCTGCTCCGGCGGCGCCGACGACTTCGCGGCGAACGTGGCGCGGGTCAAAGCCGGCATCGCCGAAAAGGGGCGCAGCGCGGCGATCGGCGCCGTGTTCCGTCCGGAGGGCGACCCGGATTTCCGAAGGGTCCGCGCGGAGGCGGACAAGCTGATGTACGAGGACAAATCCAACTACTACCGCGGCCGCAACGACCGGCGGCGTTGAGATCGAAAAAAGCGGCTTCCCGAAAGCTTCGGGAAGCCGCTTTGACCGAAACGCGAAAAGGGGAATCGCGCGCAGGTTCGCACAAGTTGCGCTTGCATCGCCCTCAGCCAAGATTTTTCACCATTCTCGTCGCGATCAGCAGCGCGGCCTCGCGCGTTGCCTGCGCGAGCTCCGCCTTCGCCCAGTCGTGGGCGGTAAAGTCCGCCTTTTCATTGAGCGTCATTTGAGATGATGGGCGCCGTCTTATCCGTCGACGTCCTCCGTCAAAATGGCGTACAGCTCCGGATAGCGCTTGTTCATGCGGATCGGCTTGCCCGCCGCGTCCAGAAAGACGTGCTCGGACGCCGCCTCGCACAGAAGCGTTCCGTCCGCGCCGGTCATGGCGTATTTGAGCCGCAGGCGCACGCCGCTGAACGACTCCGTCGTGATGGCGATGTCCACCGCGTCGGCGAAGGTGCAGCTGTGCCGGAAGCGGCACTCCACCGCCGTCACCGGCGAGAACACGCCCAGCGATTCCAGCCGGTCGTAGTCCCAGCCGATTTTGGAGAGCAGATCGACCCGAGCCTCCTCCATCCAGCGGACATAGTTGGAGTGGTGGGCGATGCCCATTTTGTCGGTTTCGTAATACTGCACCGTATGGCGGTAAGTATGCTTGCTCATGGTTCGTTAGACGCCTCCCCGGTAAAGAACTCGTCGATCCGCCGCTCCGCGTCCCGCAGGAGCGCTTCTACGTCCATGCCGTCCACGTCCAGAAGCTCCGCCGGGAAGCACGCCGTTTCGGGGATGCCGTAAAAGGTCTCCGCAAGGCTCTTCACGTAACCGTAGCCGTGGTTGGGCGGCAGGATCGGGCCGCCCGCCGTCATCACATAAAAGAGCCGCTCCCCGCGGCAATGGCTGACGGGGCGACCGTCCGCGCCGTAGGAAAACGTAACGCCGTTGACGGTGACGTGCTCAAAATATGTCTTGACCGCCGCCGGAAAGCTCAAATCCCAGTAGGGCGCCGCCACGACGATCTGCTTCGCCGCCGCGAACTGCCGCGCATAGCGCAGCATTGGGTCGTCCGTTTCGCCCCGCGCCAGAAGCGCGTCCCGCTTGCCCAGCGTTTCCGCGTCCAGTGGGCGCAGCGCCTCCCGCTGCAAATTCACCTCCGTCACCTGCCCGCCCAGACGGTCCAGCAGGCGGCGCGCCAGCCGAAGCGTCCGCGACTCCGGGCGCACGCAGGCGTTGACCAATAAAATGTCCGTCATAACTTTCCCTCATACTGATTTCAAATCAAAATCCCGCTGCAGCGGGCGATCTCGCGCCGGATGCTCCGCGCCGTCCGGTCCATGAAGGTCTTGAGCAGCAGCCGCGTCGCCCCGTTTCGACAGCGCGGTGGCGCTGGACTACTTTGCATTCTTCGGCGCGGGCAGTTCATCGAGCATTGCCCCCCGTACCGCCGTCAGCCGATCTTTGTCGTCCGTGTCAGCCGGCAGCATAGGATTATCTCTGTTCAACGTATGGTACCAGTACAACATACACCGATGCAAAAATCAAGACGCAACCGCGAAAAAGTTATGTCCCAGCATGTGATCTACGGAAATTTCACTCTTTTGATCCTTGTCTGATACTGAAATTTATCAAACGATTGAAAATCGTTTGATAGCCGCTTTAGCGGCGTTAAATTTCGTATGAGACGTGTTTTGCGCCTTTGGCGCAAAACCAGCGTGCGTAGCGCGCGCCTTTCAAATTAAATCTTTTAATTTGAAAGTAGTATGAAATCTATCTGAGCGGCGCCGCGCGCCGCGACACCTCCAAAAAGAAAAACGCCTTGCGGCGTTTTCTTTTTGGAGATGAAGTTCACTTTTGATTTCCCGCACAGCGCCGCGGGTCTGCATGGGGTGGGTCCGGGAGGGGAGGGTACTCCACTCCCAGCTTTTTTGATTGATCCCGCCGCGAAGCGGCGGCCTCCAAAAAGAAAAACGCCTTGCGGCGTTTTCCTTTTTGGTGATGGCGCTCAGTTTTGAGCTCCTTGAATTTTTTTCCAGAGTAGATTTATCTGCAAATATTTCTTTGACAACAGTGTTATCTGTTTCTCCTCTGTACAAGCGACATCGCTATTTATATCTACAAAACACAATTCGGATCCACATAC
>CACZCL010000071.1:5397-15167 GCA_902779695.1 Oscillospiraceae bacterium | reverse complement strand
AGGAGACCTTGCACCACGAGCCGCTTTGGCCGAGCACGGCGACGCGCTTGCCCTCGGCGACCATCGTGACGCGGCTGTACTCCGTGCCGGGGCCGGAGCGGACGTTGATGGTGCTGCCGCCGGTGACGGTGGCGTTGGGCGTCTGCGAAGCGGAGCCGCTCCCGCCGCCGGTGCGCACATATTCCTTCAGGACGTAGCCCACGGAGTCGTTCCACTGGATCTTGTACCAGCCGTTTTCCTCGCCCAGAATGGTGACCTGCTTGCCGGCGGCAAGCATCTCCACGCGCTCATAGCCCGTGCCGGGTCCCTTGCGGGCGTTGACCACGTCGCCGGAGATCACGCCGGTTTCCGCGGCAAAAACGCCCGCCGCCATGACGCATGCCATGACCGCGGAAAGCAGCGCGGAGCGCAGAATGGAAGAATGTATCTTTCTTTTGTCCATTTCTCTCTTTTGCAGCGTTCGGACGGCGTCTGCGCGCCGCCCGCGTTTTGTTACATTTTGCCGCTCAACGCGCGGTCGAGCCAGATCGTCGCGAACTCCATCGCCTCCGCCATGCTGCCCTTTTCGGTGCTGCGCACGACGCGGTCGCGGGACTTGAGGTTGGGCGAGGTGAGCTGGAGCTGGATCGAAACGCGCTTGGCAAGGGAAATATCCTGCAGCGGTTCGCTGTCCAGCACCTGCATCATCACGATATACTTATCCGCCATCGAGCCGTAATAGATCAGATTGTCCGCGCGGCGCAGCGGGTGGCCGTTGTAGGTAAGGCCGGTCTTCGTCTCTGCCATGGGATGTCCTCCTCAGAAAAAACTTGTTACAAATTGTAACTATTTTACCATCCCCATACTGCCTTGTCAACCGCATCGTATAGGGAAAAGCGACGAGAAAGAGCGCCATATCTTGTTGAAAATCACAAGAGATAGGCGACGCGCCGGGGCGGGACGGGGACGAAAAAGCCCCCCGCTTTTTTCGCGGAGGGCCTTTTGGTAAAGTGCCTGATTCAGTTCACTTGCCGAGATAGTTGCGCAACAGGACCTGCAGCAGCTCGTCGCGATCGAGCTTGCGGATCAGGGTGCGCGCCTCGTGGTGGTTGGTGATGTAGGTGGGGTCCTCGGAAAGGATATAGCCGACGATCTGGTTGATCGGGTTGTAGCCCTTGTCCTCCAGCGCGGCGTAAACGGTCGTGAGGATGTGGTGGATCTCGGCGTCCTTCTCCTGAACGGCGTCAAACTTGCGGGTGAACTCATCCATTCGTCTTACCCCTCCTTCGCAAGCTCAGTATAGCGCAGGCGGAAGCGAAAGTAAAGAGCCTGGGCCAATCTGTAACACAATCGTAATTTGAGCGGCGGTTCAGCGCAGATGCGCGTCCAGCCCGTCCGCGAGCGCGGAAACGATGCGCTGCATCGTCGCGTCCGCCTCCTCGCTGGTGAGGCTGCGGTCGTCCGCGCGCAGCACGAGCGAGAACGCGACGCTCTTCCTGCCGGGCAGGATACCGGGCCCGCGATAGATGTCGAACAGCGACACCTCGCGCAGCAGCCCGCCGGCGGCGCGGCGGATGCAGTCCTCCAGCGCGCCGACCGTGACCGTCTCCGCGCATACGACCGCGATGTCGCGCGTCGCGGCGGGGAACTTCGGCAGCGGACGGTATTCGGGCTTTCCGCCGCGCGCCCCGCACAGCGCCTCAAAGCTCAGCTCCGCGGCGTAGACCGCGGTCTCGACGCCGTAGAGCGCGGAGACCAGCGGGTGGATCTCGCCGAACACGCCCAGCGGCGTGTCGCCGGCAAAGACGCGCGCGCAGCGCCCGGGATGGTAAGAGGGGTTGTCGCCGCAGGTCTCGAACCGGACGTCCGAGATCCGCGCCGCGCGCAGGATCGCCTCGATCGCGCCCTTGAAGCGGAAGAAGTCGATCTCGTCGCCGTAGGCGCCGAGCGCCAGCACCCGCGGCTCGTCCGCGAGGCCGTCGGCGCGCGGCAGGTAGATCTTGCCCAGCTCGTAGAGCCGCGCCGCCTTGTTGCGGTAGTTGTAGTTGCGCGTGACGATCTCCAGCAGGGAGGGCAGGATCGTCGTGCGCATGATGGAGGTGTCCTCGCCCAGCGGGTTGAGGATCTTGAGGCTTTTGCGCAGCGGGCTGTCCTCCGGCAGACGGATCTTATCGTAATAGGAAGGCGAGATGAACGAATAGGTGATGATCTCGTCGTAGCCCAGCGAACGGCAGGCGGCGCCGAGCGCGCGCTCAAACTTCTGGACGGCGGTAAAGCCGCCGCGCGTCGTTTCGCCCTTTGTGAGCGTGTTGGGGATGCTGTTGTAGCCGTGGAAGCGGGCGACCTCCTCGGCGATGTCGCACATCGCGCGCACGTCGCCGCGCCACGAGGGGACGACGATGCGCGTCGCGCCGCCCTCGCTTTCCAGACCGAAATCAAGGCTTGCGAGGATGCGCTTCATCTCGTCCGCGGCGATGTCCGTGCCGAGCAGCGAGTTGACCGCCTCCGGCTCCAGCGGGAGCGTGACGGGCGCCGGCTCGTTGGGAAACACGTCGATGACGCCGTCCACGACCTCGCCCGCGCCGAGCTGCGCCACCAGCTCGCAGGCGCGCTCCACCGCCTTGTAGGTGTTCTGCACGTCGAGGCCCTTTTCGTAGCGGCTCGACGCGTCGGTGCGCATCCCCAGCGCCGTCGCCGTGCGGCGGACGGAAACGCCGTTGAAGTTCGCGCTCTCGAAGAGCACCATCGCCGTGTCGCCGACGATCTCGCTGTTCGCGCCGCCCATCACGCCCGCGACGCACACGGGCTTGTGCTCGTCGCAGATGCACAGCATCGCGGGCGTCAGCGCGTGATCCTTGCCGTCTAGGGTCTGGATGCTCTCGCCTTCCTTTGCCGTGCGCACGACGATGTGGCCGCCGTCCACGCAGGAGAAGTCGAACGCGTGCATCGGCTGGCCGTACTCCAGCATGACGTAGTTGGTGATGTCGACGATGTTGTTGATCGGGCGCATACCGGCGGCGCGGATGCGCTCGCGCATCCACAGCGGGGACGGCGCGATTTTGACGTTTTTCACCAGCCGCGCGGTGTAGCGCGGGCAGAGCGCGGGATCGTCGATGTCGATCCTCGCGTGCTCGCGGATGTCGCCGCCGCAGGTTTTGACCTCCGGACGGTGCAGCGTGAGCGCGCGGCCGAACGTGGCGCCCGCCTCGCGGGCAAGGCCGAGGACGCTCAGGCAGTCGGGGCGGTTGGGCGTGATCTCGAACTCGACCACCGTGTCGTCGAAGCCGATCGCCTGCGTGATCTCCTCGCCCGGCCTGACGCCGCGCGCCATGAGGTCGGGGTCGGAGTTGAGGACGAACAGCCCGTTCGCCTCGCTGTGGGGCCAGTCGTGCTCGGTCATGCCAAGCTCCGCAAAGGAGCAGCACATCCCGTCGGAGCGCACGCCGCGCAGCGCGCCGGACTCGATCTTCTTGCCGCCGGGCAGCTCCGCGCCCGGGAGCGCGACGGGAACGAGGTCGCCCACCTTCTGGTTCTGCGCGCCGGTGACGACCTGAATGGGCCTGTCCTGCCCGACGTCGATCTGGCAGACCCACATGTGGTCGCTGTTTTCGTGGCGGACCATTTCAAGGATCTTGCCGACGACGACGTTTTTGATTTCCGCGCCCTCGCGCGAGACTGTTTCGACCTTGGAGCCGGAGAGCGTCATTTCGTCGTTGAACCGCTTGTCGCTGACGTCGCTGAGGTCAACGAACTCGTTGAGCCATCTTCTGCTCAGTATCATACCGTGGCGCCCCCTTTCTCAAAACTGCTCCAGGAACCTGACGTCGTTTTCAAAGATGAGACGCAGGTCGCTGATCTTGTACTGCCCGAGGGCGAGGCGCTCCAGCCCGAAGCCGAACGCCCAGCCGGAATAGACGGAGGAGTCGATGCCGCAGCCCTCCAGCACCTTCGGATGGATCATGCCGGCGCCGAGCACCTCGATCCAGCCCTCGCCCTTGCAGGTGGGGCAGCCCGCGCCGCGGCACTTGTAGCACTGGATGTCCATTTCGCAGCTCGGCTCCGTGAAGGGGAAGTGGTGCGGACGGAAGCGCGTGACCGTATCCTCGCCGTAGAGCGATTTGACGACGGCGTTCAGCGTGCCCTTGAGGTCCGCCATCGTGATGCCCTTGTCGATCGCCATGCCCTCGATCTGGTGGAACATGGGCGAGTGCGTCGCGTCCACCTCGTCCTTGCGGTAGACGCGGCCCGGCGCGATCATGCGGATCGGGAGCGGGCGGCTCTCCATCGCGTGGATCTGCATGGGGCTGGTCTGCGTGCGCAGCAGGATGGAGCTGTCCTCCGTGAAGTAGAACGTGTCGCTCCACTCGCGGGCGGGATGCCCTTCCTCGACGTTGAGCTTGGTGAAGTTGTACTCGGCAAGCTCCACCTCGCGGTCCTCGATGACCTCGAAGCCCATGCCGATGAAGATGTCCTTGATCTCGTCGAGCACCTGATACATCGGGTGCTGCCTGCCGAGGCGCCGCGGCTCGCCCGGGATCGTGACGTCCACCGCCTCGGCGCGCAGGCGCACGGCGAGGGCGGCGGCGGCAAGCTCGCCGGCGCGCTTTTCGATCGCCGCCTCCAGCTTCGCGCGGATCTCGTTCGCGAGCTGCCCCACGACGGGGCGCTCCTCGGCGGAGAGCTTGCCCATCTGCTTCAAAACGGCGGTCAGGTCGCCCTTCTTGCCGAGATAGCGGACGCGCAGCGCCTCCAGGTCCTCCGCGTTCGCCGCGCCCTCCATCGCCGAGAGCGCCGCGGCGCGGATGGCTTCCAACTGTTCTCTCATATCCTTGTCTCCTTTGCAGGTTTACAACTACCCCAAGCATACTTATACCATAACGCAAATTCGGTTGCAAGCGGCATTTTGACCGATATATGCTTGACTTTCGCCGCGATCCTTATATAATTATTGTGTTTCCCGCGCGGCGCGGGCTTGATTCATACGAAAGGGTGATTCCTGAAATGGCGACTTATCCGATGCACGTCGCGGGGCTGGTCCGCGACCTTCCCATCTGCAAGGTGGACGACGGGCTGTATATCGGCGCGTTCATCATGTTCGGCGACGCCGAGCTGACCGTCGCGTGCGCGCGCGACCTTTTGAAGCTCGCGGAGGACACGCCGTACGACTACCTCTTCACGGCGGAGGCGAAGAGCATTCCGCTGATCCACGAGATGGCGCGCCAGAGCGGCGCGAAGAAATACTTCATCGCGCGCAAGGGGCCCAAGGTCTATATGCCAGACCCGATTTCGGTGGACGACCGCTCCATCACCACGCTCTCGCTGCAAAAGCTCTACCTTGGCAGCGACGACGCCGCGCTCATGCAGGGCAAGCGCATCCTGATCGTGGACGACGTGATCTCCACCGGCGGCTCGCTCAAGGCGATGGAAAAGCTGGTCGAGAAGGCGGGCGGCACGGTCGCCGGGCGCATGGCGGTGCTTGCCGAGGGCGGCGCCGCGGAGCGAAATGACATTCGCTTCCTCGCCCCGCTTCCGGTCTTCAACGCCGACGGCAGTGTGAAGTGAAGCAGAACAAAGAGGAACAAGGCAGCGGGAGAGCTTCCGCTGCCTTGCTTTTTTCCGGAACGGAGCTGCGCGGTTGTCGCTTTTGCCATATTGCCCAAAAAAACGGCGCAAATTTTGGCTTGAACCGCGTATGATTTTGCGCTATCCTAAATAAAATACTGGAAATCAAAAAATAATTTAGGGGAGGCGCTGTGATGGCAAAGGAGAGCTACGCGGGCAAGATCAACCGCAAATTCGCCAAGAAGCTGCACGTCGTGGAGGTCGCCACCGGACGCGAGGAGGCGGATCTGGTGCTCAAGAACGCGACGTATGTGAACGTGTTCTGCAACGAGCTGAGCCACGGCGACATCGCCGTCGCGGGCGGGCTGATCGCCGGCATGGGCGAGGAGTACCGCGGCAAGCTGGAGGTCGACGTGGGCGGAAAGCTGGTGCTGCCCGGCTTTGTCGACGCGCACATCCACCTGGAAAGCTCCCTCGTCTCGCCGACGGAGTTTGCCAAGGCGGTGCTGCCCCACGGCACGACCACCGTCGTCACCGACCCGCACGAGATCACGAACGTCATGGGCACCGACGGCATCGAATACATTTTGCAGGCGACCGAGGGGCTGCCCGTGGACGTGCGCGTCATGCTGCCGAGCTGCGTGCCGGCGACGCCGCTGGACGAGTCCGGCGCGTCGCTGGACTACCGCGCGATCGACTCCTTCTACGAGCACGGCAGGGTCGAGGGCCTTGCCGAGATGATGAACTTCGTCGGCGTCGTCGGCGCGGACGAGCAGGTGCTGCAAAAGATCGTCGCGGCGCAGGCGCACCACAAGAAAATTGACGGCCACGCGCCCGACCTCTCCGGCAAGGCGCTCAACGCCTACGTCGCCGCGGGCGTCTATTCCGACCACGAGTGCTCCAACGTGCAGGACGCGCTGGCGAAGCTGGAGCGCGGGCAGTACATCATGATCCGCGAGGGCACCGCCGCGCGCAACCTCGACGCGCTGCTGCCGCTGCTCACGCCGCAGTATTACACCTACTGCATGTTCTGCACCGACGACATCCACCCCAGCGACCTGCTGGAAAAAGGCGACATCGACCACATCGTCAAGCGGGCGATCAAGGCGGGCGTCGACCCGATCATCGCGGTCAAGTGCGCCTCGCACCACGCCGCGCGCTACTTCCTGCTCAACAACCGCGGCGCGATCGCGCCGGGCTTCCTCGCGGACTTCGTCGTGATCGACAACTTCGACGATTTCAACATCCTTTCGGTCTACAAGCGCGGCAGGCTGATGTATGACGGCGAGAAGCTGGCGGATATCCGTCCGCCGGAGATCGAGCCGTATCTCGTCAAGCACGCGCACGAGACGTTCCACGTCGCGCGCCTGACGGCGGAGGATTTCGCCGAGACGCGCCCGCGCGGCGTGCTGGGCATGGTGCCGGGCGAGATCGTCACGACGGACGCGGGCTACGCCACCGGGATCGACGTGGGCGGGGACGTCCTCAAGATCGCGGTCGTCGAGCGGCACAAGAACACGCATCACATCGGCATCGGCTATATCAAGGGCTACGGGCTCAAGTCCGGCGCGGTGGTGACGTCGATCTCCCACGACAGCCACAACATCATCGTCGTCGGCACGAACGAGGCGGATATGGCGGCGGCGGTGAACCGCGTCGTGGAGCTCAACGGCGGGATCGTCGTGTGGGACGGCGGCGCGGCGAAGGGCGAGCTGCAGCTTGAGATCGCGGGCATCATGAGCGAGGAGCCGCTCGCCGTGGTCAACGACAAGCTGGAGCGCGCGAAGGAGGCGGCGTTCGCCCTGGGCGTCAGCCGCGGGGTCGACCCGTTTATGACGCTCTCGTTCATGGCGCTGCCGGTGATCCCGACGCTGCGCCTGACGACGCGCGGCGTGTTCGACGTAACGAACCAGAAATATGTGTGATACGAAAAGATGCGAGGCGTTTTGCAAAAGGCGGCGCGGCCCTTCAGGCTGCGCCGCCCTTTGCGTTTGGGCGCGGGATACGCGTTTTTTTTTGCGCCGCCCCGCGCTTCCCCGCCGGCGGCAGAGGCGATTCGTGAAGAAAAAAATAATTACCTATTGACACGATAGGTTTTAAGCTGTATAGTATAGAAAAATCCGAAGACAAGGAGAAACGATCTGTGAGAATCTATGCAGACAACGCGGCGACCACAAGAATGAGCCGCGCCGCCCTTGACGCGATGATACCCTGCCTGGAGGAGCAGTACGGCAACCCGTCGAGCCTCTATTCGCTGGGCCAGCGGGCGAAGGAGGCGCTGGAGCTCGCGCGGCAGGACGTCGCCGCGGTCATCGGCGCCTCGCCGAAGGAAATCACCTTCACCTCCGGCGGCAGCGAGGCGGACAACCAGGCGCTGCGCTCCGCCGCCGCGCTGGGAAAAAAGGCGGGGAAGACGCATATCATCTCCACCGCGTTCGAGCACCACGCGATTTTGCACACGCTCGCCGCGCTGGAAAAGGAGGGCTTCACGGTCACGCTGCTCCCGGTGCATGAGAACGGGATCGTTCGCGTGGAGGACGTGGAGGCGGCGCTGCGGGACGACACCTGCCTCGTGTCCGTGATGTACGCCAACAACGAGATCGGGACCGTTCAGCCCGTCCGCGCGATCGGCGCGCTGTGCCGGCGGCGCGGCGTCCTGTTCCACACCGACGCGGTGCAGGCGGTGCCGCATCTGCGCATCGACGTGGAGGCGGACAACATCGACCTGCTCTCCGCCTCGGCGCACAAGTTCCACGGCCCGAAGGGCGTCGGCTTCCTGTACGCGCGCAAGGGCGTGCGCCTGACGAGCCTTATCGAGGGCGGCGCGCAGGAACGCGGCAAACGCGCGGGAACGGAAAACGTCCCCGGCATTGTCGGGATGTCGGCGGCGCTGAAGGAGACCGCGGAAAATCTGGAGGCGGCGACGGCGCGCCTGCTCCCCCTGCGCGACCGGCTGATCGCCGGGCTGCGCGAGATCCCGCATTCCGCGCTCAACGGCGACGAGGAAAAGCGCCTGCCGGGCAACGTCAATTTCTGCTTTGAGGGCATCGAGGGCGAATCCCTGCTGCTTCTGCTGGACGACCGGGGCATCTGCGCGTCGTCGGGCAGCGCGTGCACCTCCGGCTCGCTCGACCCCAGCCACGTGCTGCTTGCCATCGGGCGCGTGCACGACGTTGCGCACGGCTCGCTGCGCCTGACGCTCGGCGAGGACGCGACGGAAGCCGAAGTGGACTATATCATTCAAAACGTGAAAGAGGTCGTGGCGTATCTGCGGGGCTTTTCACCCGTCTGGCGCGACCTGGAGAGCGGCAAAACGCCGCACATCCTGTAAGGAGGGCAAACCATGGCATTGTACAGCGAAAAGGTAATGGACCACTTCCGCAACCCGCGCAACGTCGGCGTGATCGAGAACGCGGACGCCGTGGGCGAGGTGGGCAACGCCAAGTGCGGCGACATCATGAAGATGTATTTCAGGATCGAGGGCGATACGCTCGCCGACGTGAAGTTCGAGACCTTCGGCTGCGGCAGCGCCATTGCGTCCAGCTCGATGGCGACGGAGCTGATCAAGGGCAAGCCGCTCAGCGAGGTGGCGCAGCTGACGAACAAGGCGGTGGCGGAGGCGCTGGACGGGCTGCCCGACTACAAGATGCACTGCAGCGTGCTGGCGGAGGAGGCGATCCAGTCCGCCCTGGAGGATTACTACACGAAGCATCCCGAAAAGAAAGCATAAAAACGAGCGAAGCCGCCCCGCGCTATCCGCGCGGGGCGGCGAACCGTTCCCGGTCCTTTGCGATCTGCCTGGCGTAGCGCTCCTCCTCCGAGAATACGCAGCCGCAGTATTTCTGCATATAAAGCCCCAGCTCCCGCGCCTTCGCCTGTCCCGCGCGGAAGCCCGGGCGGAAGTCGCGGTAGAGGAATTCGACGCCGTACTGCCGCGCCATCGCCTCGCCGGTCTCGCGCAGCAGCTCATGGTTCTGGTACGGCGAGATCAAAAGCGACGACGTGAAAGCGCGAAAACCGTGCTCCGCGGCGTATTTCGCCGCCGTGCCGAGGCGGATCGCATAGCAGTGCGCGCAGCGGCGGTCGATGTCGGAGGCGACCGCGCGCACGAAGTCGCGCAGGCCGTAGTCGTCCAGCACGCGCACCTCCATGCCCGCCGTCTCGCCGAAGGAGAGCAGCGTGTCGCGCCGCGCCTTATACTCCTGATACGGGTGGATGTTCGGATTGAA
>CACZCL010000071.1:0-5389 GCA_902779695.1 Oscillospiraceae bacterium | reverse complement strand
CAGTGCTTCGATGCAGTACACCGAGCACGGCGCGCAGCAGGAGTGCAGCAGCACGTTTTCCATCGGCACCACTCCCTTCCGCGCACAGTATAGCACGCCGCAAGCGCCTTGACAAGCGTATGCTTCTGACAAAAAGAAAAATATTTTAGAAAATTTGTAAAATATACTTGACAAAATGTAAGAGCAGTGCTATGGTGGGGACAACAAACGGCGGAGGTGCTTGCCATGAGTGAAAGATTGAGCTTCTATGCGCTGGGGTTGGGCTTCGGCATGCTGACCGCGCTGGCGGTCTTCCTGATCTGTTGGCTGACCGGCAGAGGGAAGGACCGGCGGAAGTACGACGAGCGGCAGCTCGCCGCGCAGGGCAGGGCGGCAAAGGCGGCGTTTTTTACGAACCTGATCTACGCGGCGGCGTGCATCGTCGTATTCGGCGGCGTTGAGCCGGGGCGCGGCGTCGCGATGCTCGCCATGTTCCTCGGCGCCCTGCTTTCCGTGGGCGTTTACGCGATCCTCTGCATCCTGCACGACGCGTATTTCAACCTTTCGGACAGTCCCCGCAAAACGCTCGGCGTCATGGGCATGATCACGGCGCTTCAGTTCGTCAACTTCATAACGAATTGCTGGGACGCGGGGCTGTTCCCGGACGGCGCGCCGAATTTCATCGCGTGCACGTCCCTTTCCACCGGGGTCATGCTGCTGCTCGTCATTGCCGTGTCGCTTGTCAAGCTGGCGGCGGACAGGCGGCGGGGGGAGCGCGATGAAGAATCTTAAGCTCAAGTCCGCCCGGGCGGCGAAGGATCTCTCCCAGGAGCAGCTCGCCGGGCTGGTGGGCGTGTCGCGCCAGACGATCAACGCCATCGAAAAGGGGGACTACAACCCGACGATCAATCTCTGCATCGCCATCTGCAAGGCGCTGGACCGGACGCTGGACGAGCTGTTTTGGGAATAAAGCTGTGCGGGGGCGCGAAAGCGTCCCCGTTTTTGCGCGCTTTTGCGATTGACGAACGCCCGCTCCCGTCGTATAATACATTGATTTATTGTATGATGACGGAGAAGGGCTATGTGGATCGCAGACCAATGGAAGGACTACGCGCTGCTGGACTGCGGCGGGGGCGAGAAGCTGGAGCGCTGGGGCGGGCACGTCCTCGTGCGCCCCGACCCGCAGGCGATCTGGGAGTGCGCGCATGAGCACCCCGGCTGGAAGCGCGCGGAGGGGCGGTACTTCCGCTCCAGCGAGGGCGGCGGGCATTGGGAGAAGGACCGCCTGCCCGCGCAGTGGCAGGTGAAGTACCGCGACCTCACGTTTCAGGTCAAGCCCATGAATTTCAAGCACACGGGCCTCTTTCCGGAGCAGGCGGTCAACTGGGACTTTGCCCGCGAGCGGATCGGGCGCGCGGGGCGCCCCGTGCGGGTGCTGAACCTCTTCGCCTACACCGGCGGCGCGACGGTCGCCTGCGCCGCCGCGGGCGCGCAGGTCTGCCACGTCGACGCGGCGAAGGGCATGGTCGGCTGGGCGCGGGAGAACGCGCGCGCGAGCGGCCTGGAGGACGCGCCGGTGCGCTGGATCGTCGACGACTGCGCCAAATTTGCCGAGCGGGAGATCCGCCGCGGCAAGACCTACGACGCGATCATCCTCGACCCGCCCAGCTACGGGCGCGGTCCCGGCGGCGAGGTATGGAAGCTGGAGAACGACCTGTTCCCGTTTTTGAAGCTCTGCGCGCGGCTGCTGTCCGAAAGGCCGCTGTTTGTGATCCTCAATTCCTACACGACCGGCCTCGCCCCGTCGGTGCTGGGATACATGCTGCACCTGCTCGTCGCGCGAAAGCACGGGGGCAGGGTGGACTGCGACGAGCTGGGCCTGCCGGTGGAGCAGACGGGGCTTTGCCTGCCCTGCGGCGCCACGGGGCGCTGGTACGGGGCTTGAGCTGATAAGGATAGATATTATGTCAACTATGCTGCAAACCGAAGACCTGCGCTACGCCTATCCCGGCGAGGAGGGCGCGGAGACCGTCGCGCTGGACGGCGTGACGCTTTCGATCGAGCGCGGGAGCTTCGTGGTCGTGCTGGGGCACAACGGCTCCGGCAAGTCGACGCTGGCGAAGACGTTCAACGCGGTGCTGCTGCCCAGTGGCGGCAAGGTGTACGTCGACGGCATGGACACCGGGGACGAGGCGCTGCTGCTGGAGATCCGGCGGCGCGTCGGCATGGTGTTCCAGAATCCGGACAATCAGATCGTCGCCAACGTGGTCGAGGAGGACGTGGCGTTCGCGCCCGAAAACCTCGGCGTGCCGACGGAGGAGATCCGCCGCCGCGTGGACGACGCGCTCGCCGCCGTCGGCATGGCGGATTTCACGCTCTACGCGCCGCATCTGCTCTCGGGCGGGCAGAAGCAGCGCATCGCCATCGCGGGCGTGCTGGCGATGCGGCCGGAGTGCATCGTGCTCGACGAGGCGACGGCGATGCTCGACCCCGCCGGACGGCGGGAGGTGCTGGACGCGGTGGAGCGGCTGCACGCGGAGCAGGGGATCACGGTGGTGCTCATCACGCACCATATGAACGAGGCGGAGCGCGCCGACCGCGTGCTGGTGATGAACGACGGACGCCTCGCCATGGACGGCGCGCCGCGCGAGGTGTTTTCCCGCGCGGAGGAGCTTGCCGCCATGGGGCTTGCCGTGCCGGACACGGTGGCGCTGCTGCGGCGGCTGCGCGCGGGCGGCATGGACGTTCCGACGGACGCCGTGACCGTCGACGAATGCGTCGACGCAATTTTGAGAGAGTTTTGAGGGAAACGGCCTTGGACGAGATCATCCGGGTGGAAAACCTGACGCATACCTACGGCGCGGGCACGCCGTTCTGCCGCAGCGCACTGGAGCATCTGGAGCTGAGCGTGTACCGCGGCGAGCTGCTGGGCGTCATCGGGCACACGGGCAGCGGCAAGTCCACGCTGATCCAGCACCTCAACGGCCTGCTCCGGCCCACGGAGGGGCGGGTGCTGCTGGACGGGCGGGACATCTGGGCGGAGCCGAAGAAGATCCGCTCCGTGCGCTTTCGCGTGGGGCTGGTGTTCCAGTATCCGGAGTATCAGCTCTTTGAGGAGACCGTATACAAGGACATCGCCTTCGGGCCGACGAATATGGGCCTCGGCGGGGAGGAGCTGGACCGCCGCGTCCGCGACGCCGCCCGCTTCGCCGGACTGGACGAGAGCCTTTTGAACGTCTCGCCCTTCGCGCTCTCGGGCGGACAGAAGCGGCGCGCCGCCATCGCGGGCGTGATCGCCATGGAGCCGGAGGTGCTCGTGCTGGACGAGCCGAGCGCCGGGCTTGACCCCCGGGGCCGGGAGGAGCTGCTTGCCCACATCCGCGCGTACCACCGCGAGCGCGGCACCACCGTCGTGCTCGTGAGCCACAGCATGGAGGAGGTCGCGCGCCACGCCGAGCGTATCGTGGTGCTCTCCCACGGCAGGGTGCTGATGAGCGGCACGCCGCGCGAGGTGTTCTCCCGCGGCGGCGAGCTGGCGGAGGCGGGGCTGGATGTCCCGCAGGCGACGCGCGTCGCCATGGCGCTGCGCGAAAAGGGGCTTGCGGTCGATCCCGCCGTCTACACCGTGGAGGAGCTGGCGGACGCGCTGCTCGCCCTGAAGAGAGGGGGCGGCGGCTGATGCTCAAGGATATCACGCTGGGGCAGTATTTCCCCGGCAACACGCCGGCGCACCGGCTCGACCCGCGCACGAAGCTTCTGGCGGTGGTCTTCTACATCGTGGCGGTGTTCTCGTGCCATTCCGCGTGGGCGTATATCCTCACGGCGCTGGTGCTCGCCCTGTCGGCGCGGGTGTCGAAGGTCGGCGCGCGGGCGCTGTTCCGCGGCTTGAAGCCCGTGCTGTTCATCATCGCGTTCACGGCGCTTTTGAACCTGTTCTATACGCCCGGCGAGGAGCTGGCGCGGCTTTGGTTGCTGCGCGTCACCCGCGAGGGCGTCTGGACGGCGGCGGCGATGATGACGCGCATCACGCTGCTCATCACGGGCACGTTCCTCCTGACGTACACGACGAGCCCCATTCAGCTCACCGACGGGCTGGAGGCTTTGCTCGGCCCGCTCAAGCGGCTGCGCGTGCCGGTGCATGAGCTGGCGATGATGATGTCGATCGCGCTGCGCTTTATCCCGACGCTCATCGAGGAGACGGACAAGATCATGAGCGCGCAGAAGGCGCGCGGCGCGGACTTTGAATCGGGCGGGCTGGCGCGGCGCGCGCGGGCGCTGATCCCGCTGCTCGTGCCGCTGTTCGTCAGCGCCTTCCGGCGCGCGGACGAGCTGGCGACCGCGATGGAGTGCCGCTGTTACCACGGCGGCGAGGGCCGCACCAAGCTGCACGTGCTGCGCTTCGCGGCGCGGGACTATCTGGCGCTGCTCTTTTATCTCGCGCTCGCGGCTGGGATCATCGTTTTCGACTGACGGCGCCGTCGGGGAGCGCCCAAAGGAGCGCGCCGCTGTGAACCGCGTGATTGCGCTTGGTATGGGGCGGGGCGCGCGGAATCGAAATGGAGAGACGGCATGAGAAACATCGCCTTAAAACTGATGTACAACGGCACCGCCTACCACGGCTGGCAGGTGCAGAAAAACGCCGTGAGCGTGGCGGAAACGCTGCAAAAGGCGCTGGTTCGGGTCTGCGGCGACGCGGAGAAGCTGACCGGCTGCGGCCGCACCGACGCCGGCGTCCACGCCGAGCACTATGTCGCCAACTTCCGCACCGGCTCCCGCATTCCCGTCGAGCGGCTGCCCTTCGCCGTCAACACCCACACGCCGGAGGACATCGCGGTGAGCGCCGCCTATGAGGTGCCGGACGGCTTCAACGCCATCGGCTCGTGCCGGAAGAAGGAATATACCTACCGCATCTACAATTCGCACGTCAAGAATCCGTTTTATGTAAACAGAGCCTATTTTTACCCGAAGCATCTGGACGAGGCGGTCATGGATCGTGCGGCGCGCGCTTTTGAGGGGACGCACGACTTTCGCGCCGTCCGCTCCGTCGGCACGGAGACCCGAACGACCGTGCGCACGATCTACTATTGTTATGTAAACAGATCGGGCGACCTGCTGGAGCTTCGCGTCTGCGCGGACGGCTTTTTGTACAACATGGTGCGCGCCATCACCGGCACCGTGCTCTACGCGGCGGAGGGAAAGCTGGCGGCGGGGGATATCCCGCGTATCCTCGCCTCCGGCAACCGCACGCTGGCGGGGCCGACGGTGCCGCCGGGCGGGCTGTACCTGACGAAACTCTGGTATGAGGATGAACGGCTCAATGGCTGACGAACGCCGGGACAAGGAAATACGGGAGGAGATCCGGCGCGCGAAACGGGGGACGCGCCGGCGTTCGGGCGCGCCGCGCCGCGCG
>CACZCL010000070.1:2438-18173 GCA_902779695.1 Oscillospiraceae bacterium | reverse complement strand
TCTTTTTTGTTTCACAAAAAAGATGGGCGTTTCGGCGGCGCGGAAAAGAGGAATGGGAGGTACGATATGAGAGGAAAAAGGCTTGGAAGCGCGCTGTTGACCCTCGCGCTGCTCGCCACGCTCGCGCCCGCGCTGGGCGGCAGTGCCTCGGCGGTTGGCGCAGGCGACGGTCAGCAGACCGGCGGCTTTTCTATTGACAAGACATTTCTTCGGACAGGGGATCCGATCAAAGTGATCAATCCTGACAAGCTGTCGCTGCGCTTTCTTGTGGATGGCGCGGAGGCGGGGCGCGATATGCTTACCCTATTGTCTGATTATTACGAAAAATGGATCACCGTACAAGGGTATCGAGGCGAAACACTGGTTTCCGAGGATCGTGCCTATTTCAGCAAATTGCCGGTTATCTATATCAATACCGAAGACGGTGCGGGGATCACATCAAAAAGTGAATACAAAAAAGCAGAGATGACGATTCAGAACAACTCTGAATCGGATGCCATGATGTATTCGGGCGATATTTTAATAAAGGGCCGGGGAAATACAACATGGGGGTTTCCCAAAAAGCCATATAGAATCAAGCTCGACAAGAAAGCCGATTTGTTTGGGATGGGCGAAAACAAAAACTGGGTTTTGCTTGCAAATTACCTCGACGAAAGCCTTTTACGGAATACGACCGCTTCTCAGTTATCACAGGAATTTGGCTTGGAGACAATGGAAACGGTTTGGACCGAAGTTGTATTAAACGGGGGATATGTGGGCAATTATCAACTATGCGAGCAGATCCGGGTCGGAGAGACACGGGTTGATGTATTTGACTGGGAAGACGAAGCGGAAAACGTAGCGTCCAACGGCACAGCCGATTTCATTGTTGCGAACTCGCATTTTACCGAACCGCTATATAAGAAAAATGTTATTTCTTTGATTGGGAAGGATGCTGACGGAAATAGTACGTACACAAACTTTACAACGATTCTTTGCCTGGAGGACGGTCCGATCCGTACGGTCGTATTCGATGCCAACGGAGGCAGTGGTATGATGCCGAATAAGCCTGTAACGGAAGGCGGTAGCTTTATGCTTCCGGACTGTTCCTTTATAGCTCCCGTCGGCATGCGGTTTCAGGCATGGAGCGTTAACGGCAAAATGTACGAACCCGGTACAATCTGCGCCGTGACTGAAGACACCGCTGTAACGGCAATTTGGGAATCCGTATCGGCTCAAATCATCAGCGTTGCCCACACTACAGCCGGAACAAATACAGTTATTTACTGTTCGGCCCCGGACGCGGTGGTATGCTGCGCAGCATACGATATAAGCGGGAGAATGGTCGACATGAAGAGCCAGCGTATTGCCATAGGGCAAAGCAGCTATACGTTTACCGTCGGTATGGCAGACAGCGTCAGGGTGTTCGTGCTCGACAAGTACGGCTGCCCGCTGTGCGAAAGCAGATCGGGCTGAAACTGTTTCCTCAAATTCAACCACCCCACGGGAGCACCGCTCCCGTGGGGTGGTTTGTCTCTATTGCCTGCCCGCGAGGTAGTAGTCGCCGTTCCCCGGATGATAGAAGGGGCAGGCGTCGCTGCGGCGCTCCATCAGGGCGGCGTACTCGTCCTCGTCGAGATCCTGCTTGCAATAATAGTCGTCGTACTCCTCGTCGTAGCTGTAGTAGACGCAGTCTTCGCACAGGGTCATTCGCCGTCCTCCGCCGCGTAGGCGTGGTGCAGCAGCTCGTGCGCGCGCTCGCCCAGCCCCGCGCCGTACATGGCGTTGAGGACGGGGTTGCGCTCCGAGCGCTTGAACATGGCGCTGCGGTCCAGCTCGTAAAGCCCCTCCGCGCGCTGGAGCTTGCCGGACATCAGCGCGTAGGGCTGACCCGCGCCGCCCACGCAGCCCGTGCGGCAGGACATGACCTCGATCAGGTCGAGCTGCACCTCGCCCGCCTCCAGTTGGTCGAGCAACTTCGCGGCGTTGGCGAGACCGTGCGCCACCGCGACGCGGACGTCCCGCTCGCCGATGCGGATGGTGGCGAAGCGGATGGGGTCGCTGCCGCGCAGCCCGCTGTGGCGGATCATGCGCAGCGCGTTTTTCGATTTGTCGGGCAGGCAGTGGCGCACCACCGCCTCCGCCACGCCGCCGGTGGAGCCGAAGATCTCGGCGGCGCCGGAGCCCATGCCGAACGGCAGGTCGGGGGACTCCTTTTCCAACTGCTGGAAGCGGATGCCCGACTCCTTGATCATCTTGATGATCTCCTGCGTCGTGAGCACAAGGTCGACGTTCGGCACGCCGAAGCGGCGAAACTCGGGACGCGCCGCCTCCATCTTCTTCGCGGTGCAGGGCATGATCGCGATGTGGTAGGTCGTCCTGCCGTCCTCCTTGTCCTTTTCCAGATAGTGGTCCTTCATCACGGTGGCGAACATCTGCATGGGGGAGAGGGCAGAGGAGAGGTTTTTGAGGTACTGCGGGCGCTCCTGCTCGACATAGCGCACCCACGCGGGGCAGCAGGAGGTCATCAGCGGCAGGTTCTCGCCGGATTCCAGACGGCGCAGGAACTCGTCGCCCTCCTCGCGCACGGTCAGATCCGCGCCGAAGATCGTATCGTAGACCTCGTCCGCGCCCATGATCTTGAGCGCCGTGACCAGCTGGTCGAGCACGTTTGTGCCCTTGGGGTAGCCGTACGCCTCGCCGACGGCGACGCGCACGGCGGGCGCGATCTGGACGATGACGCGCTTGCCGGGGTCGTGCAGCGCCTTCCACGCAAGCCCGATCTCGTTTTTGACCGTGATCGCGCCGGTGGTGCACACCGCGGAGCATTGCCCGCAGCTGACGCAGTGCGTCTCGCGCAGCTTGGCGTCGCCGCTTGTCGCAATGCGAAGCTCCGGCCCGCGTCCGGCAAAGTGCAGGATACGCATGCCCTGCACCTCGTCGCAGACGCGCACGCAGTCGCCGCAGAGAATGCACTTGTTCATGTCCACGCTGATCGCGGGAGAGGAGTTGTCCTCCTCGTAGTGCGCCCGCGTGTCGGGAAAGCGGATGTCGTGAATGCCGAAGCGCATCGCCATTTCCTGCAGGCGGCAGTTCGTGTTTTTCGGACAGGCGGTGCAGTCGCGGCAGTGCGCCGAGAGGATCAGCTCCAAAATCGTGCGGCGGTAGCGCAGCAGGCGGGAGGTGTTCGTGCGGATCTTCAGCCCGTCCCGCGGCTGCATCTGGCACGCCGCCTCGATGTCGCCCTTTTCGTCCTCCACCATGCACATGCGGCACGCGCCGTAGACGGACAGGTCGGAGTGGAAGCAGAAGTTCGGCATCTCCACGCCCGCCTTCTGGCAGACCTCCAGCACGCTTTTGTGCGTGTCGTCAAACTCCACGCGGATGTTGTCCACGTACATGATCCCCTCAGCCATCGACGGTCACCTCCCCGATCGCGCCGAACGCGCACAGCTCCATGCAGGTGTAGCATTTGACGCATTTGCTCTGGTCGATCGCGAACGGGTGCTTCAGCTCGCCGGAGATCGCCTGCGCGTGGCAGGAGCGCGCGCAGCGGCTGCAGCCCTTGCACTTGTCCGGGTCGATCCGGATCTGCTTTTTGTCGTAGGGGACGCCGTCCCCCGGCTCGACGGGCGGGCGCGTTTCCTTCTCGCAGAGGGAACAGCGCCCGTCCAGATGGTTCTGAAAATCGTCGCCGAAGGCGATGGAGGCGGCGTCCATCGTGTGGGACGCGCCCTTGCCCAGCGCGCAGAACGCGGTCATGCGCACCACCTCGCCCAGCTCAAGCAGCATACCGGCGTCCGCGTCGTCCGTCCGGCATTCGAGCAGATCCCGGCACAGCTCGGTCATGCGCTTCGTGCCCTCCCGGCAGGAGACGCATTTGCCGCAGAAATCGGTCTGCGTCGCGAGCAGGAAGCGGTACGTCACGTCGACCATGCAGCGATCCTCGTCCAGCACCGTGATCACGCCGTCGCCGCGGCGCACGCCGAAGGGCGCGAGCGTCTTGAAGTCGAGGGGCAGGTCGAGCTGCGCCTCGGTCAGAAGCCCGCCGGACGGGCCGCCGATCTGCATTGCCTTGAAGGCCCTGCCGCCCGCCATGCCGCCGCCCAGTTCCTCGACGATCCGGCGCAGCGTGGTGCCCTTTTCGACTTCGATCGGGCCGGGACGGCACACGTCGCCCTTGAGTAAAAACGTCTGTGTCATGTTTGATCCCTCATAAAAAAGATGTGCGGCAAATCATACTGAAATGCTATAAAAAGTAGAAGTATTCTACTTTTTATAGCGCCGTAAGGCGCGCTGCATTTCGCATGAGACGCGCCGATGTGCGGAGCACAGCGGCTGCAATTAAAGTTTTTGATTTTAATTGCAGAGTAGTATCAGTCAGCTTGCACTTTAACACCGGCGGCATAAAAAGTAAAGGGAAGAACTTGTCGATTTTGACGGATTTTGCGGGATACCTTTTATCCATTTATAACAAAATGGAACACCCGCCACATTTTGACGGGTGTTCCGGAAGGAATTGCTTTATTTTGCGGGAATGATAAGCGTCTGACCGACATAGATGACGTAGGGGCTGGCAATGCCGTTCGCTTCGGCGATCCTGCCGAATGCGCTGCCCGCGCCGTAGAACTTGTACGCGAGATTCCACAGACAGTCGCCCGCGACGACCACGCAGGTCGTGCCGCCGTCGGCGGCGGGCGCGGGCTGTTCGACCGGCGCGGGAGCGGCGGAGAGGTTCGCCTTGAGCGCGGCGAGGTCGGCGTCGGAGAGGCCGATGGCCTTCACATACTTCGCGGCTTCGGCGGCGAGGTCGGCGCTCTTGAGATCGCTGACGCCGAAGGCGCGCTGGAGGCTCTTGACGATGTTGCTGCCCGCGATGACGTCATATCTCGCTTCGCCGGGCTTCACACCGTAATAGTTGTAGAAGGTGGCCATGTAGTCAGCGACGACCTCATCATAGGTCGCGCCCATCAGGCACTCAAGCAGCGCGACGACAAAGCCGGCGCGGTCCTTGCCCTCGGTGCAGTGGACGGCGTAGACGCCGGGGTTTTGCGCAAAGAACATGAGACCCTCGGCGAGCTTTGATTGAAAATCTTCGGCGGCGAAATCGACGCCCATGTTCAGCGCGATATACCTTGTCGTGGCATAGTAGCTCGCATCGTAGCCCTCGTAGCCCCTGACCGTCGCCTCGTCGTCGGCAAGGTTCATCACCACCGTCACGCCGGCGGCGCGGATGGCGGCGTCGGCATAGGCGTTGCGGTTGTTTTTGGGGTTGACCGGGGAGGAGGTACGGTGGAGGACGCCTTTCCCCATGCCGGTGGTCGCGACGGCGCGGAAGTTCGCAAACTGCTCGTCGGTGAGCTCGGCATAGTCCGCGCGCTCGTTGGTGTACCTGAGCTGGTGCATGACGTATTCGTCATAATAGCCGCCGGCCTCCTTCATCGAAATCGTGAAGGTGACGGGGCCTTCAACGCCCTCAGCATAGTTCCAAACGAAGGTTTTGTCCTCGTTGGTGGTTTTCGCGGCAATGCCGTAGGTCGTGGCAAAGTCGCCCATGTTGATGGCGACGAGCACGAATCCGTCCCCGTCGCGCGCGAAGAGCGCGGGGGAGCCGGAGTCGACGTCGGAGTAGTTGTTGCAAAACGGAATATCCATCGACTGCTCAAGGAACTTGACGGTCACGACGTCGCCGAACTGATAGCCGGCGGCCTTGATCTCCTCGCAGGTGAGCGAGAGCACGACGTTGCCGTACTTCTGGATATTCGCAGCCTCGGCGGTCGCGGTGAGCTCGGCGGGCGCATCTGCGGCGGAGGCGGGCAGCGCGAGCGCGAAGACCATCGTCAGCGCGAGGATCAGGGACAGGCATTTTTTCATGAAATTTCCACCTTTCAACATACGTTATTTTGGCGATGGATTGTCTGAAAAATATTTTAGCACAAAAGCGGGGAAAGCTTCAAGTGTTTTTGCGCATTTCCCGCGGGGCCATTTCCCGCGGCTATTTCCCGCGGGCATTGCCCGCCTTGACACCCCCGCGTGCATTTGATAGAATAACCAAAATATTATTTAAGAAAGGCAGAAGTGCGCTTATGAATATTCTGGTTACCGGCGGCGCGGGCTACATCGGTTCCCATACCGTGGTCGAGTTGCTGCGCGCGGGACATGACGTCGTCGTTGCCGACAACCTGTCCAACGCGTCGGAGGAAGCGCTGAAGCGGGCGCTGACGCTTGTGCGGGAGGAGCGGCCGGACGTAAAGGAAATTCCCTTTCATCTTGTTGATCTGCGGGATCGCGCGGGGCTTGAGAAGCTGTTCGCGGCGCACGACGCCTTTGACTGCTGCATCCATTTCGCGGGGCGCAAGGCGGTGGGCGAGTCGGTGCGAAAGCCGTGGGAGTACTATGAAAACAACGTCGGCGGCACGCTTACGCTGCTGGACGTGATGCGCCGCCACGGCTGCAAGAACCTGATCTTCAGTTCCTCCGCCACGGTCTACGGCGACCCCTCGACCGTCCCCATCACGGAGGAGTGCCCCAAGGGACGGTGCACCAACCCTTACGGGTGGACGAAGTGGATGCTTGAGCAGATCCTGACGGATCTGCACGCCGCCGACGAGGCAAACGGCGATCCCAAGCCGTGGAACGTGGTGCTGCTGCGCTACTTTAACCCCATCGGCGCGCACCCGTCCGGGCTGATCGGGGAGGACCCCGACGGCATTCCCAACAACCTGATGCCGTACATCACACAGGTCGCCGTCGGCAAGCTGGACCATCTCAATGTGTTCGGCGGCGACTACGACACGCCGGACGGGACGGGCGTGCGCGACTACATCCACGTCGTCGATCTCGCGCGCGGCCACGTCAAGGCGCTTGCGGCGGTGGAGCGGGGCTGCGGCCTCGCGGTCTACAACCTCGGCACGGGGCGGGGCTGCTCGGTGCTGGAGGTCGTCCATGCGTTCGAGGAGGCGACCGGCGTCCGGATCCCGTATGAGATTGCGCCGCGCCGCCCGGGAGACGTCGCCGCGTGCTGGTCGTCGCCGGAGAAGGCGGAGCGCGAGCTCGGCTGGAAGGCGGAGTACGGCATCGCGGAGATGTGCCGGGACGCGTGGAACTGGCAAAGTCGGAATCCAAACGGCTACAAGGCATGAATCGGACGCAGAAAGCAATTTTGAGAAAGCTGGTAGGAGAGAATGGGCAAGTATTTCGGAACGGACGGCTTCCGCGGGGAAGCGAACGAAGGGCTGACCGCGGAGCACGCGTATAAGATCGGGCGCTTCCTCGGCTGGTATTACAGCGAAAAGCAGCGCCAGGCGGGGGCGAAGGAGAAGGCGCGTATCCTGATCGGAAAGGACACGCGCCGCTCGTCGTATATGTTCGAGTATTCTCTGGTGGGCGGCATCGTCGCCTCCGGGGCGGACGCGTACATCATGCACGTCACCACCACGCCCTCGGTGGCGTATATCGCGCGGGTGGACGAGTTCGACTGCGGCATTATGATCACGGCGTCGCACAACCCCTACTACGACAACGGCATCAAGCTCATCAACACCCACGGGGAGAAGATGGACGAGGAGACCATCGGCTATATCGAGGACTATCTGGACGGCAGCGTGGAGCTGTTCGGCAAAACGTGGACGGAGGCGCCCTACGCGCACCGCGACGCCATCGGCTGCACCGTGGACTACGTGGCGGGCCGCAACCGCTACATCGGCTACCTCATTTCACTGGGCGTTTACTCCTTCCGCGGCAAGAAGGTGGCGCTGGACTGCGCGAACGGCGCGGCGTGGACGACGGCGCGCGCCGTGTTTGACGCGCTTGGCGCGAAGACCATGGTCATCAACGCGGAGCCGAACGGCCTGAACATCAACGAAAACGCCGGCTCGACGCACATCGAGGGCCTGCAGAGGTTCGTGGTGGAAAACGGCTGCGACGTGGGCTTTGCCTACGACGGCGACGCCGACCGCTGCCTGTGCGTCGACGAGCTGGGCAACGTCGTCACGGGCGACCATATCCTGTATATTTACGGCAAGTACATGAAGGAGCGCGGCAAGCTGCCGGAGAATACGGTCGTGACGACCATCATGAGCAATTTCGGGCTTTACAAGGCGTTTGACAAGCTCGGCATCGGCTACGCCAAGACCAAGGTCGGCGACAAATACGTCTACGAATACATGAGCGAGCACGGCTGCCGCCTCGGCGGCGAGGCGTCGGGCCACATCATTTTTACGAAGTATGCCAGCACCGGGGACGGTATCCTGACCTCGCTGAAGATCATGGAGGTGCTCTGCGCGCGGGAGTGCGCGATGAGCAAGCTCAGCGAGGGCTTCTGGCTGTATCCGCAGGTGTTGGAGAACGTGCGCGTCAGGGACAAGGCGGCGACGCTTGCGGACGCGGCGGTGCAGGAGGCCGTCCGCCGCGTCGGGGACGCGCTGGGCGAAACGGGACGCATCCTCGTGCGCGAAAGCGGCACCGAGCCGGTGATCCGCGTCATGGTCGAGGCGGCGGACGACGAGACCTGCCGCCGGTTTGTGGACGAGGTCGTCGAAACCATCCGGCAGCGCGGCTTTGCGGTGTGAGGAGGAGCGGCGCGTGAACTATCTGGGAATCGACGTGGGCGGTACCAACATCAAGGGAGGCGTCGTCAGCGAGGCGGGGGAGATCGTGCGCGAGGCGTCCCGCCCGACGCCGGCGGGCAGGGACGCGGAGGAGGTCACGGACGCCATCGCCGCTGTGATTCGCGAGCTTGCCGCGGGCGAGACGCTTGGCGGCGTCGGGCTCGGCTGCCCGGGCACGGTGGACGACGAGCGCGGCGAGGTCGTGTGCGCGTTCAACCTCGGCATGATCCACTATGACCTGCGCGCGGCGCTCAAGGCGCGCACGGGATTTTCGATTCGCCTCGGGAATGACGCGAACGTCGCGGCGCTGGCGGAGTCGGCGGTCGGCGCGGCGCGCGGCGCGCAAAGCGCGGTCATCCTGACCCTCGGCACGGGGCTTGGCTGCGGCGTGGTGCTGGGCGGGCGGATGCTCACGGGCTACACGGGCGCGGCGAGCGAGCTGGGGCACATGGTCATCGTCGAGGGCGGCGCGCCGTGCAGCTGCGGCCGCCGGGGCTGCTTCGAGGCGTACGCCTCGGCGACGGCGCTGATCCGCATGACCGAGGAGGAGATGGCGCGCTGCCCGGAGAGCCTGATGCACGCGCTCGCGCGAGAGAGCGGCAGGGTGGACGGACGCACCGCCTTCACGGCGCGGGAGCGCGGCGACGCGGCGGCGGCGCGGGTGGTCGACGCCTATGTGCGTCATCTTGCCGTGGGCGTTGCGAACGTGGTCAACATCTTCTTTCCGGAGGTGATCGCGTTTTCCGGCGGCGTCGCCAACCAGGGCGAGGCGCTGCTCGCGCCGCTGCAGGAGCAGGTGCGATTGCAGGAGTTCGGCGGCGCGTACGTTTCGCGGCACACGCGGCTCGTCAGCTGCACGCTGGGCTATCGCGCGGGCGTGATCGGCGCGGCGCTGCTGGCAAAGCAGGAATAAGTGGAAACAGAAGAAGCCCCGCGCCGGCGGCGCGGGGCTTTCGCTGTAAGTTCGGCTTTAATCCGCTTACTGAACGAGCGCGGCGGTATCCATCGCGATCATCAGCTCTTCGTTGGTCGGGATCAGCAGCACCTTGACCTTGGAGTCGGCGGCGGAGATCACGCGCTCCTCGCCGCGGACCTTGTTCGCGTCCTCGTCCAGCTTGACGCCCATGAACTCAAGGCCCGAGGTGATCGCCGCGCGCTGGCTAACGGAGTTTTCACCCACGCCGGCGGTGAAGATGATGGCGTCCACGCCGCCCATCGCGGCGGCATAAGAGCCGATGAGCTTCTTCCCGCCGTAGTTGAACATGTCCACGGCGAGGCCCGCGCCCGTCGTGATAGGCGTTTTCCAGATCGCGGAAGTCGGAGGAGACGCCGGAGATGCCCTGCACGCCGGATTTCTTGTTGAGGATGTCGAGCATTTCCTCAATGGTGTAGCCGTGGCGCTCCATCAGATACTGGATGATGCCGGCGTCAAGGTCGCCGGCGCGGGTGCCCATCAGAACGCCCGCCAGCGGGGTGAAGCCCATGGAGGTGTCCACGCTCTTGCCGCCGTCCACGGCGGTGACGGAGGAGCCGTTGCCGAGGTGGCAGGAGATCAGCTTGAGCGTCTCGATCGGCTTGCCGAGCATATCCGCCGCGCGCTGGGTGACGTACTTGTGGCTGGTGCCGTGGAAGCCGTAGCGGCGCACCTTGTCCTCCGAATAATACTCGTAGGGCAGGGCGTACATATAGGCGACGGGGGGCATGGTCTGGTGGAACGCGGTGTCGAACACGGCGACCATCGGCACGCCGGGCATCTGCGCCTGGCACGCCTTGATGCCGATGATGTTGGCGGGGTTATGCAGCGGCGCGAGGGGGTTGCACTCCGCGATCGCCTTCATGACCTCGTCGGTGATGAGGACGCTCTTGGAGAACTTCTCGCCGCCGTGGACGACGCGGTGGCCCACCGCGTCGATCTGGTTCAGCGTCGCGACGCCGTTTTTCGGGTCGACGAGCGCGTCGAGCACCGCCTTGATCGCCTCGTTGTGCGTCGGCATGGAAACGTCGACGGCGTCCAGCTTCTCCTTGCCGGGGAGCTGCGGCTTGTAGGTAAACTTGCCGTCGATGCCGATACGCTCGCACAGGCCCTTCGCCAGCAGTTTGCCGGTGTCGGTGTCGAGAAGCTGATACTTGAGGGAGGAGCTGCCTGCGTTGATAACCAATACATACATAAACAATCTGTCTCCTTTGCTGCGCGCTCTTGCAATGCGGCGCAAATTTTGCTAAAATATCCGATAGCATTATAGCAAAAGTCATGGACAAACACAAGCGCTATTTTTGGAGGCGGCAATGCGGATCGTCGGCGTCGTGTGCGAATACAACCCGTTCCACACGGGCCACGCGTGGCAGCTATCGGAGCTGCGGCGCCGTTTCGGCGGCGATGCGGCGGTGATCTGCGCGATGAGCGGGAATTTCTCGCAGCGCGGCGATCTTGCCGTCGTGCGCAAGCATATCCGCGCGGAGGCCGCCGTCCGCGGCGGAGCGGCTTTGGTGCTGGAGCTGCCGCTGCCGTGGGCGATCTCCTCGGCGGAGGGCTTTGCCCGCGGCGGCGCAGAGGTGCTCGCGGGGACGGGGCTGGTCGAAACGCTTGCCTTTGGCAGCGAATGCGCCGATACCGCGCGGCTTTCCCGCGTGGCGGAGGCGCTGCTTTCCGACGCGTTTGCGCCCGCGCTGCGGGAGGAACTGGCGCGCGGCGACGCCTTCGCCGCCGCGCGGCAGCGCGCGGCGGAGCGGCTTTGCGGCGCGGACGCGGCGGTCCTGGGACAGCCGAACGACATTTTGGGCGTCGAATACTGCAAGGCGCTGCGCCGTCTTGCAAGCGGGATCGAGCCGCTGGCGCTGCCGCGCGCGGGCGCGGCGCACGACGGCGGCGCGGCGGGCGGATTTGCCTCGGCGTCCGCGCTTCGCACGCGGCTTCGCGCGGGGGAGGACGCCGGCGATTACCTTACGCCCGCCATGCGCGCGCTGTATGACGGCGAACGCGCCGCGGGGCGCGCCCCGGTTTGCGTCGAAACGGTCGAGCGTGCGATCCTTGCGCGGCTGCGGTCCCTGCGCGAGGAGGAGCTTGCCCCCTTCGACGAGGGGGGCGAGGGGCTGTACCGCCGCTTTTTTGCCGCGGGGCGGAGCGCCGCGGGCGTGACGGCGCTGCTGGATGCGGTCAAGACGAAGCGCTACGCCCGCGCGCGGCTGCGGCGGATGCTGCTTTCGATCTGCCTCGGCGCCGCGCCGGCAGACCGCCCGGAGCACGTCCCGTACCTGCGCGTGCTGGCGATGGACGGCGCGGGCAAGCGCCTGCTGCACGAGATGCGCAAAACGGCTGCGCTGCCCGTACTGGTGAAGCCGGCGGACGTGCGCGTTCTTTCCGACGAGGCGCGGCGGCTGATGGAGCTGGAGGCGCGCGCGACCGACCTGTACGCGCTCGCGTATCCGGAGCTTGCGCAAGGCGCGGGCGGAAGCGAGTGGAGAACAGACCCTGTGATCGTGGAAGAGAAAGCATCGGAAAGGGAGCGGGAGAGATGAAAGCGAAGAGGATGATCGCGGCGCTGCTGGCGCTTACGGCGGTTTTCGTGATTTCCGGCTGCGCGCGTTCGCAGACGGCGGCGCCGCAGCAGAGCGCGCCGCAGACGCAGAGCGCGGCGGAACCGTCGCCCCAGACGGCGCCCGCGCCGCAGGAGGGCGCGGCGGCAAAGGAGAAAACGCCGCCGACCTGGCGTTTCGAGGTCGAAACGCGGAGCGAGAAGGGCGAATACAAGGCGGACGACGGCACGCTGCTCGCAACGGTTTCCTACGAGTACCCGCGCCTCGTGCTCAAAAGCGACGGCGACGCGTCCGGCTGGGAGCCGCCGGAGGATCGGCAGGCGGCGTGCGACGCGTTCAACAAGGAGATCGAAGCCTACCGCGCCGATCTGATGAGCGCGGAAGCGCTGGGCAAGGAAGCGCTGGACTGGTACAATGAGATGAGCGCGGACGCCCGCCAATACTTCCCGGCGTATTATCGGGAGACGAGCGTCGTCGGCAGCTATCTCGCCGGCGACCTGCTGTGCGTCAACTGCGCCGGCGGCAGCTATTACGGCGGCGCGCACGGCGTCGAGTCGGTGTTCAGCTGGAAATTCGACCTCGACGCGGGGGAGTTTTTCGACTGGCAGGATCTGACCGACCGGCCGGACGCACTGCGCGAGGAGCTGGCGTGGAACCTTCTCGGCAAGATCGAGGAGAGGGGAGAGTCGGACTGGTGCTTCGAGGGGTATGAGGACACCATTCTCGCGAAGGAGGACTTCAACGTTTCCCTCGGCGAAACGGGAATGACCGTCGCCTTCTCGGAGTATGAGATCATGCCCTACGCGGGCGGCATCCCGGAATACGAGATCCCCTACGCCGAGTTCAGCCGATTCTTGAACGCGCGCGGGGAGCGCCTGCTGCCCCTTACGCCGGAGGATAAGGCGCTGGGCGACTACTACGAGGCGGAGGGGCTGCGGTATTGGCTTGAGGGCGCCATGCCGATGGACGAAACGGACAGCGTTTCCCAGTTCGTGAAATCCACCTGGGGCGATTACGATATGCTCTACTACCGCGTGGACGTCCCCGGCGTCACAACGCTCGCGGAGCTGCGCGCCAAGCTTCTGACACGCTTTAGCGACGAGCTGACGGAGCGTATGCTTGCCGGCGTCACCGGCGAGGAGTATCCGCTGCTGCGGGAGTTCGACGGCAAGCTTTACGTGCTGCCGGCGGGACGCGGGGCGGATATGTATATCGACTCGGTGGACTACCGGGCGGAGCTGAACGCCGACGGCAGCGGCGGCACGGTGTACGCAACCATCCATTGGAGGGATTATGACGAGGAGAAGGAAGAATGGGTCCTGACCGACGAGAGCATCGTGGAGTTCCCGTTCGAGACGACCGGGAACGGCGCGCGCTTCACCGACTTTACGACCATCTGGTGACGCGCCGCGCCGGAGCGTGCCTTGCGCTGCTCGCGCTCTGCGCGCTGCTTTCCGGCTGCGCGGCGCGGCGGGTGGAGTGGCGCTTCGCGGTGGAAACGGCGCGCGCGGCGCGGGACGAGGCCTATGCCAGGGACGGCACGCTGCTCGCCTCCGTGGACTACGAGCTGCCGCGCCTCGCGCTTGCGGGCGAAAACGCCGCGCCCGGCGCGGCGCCGCCGGAGGAGCTCGCCGCGGTGCGCGATACGTTCAACGCGGAAATGGAGCGCTTTTTCGAGGGGCTGCCGACGCTGCGCGAGCTGCGCGTTGCCGCGGCGGACGACCGGGAGCTTTTGCGCAGAGTGGGCGCCGATTCCTTTTCAGGCTATGAGTCGCGCCTTGCCGTGGCGGAAACGTGGCGGACGGAGCGGCTTGTGAGCGTCTGCGTCCGCGGCGCGGAGCGGACGGGCGGCGTGCATACGATCCCGTATGCGGCGGCGTGGAGTTTCGACCTGCGCGACGGAAGGTTTTTGATGTGGAGCGATCTGACCGACCGGCCGGACGCGCTGCGCCGCGCGCTGGCGAACGAGATCCTCGCGCAGATCGGGACGCCGGCGGAGGCATACTATCCCGACTACGCGGACGATGTGCGCGCGCTGGAGGGCGCGTGCGTCTGGTTCGGCGGAGACGGCGTCCGCGTCGCCTTCTCCGCGTATCAGCTCTCTTCGGACGAGCGGACGTTTACCGTTCCCTATGCGCGCGTTGCGGAATGCTGGAACGCATACGGCAGGGAATTGCTGGAAAAACCGGCTGACAGTTGAAACCGCCAGCCGGTTTTTGTCGGCAAGGCTTTATTCCACGTTGTCGCTTGCGCGCATGGCGAGGATGGTCTGCTCGATCAGCTTGTCCAGCTCCCAGCCGAGCAACTCCGCGCCCTTCGTGATGATGTCGCGGTCGCAGCCGGCAGCGAACTTCTTGTCCTTAAACTTCTTCTTGACGCTCTTGACCTCCAGATCGTCGACGCTTTTGCTCGGGCGCATGATGGCGACGGCGCCGATCAGGCCCGTCAGCTCGTCGACGGCGTAAAGGACGCGCTCCATCTCATGCTCCGGCTTTGGCAGGTCTCCGTGGCGACCGCCGTCCTCGCACCAGCCGTGGCTCGCCGTGGCGCGGATCAGCCGCTCGTCCAGACCGCGCTCGCGCATGATCTCCTGCGATTTGACGCAATGCTCGTCGGGATAGCGCTCGAAGTCGAGGTCGTGCAGCAGCCCGACGAGCTGCCAGAAATCCGCTTCCTCGCCGTAGCCGAGGTTTTCCGCGAACCAGCGCAGCACGTCGCCGACGATGCGGCCGTGGCGCAGGTGGAACTCGCTCTCGTTGTATTCCTTGAGAAGGTCGTAGGCTTCGTTGTATGTCAGCATGTCGTATTGCCTCCTTTACGGCTGATCCTCGGTGAAATGGACGTGGGAGAAAATGTGGTCGGAGCAGAAGCAGTGGTAACCCGCGCAGCGCGAGCAGTAGCGGAAATCCAGCTCCGGGTTCGTCGCGTTCGTGCGTCCGCACACCGCGCATTTCCGGACGCCGCCGGCGGCGCTTTTCTGCGCCTCGCGCTTCACGCCCGCGGCGGCAGCGGTGCGGAAACGGACGCTTTGCCGGGCGCGGCCCCGCTCCAGCTGGAACAGCCGCTGCATCTCCGGCCAGAAGAAGATGACGAAGTTCAGCAGCGCCATAACGGGGATGATGGAGAAGAACCACATACCGCCGGCGACGTAGCCGATGATGCTCCACGCGAAAAGCGCGAGGTCGAAGTAGGCGAGGTACTTGATGCGGATGGGAATGATGAAAAACAGAAGCACCTGCGCGTCCGGCCAGAGCGCCGCGAAGGCGAGGAACATCGCGAAATTGACGTAGTGCGCGCCGTAGACGGGGATGGGGTAGCGGATCAGCAGGCTGACGAGGCTCGTGCCAAGCAGGGTGAAAAGCATTCCTCCCAGATAGTAGCAGGTGAACTTCGGCGTGCCCCATTGCCGCTCCAGCATACTGCCGATCCAGTAATAGAAGTAGCAGGAGATCAGAAGCGTGAGCGGCCCGCTGCTTTCGGGGATCAGAACGAAGGTGACGAGCCGCCACACCTGGCCGCGCGCCACGGCGGAGGTCGTGAAGCAGAGAAGGTCGGAAAGGCTCGTGCCGCCGCGCGAGAACAGATCAAGCAGATATACGCCGACGTTGCACGC
>CACZCL010000070.1:0-2423 GCA_902779695.1 Oscillospiraceae bacterium | reverse complement strand
CCGACGTTGCACGCGACGATATACAGCATCAGGTTCGGCACGCCGAAGCGGGGATGGAGCAGGCAGAACCTGTCGATGGCCTGGTTGAGCTTTTTCAAAGCGATTGCCTCCCGTTGACGAAATTTCCTGCCGCCTATTATGCCATAAAGGAAGAAGAAAGTCATTAAGAATTTTTGAATCTTGACAAAAGCGTATGAGACAGTCTATAATAGCCTTGTAAGTACCCAACAACTGAATACTTCATCAAGAGCGGTGGAGGGAACGGCCCTGTGAAACCGCGGCAACCTGTTTTTTCAAGGTGCCAAATCCGACGAACGAATCGAAAGATGAGGAAAAGCAAGTGAAATCGCTCTCGGTCGGTTCGACCGGGAGCTTTTTGTTGTGATTCCGCGAAGAAAGAAAGGAGATTCCACCATGGCAAAGCGTTTGTTCACATCCGAATCCGTCACCGAGGGGCATCCCGACAAGGTCTGCGACGCCATTTCCGACGGCGTGCTCGACGCGATCCTCGCGCAGGACCCGATGGGGCGCGTCGCCTGCGAGACCAGCGTCACCACCGGCCTTGTTCACGTGATGGGTGAGATCACGACCAACTGCTATGTCGATATCGCGAAGATCGCGCGCGACGTGATCCGCGACATCGGCTACACCGACGCCGCCATCGGCTTCGACTGCGACACCTGCGGCGTCATCACCAGCATCGACGAGCAGTCCGGCGACATCGCGATGGGCGTCGACAAGTCCCTTGAGGCGAAGGAGAGCGGCGCGAGCGATCTGGACAACGGCGCGGGCGACCAGGGCATGATGTTCGGCTACGCCTGCAACGAAACGCCGGAGCTGATGCCGCTGGCGATCTCGCTGGCGCACAAGATGGCGAAGCGCCTGACCGAGGTGCGCAAGAAGGGGCTGGTCAGCGGCCTGCGGCCCGACGGCAAGACGCAGGTCACCGTCGAGTATGACGAGAACTGGAAGCCGGTGCGCGTCGACACCGTCGTGGTCTCCACGCAGCACGATCCCGATGTGGAGATGGGCGCGCTCAAGAAGGAGATCACCGAGCTTGTCATCCGCCCGACCGTTCCCGCGGAGCTGCTGGACGGGGAGACCAAAATCTACGTCAACCCCACCGGGCGCTTCGTCATCGGCGGCCCGCAGGGCGATTCCGGCCTCACCGGGCGCAAGATCATCGTCGATACCTACGGCGGCAGCGCGCCCCACGGCGGCGGCGCGTTCTCCGGCAAGGACCCGACGAAGGTGGACCGCAGCGCCGCCTACGCCGCGCGCTATGTGGCGAAGAACATCGTGGCGGCGGGCCTCGCGGACAAGTGCCAGGTGGAGCTTGCCTACGCCATCGGCGTTGCGAAGCCCGTGAGCGTGCTGGTGGAGACTTTCGGCACCGGCAAGGTTTCCGACGACAAGCTGGAGGAGGCGGTGAGCAAGGTCTTCGACCTGCGCCCGACCGCCATCATCCGCGATCTCGACCTCCGCAAGCCGATTTACCGGCCCCTGTCCGCCTACGGGCACATGGGGCGCGAGGATCTGGGCGTCGGCTGGGAGAAGACCGACCGCGTCGACGCGCTCCGCGCGGCGCTGGCATAAGAGAAAAACCGAAAAACACCCAAAAAGGGCGCCGCGGAGAGGATTTTCTTCTCCGCGGCGCCTCTGTATCGTTATCAGAAAGAAAATTTGGTGATCGAGACCTCCTGGAAGCTGCGCTCGATCGCCTCGCCGAACAGCGGGGCGACGGTCAGATACTTCAGGCGAGCCCGCGCCGCCTCCGGATGGGCTGGGATGGTGTCAAGCAGGGCAAGCTCCTCGATGCTGCTCTGCTCCAGCCGCTCGACCGCCGGGTCGGAGAGCACGCCGTGCGTCCCGCAGGCAAAAATGCGGCGCGCTCCGCCGATTTCCGCGAGCGCTTTTGCCGCGCTGACGACCGTGTGCGCGGTGTCCACGATGTCGGCAAACAGGATACAGTCCTTGCCCTCCACGTCGCCGATGACGCTCAGCGTCTCCTCCTCGCCCGGCGCGGCACGGCGCCGGTCGATGATGGCAAGGCCGGCCTCCAGCCTCTCCGCGAATTTCCGGGCGCGGGCGATGGGCCCGACGTCCGGCGAGACGACGACCATATCGTGCGCCGCCGCGCCGAATTTCTTCGCGTAATAATCGGTAAAAACGGGATAGCTGAGCAGATTGTCGGCGGGAATCTCGAAAAAGCCCTGGATCTGCGCGGCGTGCAGGTCCATCGTCAGCACGCGGTCCGCGCCGGCGGCGGCGATCATGTTCGCCACCAGCTTCGCGCTGATGGGGTCGCGGGACTTTGTTTTCCTGTCCTGCCGCGCGTAGCCGAAGTACGGGATCACCGCGGTGATGCGCCCCGCCGAGGCGCGGCGGCACGCGTCGATCATGATCAGAAGCTCCATCAGGTT
>CACZCL010000069.1:2261-12275 GCA_902779695.1 Oscillospiraceae bacterium | reverse complement strand
GCCCACCGCGCCGATGAGCGGCACGGTGTTCTTCATCGTCTGCAGCAGGTACTGCGCCAGGTCGCGCTGCTTCGCGTCGGCGCGGACGCGTTTACGGACTTTCGCGTCCTGCGCCGCAGCATCGACGCCCGCGAGGGCGTGCGCTTCGTCTGGGCGGTGGCGGTCTCGCTGCCGGACGAGGCGGCGGCGCTGCGGCGCTGCGGCGGGAAAAACGTCTCGCGCCATACGCCGGAGGAATACCGTCTGCCGCCGCGCCTGCCGCGCGCGCCGGAGATACGCCCCGTCGTCGTGGGCGCGGGGCCGGCGGGGCTGTTCTGCGCCCTCGTGCTCGCCGAATGCGGCGCGCGCCCGATCCTGCTTGAGCGCGGGCGCCGCGTCGAGGAGCGCGCGCGCGACGTGCGCCGCTTCTGGGAGACCGGCGCGCTCAACGCCGCGTCCAACGTCCAGTTCGGCGAGGGCGGCGCGGGCGCGTTTTCGGACGGCAAGCTCAACACCGGCACGAAGGACCCGCGCCACCGCTGGATCCTGGAGCGGTTCGTCGAATACGGCGCCGACGCGGATATTTTGATCGACGCGAAGCCCCACGTCGGCACGGACCGGCTGTTCGTCGTGCTGCAAAACCTGCGCGCCGCGCTGCTGCGGCTGGGCGCCGACGTGCGCTTCGAGCATCGGCTCGCCGGGATCGAAACGGCGGGCGGCGCCGTGACGGCGCTGCGCGCGGAAACGCCGGCGGGAGAGCTGCTCCTGCCCGCGCGGCGGCTCGTCCTCGCGCCCGGGCACAGCGCGCGGGATACCTTCGCCCTGCTGCGCGCGCTGGGCGTGCCGATGGAGCCGAAGCCCTTCGCCGTGGGCGTCCGCATCGAGCACAGCCAGCGCGCCGTCGACGCCGCGCAGTACGCGGAGGCGGCGGGCAGCCCCGCGCTGCCGCCCGCTTCGTACAAGCTCGCGTACCACACGCGGGACGGGCGGGGCGTATTCTCGTTCTGCGTCTGCCCCGGCGGACAGGTCGTGGCGGCGGCGTCCGAGGAGGGGCGCGTCGTCACGAACGGCATGAGCGAGCGGGCGCGCGACGGAGAGAACATCAACGGCGGGCTGCTGGTCTCCGTCACGCCGGAGGATTTCGGCGGCGCGGCGGGCGACCCGCTCGCGGGCGTCGCGTTCCAGCGGCGGCTGGAGGAGGCGGCGTTCCGCGCCGGCGGGGGCGGCTACGCCGCGCCCGCGCAGCTCGTGGGCGATTTTCTGGCGGGGCGCGCCTCGACGGCGGCGGGCGCCGTCGCGCCGACCTACCGCCCCGGCGTCAGGTGGGGCGACCTGCGCGCGTGCCTGCCCGCCTTCGTCTGCGACGCGCTCGCCGAGGCGCTGCCGGAGCTGGACCGCAAGCTGCGCGGCTTCGCCGCGCCGGACGCGGTGCTCACGGCGGTGGAATCCCGCTCGTCCTCGCCGGTTCGCATGGTGCGGGACGAAGCGTACCGGTCCGCGCTGCGCGGGCTGTATCCCTGCGGCGAGGGCGCCGGCTGGGCGGGCGGCATCATGAGCGCCGCCGCCGACGGCATCCGCGTCGCCGAGGCGGTTTTAAGCGAGCTGTCAGAACCCGAAAATACTTGATCGGAGGTATCCTGTCATGGCAAAACAGATCGGCGTCATCATCGACTATCTCAACGACGGCTACCGGCGGCAGATCGACGCCGCCGCGGCAAAGCACGGCTATACGACGCGCTACTATCCCGACAGCGCCTCGGCGGTGGGGAACGCGGACGAGTGCGAGATCCTGTTCGGGCACTGCTCGCAGAAGGTGATCGCCTCCGCCGCGAGCCTGCGCTGGTACTGCTGCTGCTGGGCTGGCGTGGACCGCTTCTGCCGCGACGAGCTGTACCAAAACCCCGACTGCGTGCTCTCGAACTCCTCGGGCGCGTACGGCGTGACGATCTCGGAGCACCTCGTCATGACCGCGCTGATGCTGCTGCGCCGCCAGATGGAATACACGGAGATCATCCGCGAGGGCGGCTGGCGCGTGCTCCCCGGCGGCATCCGCTCGCTGCGCGATCTGCGGATCACGGTGCTGGGCGCGGGTGATATCGGCACCGAGTTCGCGCGCCGCGCCCGCGCGTTCGGCCCGGCGCGGCTCACCGGCGTGCGCCGCAGCGCGAAGGCGGGCGACCCCGCCTTCGACGAAATGCGCACGACCGCGGAGCTGGACGCGCTGCTGCCGGAGACCGACCTTCTCGTGATGGCGCTGCCCAACACGCCCGACACCGAGGGCATCCTCAGCCGCGCGCGTCTGGCGCTGCTGCCGGAGGGGGCGTACGTCATCAACGTCGGGCGCGGCACCGCCGTCGATCAGGACGCGCTGATCGACGCGCTCAACGGCGGCCGTCTCGCGGGCGCGGCGCTGGACGTGGTCGTGCCGGAGCCTCTGCCCGCCGACCACCCGCTGCGCGGCGCGAGGAACCTGCTGCTCACGCCCCACGTCGCGGGCAACATGACGCTGCCCTACACGCAGCAAAAGAGTATTTCCATGTTCCTTGAGGATCTGGACAACTACGCCGCGGGCAGGCCGCTGCTCCACGCGGTGGACCGCAAAAAAGGCTATTGACGGCGGCAAAAAGCCGCCGGGCGTCCGATCGGACGTCCGGCGGCTTTTTCTTTTTTACGCAATGCCGAACAGGCGCTTGCCGTTCTCCGCCGTCAGCGCGGCGATCGCCTCCGCCGTCGTGCCGCGCAGCGCCGCGAGCTTCGATACGACGTGGACGAGATTGCGCGAGTCGTTGCGCGTGCCGCGCAGCGGCTCCGGCGAGAGATAGGGGGAATCGGTCTCGATCAGGATGCGCTCGTCCGGCGCCTCCGCCGCGACCGCCGCCGTCCTGCGCGCGTTTTTGTAGGTCAGCGGCCCGTCGAAGCCGACGTACCAGCCCAGCCTCCACAGCTCCCGCGCCAGCTCGACGCTGCCGGAAAAGCAGTGGAACACGCCGCGCGCGGCGGGAAATTCCTTCACGATGGAAAGGCAGTCCGCGTGCGCGTCGCGGTCGTGGACGATGACGGGCAGCTCCAGCTCCACCGCCAGCGCGAGCTGCCGGCGGAACACGTCCTGCTGGCGCTCCCTGGGCGGGTTTTCCGCCCAGTGGTAGTCAAGCCCGATCTCGCCGATCGCGACGACCTTCGCCCGCCGCGCCAGCGCCCGCAGCGCGTCGACGTCCTCCGGCACGAAGGGTGCGCAGTTTTCGGGATGATACCCCACCGCCGCGTAGACGTGGGGGAACCGCTCCGCCAGCGCGACAGCCCTTTGCGAGCTTTCGAGGTCGCAGCCCGGATCGACCACCAGCCCCACGCCGCTTTCGGGCAGGGCGGCGAGCAGCGCGTCCCGGTCGGCGTCGAACGCCTCGTCGTCGTAGTGCGCGTGGGTGTCAAAAAGCGGCGCCATCAGCACATCTTCGCGCCCGCGGGGATCGCGTCGTCAAGGATCACGAGGTGCAGCTTTTCCTCGCCGTTTTCCCTGTGCACGGCGGAGATCAGCATACCGCAGCTCTCCAGCCCCATCATCTTGCGCGGCGGCAGGTTGAGGATCGCCAGCAGCGTTTTGCCGACCAGCTGCTCCGGCTCGTAGAACTTGTGGATGCCGGACAAGATCTGCCGGTCCGCGCCGCTGCCGTCGTCCAGCGTGAAGCGCAGGAGCTTTTCGCTCTTTTTCACCGCCTCGCACGCCTTGACCTTGACCGCGCGGAAATCGCTCTTGCAGAACGTGTCGAAATCGACGCTCTCGGCGGCGTAGGGCTCCAGCTCGATCGCGGGAGCGGCGCCCTTCTTCGCCGCCGCCTCCAGCGCCTCCAGCTCCGCCAGCTCCTTCTCGGCGTCGATGCGGGGGAAGACCGCCTCGCCCTTGCGGACGGTCACGCCGTCGTGCAGCACGCCGAACGCCGCGGCGCTGTCCCAGGTGCGCTCGCAGGCGGCGGCGCCGATCTGGTCGAAGATCTTGTCGCAGGACGCCGGCATGAACGGCGTGAGCAGCACCGCGCAGATGCGCACGGTCTCCAGCAGGTTGTAGAGCACCGCCGCGAGGCGGTCCCGCTTCGCCTCGTCCTTCGCGAGCACCCACGGCGCGGTCTCGTCGATATACTTGTTCGCCCGCTGGATGAGCTTGAAGATCTCCTCCAGCGCGTTTTGGAACTGGAAGCGCTCCATCTGCGCCTCGTACCTGCCGCGCAGCGC
The DNA here is from genome assembly GCA_902779695.1 of Oscillospiraceae bacterium. GTDB lineage: Bacteria > Bacillota > Clostridia > Oscillospirales > Oscillospiraceae > Hominicoprocola. The sequence goes on along the minus strand of CACZCL010000069.1, from coordinate 8,072 downwards.
CTTCGCCATCGCCAGCAGCTCCTCGTCCACCGGCTCGGAAACGCCGGTCTTGGGCAGCGCGCCGCCGAAATACTTCTCGACCATCGCCGTGGAGCGGGAAACGAGGTTGCCGAGGTCGTTGGCAAGGTCGACGTTGATCGTGTTGATCAGAAGCTCGTTGGAGAAGTTGCCGTCGGAGCCGAAGGGGAACGTGCGCAGCAGGAAAAAGCGCAGCGCGTCCACGCCGAAGCGCTCGGCAAGGATATAGGGATCGACGACGTTGCCCTTGGACTTGGACATCTTGCCGCCGTCCATCACGAGCCAGCCGTGGCCGTAGACCTTCCGCGGCAGGGGCAGATCCAGGCTCATCAGGAACGCGGGCCAGTAGATCGAGTGGAAGCGCACGATCTCTTTTCCGACGAAGTGGACGGCGTGGGGCCAGTATTTGTCCAGATCGTCGTGCGCGTCGTTTTCGAGGCCCAGCGCGGTCATATAGTTAAAGAGCGCGTCCAGCCAGACGTAGACGACGTGCTTTTCGTCGAAGTCCACGGGAATGCCCCAGGTGAAGCTGGTGCGGCTGACGCAGAGGTCCTGCAGGCCGCCCTCGCAGTCGATGAAGTTGTTGACCATTTCGTTCACGCGGCTCGCCGGCTCCAGAAAGTCGGTGCCGGTGAGCAGGTCGCGCACGCGTCCGGCGTACTTCGACGCGCGGAAGAAATACGCCTCCTCCTCCGCGTCCTGCACCTCGCGCCCGCAGTCCGGGCACTTGCCGTCCACCAGCTGGCTCTCCGTCCAGAACGACTCGCAGGGCTTGCAATACTTGCCCTTGTAGGTGCCCTTGTAGATATCGCCCTTGTCGTACATCCTGCGGAACACGCGCTGAATCGCCTTGACGTGGTACTCGTCCGTGGTGCGGATGAAGCGGTCGTTCGAGATGTTCATCAGCTTCCAGAGGTCCAGGATCCCGCGCTCGCCCGTAACGATGCGGTCAACGAACTCCTTGGGCGTGACGCCCGCCTCCTTCGCCTTGTCCTCGATCTTCTGCCCGTGCTCGTCCGTGCCGGTGAGAAACATCACGTCGTAGCCGGTCAGCCGCTTGTAGCGCGCCATCGCGTCGGTGGCGACGGTGCAGTAGGTGTGGCCGATGTGCAGCTTGTCCGACGGATAGTAGATCGGCGTGGTGATATAAAAGACTTTCTCTTCCATGCGGTGATTCCCTCTCTCTCCGCCGCCCCGAATGGAAGGGCGGCAAAACTGGCATATAGTTTATCAAAAAGAGCCGTCGGTTGCAAGGCTTTTTGCGCTTTTCGCCGCGCTTTTGCCGCGGTTGGGAGATTTTTCTGCGTTTTGCTCTTGTCCTTTCGGGGGATTTTTGTTATAGTATTATTTTGATATAGTATTTCCCGCGCGAGAAAGGAGGACCGGACGTGAAATACGAGCAGTGGAACATCCCCTCCCTCCCCGAGGAAAAGATCGACGCGCTGATGGGCGCGGGCTACCCCTATCTCGTCTCCTCCGTGCTGGTCTCCCGCGGGGTGGAGACCGCCGAGCAGGCCGCCGAGGCGCTGGAGCGCGAGCGCACGCTCTCCTGGTCGCCGTTTCTGATGCGCGACATGGACAAGGCGGTCGCCCGCGTGCAGCGCGCGCTCGCGGACGGCGAACGGATCGCCGTGTTCGGCGACTACGACGTGGACGGCATCACCGCGACCTGCCTGCTCACCGATTACCTCCGCAGCCGCGGGGGCGACGTCGTTATGCACATCCCCGGCCGCTTCGACGAGGGCTACGGCCTCAGCCGCGACGCGATCCTCGCCCTCTCCGAGCAGGGCGTGAAGCTCCTCATCACCGTCGACTGCGGCATCACCGGCGTGGAGGAGACCGCCTACGCCGCCTCCCTCGGGCTGGACGTGGTCATCACCGACCACCACGAATGCAAGGAGACGCTGCCCGCCGCCGCCGCCGTCGTCGACCCGCACCGCCCGGACTGCGGCTATCCGTTCAAGCACCTCGCCGGCGTGGGCGTGGCGCTCAAGCTGGTGCTGGCGCTGGGCGGGAACGACCGCGAGGGCGCGCTGTTCGCGCGCTACTGCACGCTTGCCGCCATCGGCACGGTGGCGGACGTGATGCGCATGGAGGGCGAAAACCGCGCCATCGTCAGCATGGGGCTGGAGGCGATCGGCCACAGCGATTTCATCGGGCTGCACGCGCTGCTGCGCGAGGCGGGCCTCGCCGGAAAGCCCCTCTCGTCGATCCAGATCGGCTTCGTGCTCGCGCCGCGCATCAACGCCGCGGGGCGCATGGGGCGCGCCGCGCTGGCGGCGGAGCTGCTGCTGACCGGCGACGAGGAGGAGGCGGAGCGCCTCGCCCGCGAGCTGTGCGACCTCAACCGCGAGCGGCAGAGCGTCGAGCAGGAGATCTACGCCCGCGCGGTGGAGCAGCTGGAGCGGCTGCCGCCGGACGAGAAGTACGCGCTCGTGCTCTCCAGCGACGACTGGCATCAGGGCGTGGTGGGCATCGTCGCCTCCCGCCTTTCCGAAAAGTATTCCTGTCCCAGCTTTATGATCCACCTCTCCGGCGGCGTGGGCAAGGGCTCGTGCCGCAGCTACGGCGGGTTCAACCTCTTCAGCGCGCTGGAGGCGTGCTCCGATCTTCTGGTCGGCTTCGGCGGGCACGAGCTTGCCGCCGGCTTCACGATCGAGGAGGCGAACATTCCCGCGTTCCGCCGGAAGATGAACAAATACGTCCGCGAGCACACGGGGCGCGCGCGCCCGGTCTCCTCGCTCGCCGTCGACGCGGAGCTGACGCGCAGCGCGCTCATCACGCTGGAGGAGGTCGAGCGGCTGAGCGAGCTGGAGCCCTACGGCGCGGGCAACGACCGGCCCGTGTTCTGCCTGCGCGGCGCGATCATCGAATCGGTGCAGAGCGTCGGGCAGAACCGGCATCTGAAGGTCAGACTGCAAAAAGGGCATACTGTGTTCGAGGGCATCTTCTTCTCCGTCACGGCGGAGGAGGCGGGCGTCGGCGCCGGCAGCCGCGTGGACGCGGCGTTCTATTTGCAGATCAACGAGTTCCGCGGGAACCGCGCCGTGCAGCTCCAGCTGCTCGACCTGCGGCCCTCGCGCACGCCCAGCGCCCGCGAGGCGGAGCTGCTCGCCCTGCGCGACGCCCTGCTCGCGGGGGAGCCGCTCGCCCCGCGGGACGCCGCGCGGCTGCTGCCCTCGCGGGAGCAGTTTGTGCGCGTGTGGCGCATTCTGGAGCGGGACGCCGGCGAGGGCTGCCTTTCCGGGCCGGAGCTGCCGCTGCTGCGGCGCATCGCCGGCGAGCTGCCCGGCGCGGAGAGCTTTCTGCGCACGGCGCTGTGCCTTGAGGTCTTCGCCGAGCGCGGTCTTTTGTCGCTGGAGCGGGTGAACGGCATTTTGACGCTGCGCCTGACGGCGGAGGGCAAAAAGGTGGAGCTGGACGACGGGCCGTATCTGCGGCGCCTGCGTGAGATTTTGCAATAACCGGGCAGCAAGGGAGGTGAACGGCATGACCGTACAGGAACAGTTCGAGCATCTGATGGAGACCGTCCGCGGGTACAATCCGGGCGCGGACTTCGCGATGATCGAAAAGGCGTACCGCTACGCCGTGGAGCACCACGCCGGGCAAAAGCGCAAGGACGGCTCGCCGTTCGTGACGCATCCTCTGGCGGTGGCGCAGATCGTCGCGGACGAGCTGCACCTCGACTCCGAATCCATCGTCGCGGCGCTGCTGCACGACTGCATCGAGGACACCGAGGCGACCTATGAGGACGTCGCCCGCGAATTCTCCGCCACGATCGCCAATCTGGTCGAGGGCGTTTCCAAGCTCACCCGCGTGGTCTACACCACGAAGGAGGAGGAGCAGATGGAAAACCTCCGCAAGATGCTCATGGCAATGTCGAAGGACATCCGCGTCATCCTCATCAAGATCGCCGACCGCACGCACAACATGCGCACGATGGAGTACCAGTCCACGGACAAGCAGCGGCAGAAGTCGCTGGAGACGATGGAGATCTACGCCCCCATCGCGCACCGGCTGGGGATGCAGCGCATCAAGTGGGAGCTGGAGGACACGTCGCTGAAATACCTCGACCCCGTGGCGTACAACGAGATCGAAAGCTCGCTGGAGAGCAAGCGCGCCGAGTACGACGCCTTCCTCGCCCGCGTCACGCGCCAGATCGAGGACCGGCTCATCGAGCTGCACGTCCCCTTCCGCCGCGTCTACGGACGCATGAAGCACCCGTATTCGATTTACCGCAAGATGTACGCCCAGTCCAAGACGATGGCGGAGGTGCTGGACCTGTTCGCGTTCCGCATCATCGTGGACACCGTGGCGGACTGCTACAACGTGCTGGGCATCATCCACGACCTCTACCGTCCGCTGCTGGGCCGGTTCAAGGACTATATCGGCACGCCGAAGCCCAATATGTACCAGTCGCTCCACACGACGGTCATGGGCAAAAGCGGCATCCCCTTCGAGGTGCAGATCCGCACGCAGGAGATGCACGAGGTGGCGGAGTACGGCATCGCGGCGCACTGGAAATACAAGCAGGGCATCTCCGGCTCCGCCCGCGAGGGCAGCTACGAATGGGTGCGCAAGCTTCTGGAAAATCAGGAAAACACCGACGCGGAGGAGTTTATCCACACGCTGAAGGTGGATATGTTCGCCGACGAGGTGTTCGTCTTTTCCCCCGCGGGGGACGTGACGAATCTGCCCGCCGGCGCGACGCCCATCGACTTTGCCTACAGCGTGCACAGCGCCGTCGGCAACCGCATGGTCGGCGCGAAGGTCAACGGGCGCATCGTGCCGCTGGACTACCAGCTGCAAAACGGCGAGATCGTCGAAATCCTCACCGCGAACAACGCCCACGGCCCCAGCCGCGACTGGCTCAAGATCGCGCGCTCCAGCGAGGCGCGCAGCAAGATCCGCCAGTGGTTCAAGCGGGAAAAGCGCGACGAGAACATCGTCAACGGCCGCGCCTCCTTTGAATCGGAGCTCAAGCACGTCGGCGTGCCGCTCGCGGCGGTGGCGGGCACGGAGCTGGAGGCGGCGCTGCTGAAAAAGCTGCCCTACAACACCATCGACGATATGTACGCCGCCATCGGCTACGGCGGCTTCACGGCGCAGAAGGCGGTCAACCGCATCCACGAGGAGCTGGTCCGCCTCAAGCGGCAGCAGCAGGCCGAGAAGGAGGCAAGCGAGCCGGTGCCGGATCAGCCCGGCGCCACGCGCCCCGTCGTCCCGCAGCGCGCCAAGAGCGAGCAGGGCATCGTCGTGGAGGGGCTTTCCAACTGCCTCGTCAAGTTCTCCAAGTGCTGCACGCCGGTGCCGGGGGACGACATCGTGGGCTTCATCACCCGCGGCTACGGCGTTTCGGTGCACCGCTCCGACTGCCCCAACGCCGCGCGCGCGCGACGGCCCGAGGAGGCGGGGCGCTGGATCAAGGTCTCCTGGGGCGCGGACGTGCGCGAATCGTACCTCACGTCGCTGGAGGTCTACGCCAAGGACCGCATCAATCTGGTGCTGGACATCTCCACGGCGCTTTCGACGACGCAGACGCGCGTGCAGGCGCTCAGCGCCAACGGCATGTCGGACGGCTTCGCGCTGGTCAAGCTCAACATTTACGTTTCGGACAGCACGCAGCTCGCCTCGCTGATGCGCAAGCTCAACCAGATCAGCGGCGTGATGAAGGTGGACCGCCCGGCGGGATAAAGGCGCTTTTGCCGCGCGCATGTCGCGGCAAAAACGGATAAAACACATTCGCCTGCGGCGAATCATTTGAGGTTTTTTATGAGAGCAGTATTGACCAAG
>CACZCL010000069.1:0-2232 GCA_902779695.1 Oscillospiraceae bacterium | reverse complement strand
CAAGGTAAAATCCGCCTCCGTCCGCGTGGACGGAAAAACCGTCGGCGAAATCGCCCAGGGCTTTTTGATCCTGCTCGGCGTCGCGCAGGAGGACACGGAACTGCAATGCCGCAAGCTCGCCGACAAGCTCTGCTCGCTGCGCATCTTTGACGACGAAAACGACAAGATCAACCTCTCCCTCGACGACGTGGGCGGCGAGGTGCTGGTCATCTCCCAGTTCACGCTCTACGGCAACTGCCGCAAGGGGCGGAGGCCGGAATTCCTGCGCGCCGCGCGGCCCGAGACCGCAATCCCGCTTTACGAGAAATTCGTCGAGCTGTGCCGCGAAAAGGGCTACCGCGTCGAAACCGGAGAGTTCGGCGCGCACATGGAGGTGGAGTCCGTCAACGACGGGCCGTTCACGCTGGTCGTGGACACGGACGATTTGAAGTAGAGGGGGATATTCTTATGAAGCTGGCAGAAGCGCTGCAGGAGCGCGCCGACCTGGGCCGCAAGCTGGACGAGCTGCGGGAGCGCCTTTCCAACAACGTCATCGTGCAGGAGGGGGAAAAGCCCTCGGAGGACCCGGACGAGCTGCTCGCGCAGTTTGACGGCGCGATCGCGCGGCTGGAGGAGCTGGCGGCGCGGATCAACAAAACCAACGCCGCCACCGTTGACGGCGGCGAGACCGTCACCGCCCTCATCGCCCGCAAGGACGCGCTGGGGCAGCAGGTGCGCGCGTATCGCAGCGTCGTCAACTGGGCGAGCCAGACCGGGCACCGCGCCCGCGGCACGGAGATCCGGGTCGTCTCCGCCGTGGACGTGCGCGCGCTGCAAAAAAAGACGGACGCGCTGGCGCAGGAGCTGCGCCGGATCGACAACCGCATCCAGGAGCTGAACTGGAAAACGGAGCTGCTGTAAGCGGCCCGGGCGTGCGTTTGCGGGGCGAATGCAGGCTCCCTGCGGCTGAGATGTGAGCCGCTGCGCTTGAAAAAGCATTAGTTGGCCGCCGACTGGGGCACGGTGGAGGGTTCGAATCCCTCTGGTATCGTTACGCCCCCGATCGCGCACACGCGCATCGCCACGGCGCATCGCGCATTACCGTGCATTGACCGCAAACGAGGGTGGGACTGGGGCAAAAGAAAGGATCGGAGTATGAAGATCACGCGTAAAATCCTGGGCGAGCTGGAGACCAACTGCTACCTTCTTCTCGACGAGGAGGCGAACGAGGCGGCGGTCATCGACCCCGCCGACGAGGCCGAGACGCTGCGCGCCGCCGTGGAGCGCACGGGCGCCGCGCTGCGCTATATCCTGCTCACCCACGGGCACCGCGACCACACTCTCGCCGCGCCGGAGCTGCACCGCATGTTCCCGGAGGCGGGCGTCTATATCCACCCGAAGGACAAGGGCGCCGTGGGCTTCGCCCCCTATCCGATGGACGAGCTGATCGGAGCGGACCTCAAATTCTACGACGAGGGCGACACGCTGCCCCTCGGCGGCATGACGATCGAGGTGCTGCACACGCCGGGACACACCGGCGGCTCGGTGTGCCTGCGCTGCGGCGCGGCGCTTTTCACCGGCGACACGCTGTTCGCCGGCTCTATGGGGCGCGTCGACCTGCCGGGGGCGGAGCCGGATAAGATGCTGCCCTCTCTGGCGCGCCTGGCGCGGCTCGACGGCGATTACGACGTCTATCCCGGACACATGGAGACCACCACGCTCGCGCGCGAGCGGCAATACAACCTTTATCTCAGAATGCTGTGAAGCTGCAACTGATCGGACACAACGAAAAATACGCGCTGGAGCAGAGCCTGCTGACGCTGTTCCCGGACGAGCGTCCCGTCTACGGCGCGGTCGCGCCGGAGGACGGGCGCTGGGCGGTCGTCACAAGGGAAGAGGACGCGTCGCGCGTCGCCTTCGTCACCGAGCTGTGCTACGACGGCAAAACCGCGCGCTGCTCCTACGGCTGCCCGCTCTCGGGCGACGAGTACGCGCGCGAGGGGCAGCGCCGCCACGCGCTGGGGCTGAGCTTTTTCGGCGCGGCGAAGGACGCGCTCGGCGTCGCGCCGCCGTGGGGCAGCCTGACCGGCGTGCGCCCGACGAAGGTGGCGCTGGCGCTGCTGCGCGAGGGCGGGCGCGCCTTCGCGGAGCGCGAGCTGGAGGAGACCTACGCCGTCACGCCCGCGCGGCGCCGCCTCGTGCTGGAGGCGGCGGAGGCGGGGCTGCGCGCCGCGCAGGCGCTGGACGCGCGCG
>CACZCL010000068.1 GCA_902779695.1 Oscillospiraceae bacterium | reverse complement strand
ACTACAGCAAGCTGCTGGGTCTGGAAAAGCCGATCCGATCGGCGGATATCGAGGGCAATCGCGTGATCCTGACGCTGTCGGACGAGGTGGGCGAGCGTGGCGACTGAGATCGCGTATCCGCCGCCCCAGCCGAAACAGGAGCTGTTTTTCGCGGCGCGGGAACGCTTTGTTTGCTACGGCGGGGCGCGCGGGGGCGGCAAAAGCTGGTGCGTGCGGCACAAGGCGATCCTGATGGCGGTGCGCTACGCGGGGCTGCGGACGCTGATCCTGCGGCGCACGCTCGTCGAGCTGCGCGAAAACCACATTCGCCCCATGCGGCGGTTGCTGCGGGGTGTGGCGGAATACCGCGCGACGGACAAGACCTTCGAGTTTCCGAACGGCAGTCTGATCGTATTCGGCTACTGCGACAGCGAGAGCGACGTGGAGCAATATCAGGGACAGGAGTACGACGTGATTTTTCTCGACGAAGCGACGCACTTTACGGAGTACCAGTACGCGACGCTGACGGCGTGCCTGCGCGGCGCAAACGATTTTCCCAAGCGGATGTACCTGACCTGCAACCCCGGCGGTGTCGGCCACGCATGGGTCAAGCGGCTGTTTATCGAGCGAAATTTTCGCGACGGGGAGCGGCCGGAGGACTATGTGTTTATCCCGGCAAGGGTAACCGATAACCGCATCCTGATGGAGAAGGACCCGGAGTATGTCCGCCGGCTGGACAACCTGCCGCACGGATTGCGTGAGGCGTGGCGCGACGGGAACTGGGACGTCTTTGCGGGGCGCTACTTTACCGAATGGAACCGTGAACTGCATGTGTGCGAGCCATTTGTGCCGCCGGAGCACTGGCGCTGGTATGTGACGATGGACTACGGACTCGACATGCTGGCGGCGCTGCTCATCTGCGTGGACGAGCATGGCGGTGCATGGGTCGTGGGCGAGGTTTACGAAGGGCGCGACCTCGGTGACGGACATGACGGCCTGATCGTGTCGGAAGCGGCGGAGGCGGTGAAGCATCTCGCCGGAGGACATTCGGTTACGGCATATCTTGCCCCGCCGGACCTCTGGAACGCGAGACAGGAGACGGGGCGGAGCGTGGCGGATATCTTTGCCGAGCATGGGGTCTGGCTCACCAGAACGGGCAACGAACGCGTGGACGGCTGGATGGCGGTAAAGGAGTGGCTCAAGCCGCGGCGCTGTGAGGACGGCACGGAGCGGCCGCAGATGCGCTTTTTCCCGAATTGCCGCAACATCATTCGCACGCTGCCGCTGCTGCAATATGATGAGCACCGCCCGAACGACGTGGCAAACACGCCGCACGAGCTGACCCATGCGCCAGACGCGCTGCGGGGATTCTGCGTGTACCGTACGGTAAGCGCCGGAGAACCGCCTTCGTGCGCGCGGGAAAAGCTGATCGACAAAATCGCGCCGAAGAGCAAAAGGAGGAACCATGTTATTTAAGAGAACCCCCACCCCGGAGGGGTACGAAAAAGGCCGGGTCTACGACTACGCCACCTCCGAGGGGCGCATCGCCACGGCAGAGTGGCTGTTCCAGCAGGCAAAGGACGAGCGCGCCGTACGGGAGGCCGAGTGGCGAAAGTACAACGACTATTACAACTTTGCCCACGATGCGGCGCGGGAGATGGCGGACGCCTTTGAAGAAAGCGGGCTGCCGTGGACGCCCGCCTGTGTGCCCGATCCGTATATCATGGTCGAGAGCCAGATTGAGCCGGAGGTGCCTGTGCCCGAGTTTCACGGGCGTGACGACGATCTCGACGGCAAAAAGGCAAGGGAGCGTGAGCTGGCGGTGCGCTATATCATCGAGGAAAACCGCCTCGGCGATATGAACACCGCCAACGAGCGGCGGCTGCGCAAGCTGGGCGACGCGTTTTGGAAAGCCTATTGGGACGAGACGATGCCCTGCGGCGACCGAAAGGGCAATATCCGTATCCGCGACGTTGCGGTGCAGGACATCTATCCCGACCCTACCGCGGGGGCGGACGGGCTGCAGAGCGGCGAGTACGTTTTTTACATTTACACGATGCACAAGCTCAGGTTCTGGCGGCTTTACCACGACGTGCTCAAACGCGCGGACAAGGCGCTGGACGATGTAGTGGGTGCGGCGCAGTATCGCGAGGCGGACGATCTGCTGGAGCCGTATACCCAATCCACCGCCTCGCGCGACGACCTTGTGCAAATCATGGAATTCTGGTATCGTCAGCCCTTCGACACGAAGGAGGCGAGGGCCGGCGCGATCGGCTGCAGCGTGCAGGCGGGCGGCGTGGAACTCAAGCATATCCCGAACTACTGGGAAAAGCTGGGCGGGCAGTGCGAGCTGTTTCCGTTTGTGCACTACTGGTGCATCCGCGACGAGACGCAGTTCTGGAACAAGAGCGAACTGGAATCGATCCTGCCGCTGGTGGACGCCGCCGACCGCGAGCTGGCGACGGGGTTGTTCAACGACGCGATGACCGCCAACGACGTAGTCGTTCTGGAGGAGGGGACGCTCGCCCCCGGCGAGGAGTTTACCAACGTGCCCGGCGCGGTGGTGCGCGTCAACCAGGGACGCGGCGGGGGGCTTGCGCGGCTGGGCGGGCTGTCCGACGGCGTGAAGAGCCTGAGCATGGTCGGCTGGCTGCTGGGGCAGATCCAGCGCACGAACCGGAATTACGACAGCAACAACGGGCAGGAGACCGCCCGTGTCACCACGGCGAGCGGGCTGATGCAGCTGCGTGCGGACGCGCAGACACAGCAAAGGCTGAAGGCCGCGGATCGCAACGCGGGCTTCTGCCGCCTCTACGAACTGCTGGACGCCCTGGCGCTGGAATACTTCGACGACGACCGCCTGCTGTTCATCGGCGCCAGGCAGCCCGGCGAGCCGGGGGAAACAGTGGTCTACAACGGCGCAAACTATGCGCTGGAAACGCCGGAGCTTACCGATCCGCTCACGGGCGAAACGCTGCGCGAGCGGCGCGTGTACTACCCGCGCGTGGATGTTACGGTCAGCGTTGGCAACAGCCTCGCGCGCAGTCCGGCGGCAACGGTGGATGTGCTGGAAAAACTGGCGGCGACAAAGGTCACGGCGGACAACTGGCGGCTGCTGGCGGCAGAGCTGGACTATCTTGACATTCCGCAGAAGCAGGAGATCGTCGCACGCTGGCGCGAGGCGTTTGAAGGCGACGGAACGGTGGTCGAACCGTCTGCGGCGGGGGAAGCGCCCGCGGCGGGCGAGACGATAGAATACTGAGTGAAAGGAGACAGACAAACGATGGTTCAGGATAACACCATGCCCGCGTCGGCGGGCGAAACCGGCGTCCTGGAGGAGATCGCCGAGGAAAAACGCGCGCGGCTTGCGTTTGCGATGCGGGACCTGGACGAATTCCTTGCGCGCCACGGTGATGTGGATGTGGAGCGGCTGATGGGAAACGCGCGCTTTCTGCGCTTTTGCGGCTCGCGCATGGGTCGGGAGTGCCTTGCCGACCTCTACGACGACTTTACGTCACTCATCGGCGACGCAGGTGCGGCGGCGGTGGCACGCTTTGAGAGCCGCAGCGCACGCTCCACGGGCGGCGGCACCGCGGGCGGCGCGCTGCTCTCACCCGCGCAGAAGATCGTGCTCGACGCATGGAACGCCGAGCATCCGGAGATGGCCATGACAGCCAAAGAATTCTTGGGGAGGTAATCCGATGAAATTTTATCAGAAACTCGACGGCGGTGTGCACGTCAGCGCCAGAGAGTACGACATCGCGGCGGCCACAGCGATTGCCGAGGGGCAGCTTGTGAAACTCGCGGACGGGCTGGTCGTTGCCGCGGCGGTGAACGAGACGGGCGCCGTGCTCGGCGTGGCGGCGGAGAATCACAGCGGCAACGCCGATGCCCTCGACCCGCGCGCCAACGGTAAGAAGATCCTTGTCATCGACGATCCCGACGCGATTTATCAGTGCAAGGCGCCGCAGATTGAGGCGGCTGCGGGCGGCAGCGGCACGACCATTGTGGTTACTGGCCTGAAGGTGTTTTCGGCGGACGACTTCAACGGCGGATATGTTGTGCTGCTGTCCAAGGCGGCGGACAGCACCAATACGGACAAGATCGGAACGGTGCGCCGCATCACGGACTTTGCAACCACGGGGAGCCCCGCCACGTCCGGTACGCTGACCGTTGAGAGCGGCGGTACACCGGCGGCGGGCGACGTCTATGCCGTGTTCCCGCCCATCGGTTTTGCCAAGGGCAATCTGGACAGCGGCAGGGCGGCGCTCGTGCTGTCGGCCACGGCAAACCTGCCCGTCAAGGTCGTGGGACACGACATCGGCTTCGGCAAGATCAACCTGATCGCCGGCAAACATGTGTTTGCCGTCACGAATTCTTAAAAGGAGGAATACGACGTGCCTCAGAATACCGCATGGAAGACCGACAACTACAAGTTTGTCGGCAAGGCGTTTGACTATGCGTATGCCAATCGCCTGAACAAGCTGCTCGCCATCCTCGGCGTCGCCAACTCCAACAGCATCGACTTTGAACTGACCGGCAGCGGCGGCTACGGCGAGATGCCCGCCTATGACGGCGACAACCTCAACGAGGGCGCGAAGAAGCGCGGCTTCAAGACCATCATTACGCCGGAGGAGTTCTCGCTCTCCGAGTCCGTCGGCTACAAGCAGGCGAAGATCGACAAGAGCGGCGAGTGCTCCCGCGTCGGCAAAATGCTGGGCAACAGTGCGGCGATGACCGTTTACATGCATGCGCTGCGCATGTTTGCCAACGCATTCAACGCCGCCTGCACCGGCGGCGACGGCAAGAGCTGGGCGGCGACCGACCACCCCAACGCCTCCAAGGGCTCGCAGGGGCGCAAGTACATTGTCGACCCCGACAGCGGCACCTACTCCAACCTCATCACCGAAACGCTGAGTGTTGCCGCCATCACCGAAGCGCAGGGCATGGCGGGGCGGTTTACGACCCCTGACGGCCTGCCGCTGCTCGCGGACATGAATCTGCTGCTCGTGTCCCCGGAGCTGGAGGCGGAGGCGAAAAAGATCTGCGGCGACAACGGCAAGTTCCGCCCGGAGCGTGATCCGTCCAGCAACCTGAATGCAGCGAACCCGCTTGCCGACCTGCAATATATGGTCATCGGCGGCGGTAACGACGGTTTTGCCGCGAAGCAGTGGGCAATCTGCGATCCTGCGCTCATGCGCGAGATGGTCAAGCTCGTGTATATCACGAAGCCGACCGTCATGCAGACCGCGCTGGATAACCCGCTCAAGGATCTTTACACCGGCTACGTTGATTTCGGCGTTGGTTGGGGAGATGCGCGGCAGATCATTTTCAGCAATCCTTCCTGATCGTCCCGAAATGCGGCGCCTGTGGGCGCTGCGGTCAAAACTGCGCTCGGGCGCGGTTCCGGTCTTCGCGCTATCGCGGCCGTGCAGCCGCAAACGGGTGAAGGCGAAGGGGGACACATATGCCCGGAGGGTAACTTGTAAAGCTACCCTCCGGGCAACGGAAGGAGGGACATACTGTGACTTTGGGAGAGGGCAAGCGCAGGGTGCTGATGCTGCTCGACGAGTATTCCACCGGTGGCACGGTTACGGTGGACGACGACTTGAACCTGCGCATGAACGACTTTTTCGATATGGCGCAGCGGGACGTTGCCGCATGGCAGCCTATCGTGCGGCGCACGACGGTGCAGATGGACGGCACGGGCTCTGTGCCGCTGCCTCGGGACGTGCAGCGCGTGCTGCGCATCCGGCGGGAGAACGGACGCGGCGGATTGGTGCGCGCCGCAGACTGCGGGGCGGTGGACGGGCGGCTTACCGCGCCGGAGGGCGACCGTTCCCTGATCGTGCTGGACTATATCGCGGCGCCGGCCGCCATCGGCCCGGATACCGCGGACAGCTATGTGTTTGAGGTCGGGGAGGAAGCAGCGAACTGCCTGCCGTTTTTTGTGGCGGCGCAGCAGCTGATTGCGGATCTGGTGGTGGACTATGGCGCGTTTTACAACCTGTACCTGCAAATGCGCGCCATGCTGACGCGCACAGGAAACACGCCCGACGGCGGTGTACGCCAGGCGCTTTACAGGGGATAAGGAGGAGCGGGAGGCATGTCCAAAAGAAAAGGCGCGGTAATCCGCACCAAAAAATATGAGCGGTTCCGCGGCGTGGACTTTTCCACCGACCCTGCGCTGGTTGACGACGCGCGCAGCCCCTGGGCGCCGAACATGATCTCCGACATGGGCGGTATGCCCGAAAAACGCCCGGGCTGGCGTACGCTGCGCACCTTTGACGGGCGTATCAACGGGCTGTTTGAGGGTGTGTTCAACGGCACGATACACCGGCTTGTGCATGCGGGGACAAAACTCTACCGCTGGTATACGGACGGTACGGCGCCGGCGGAGCTGACCGGCGGCTTGCCGGACGCGCGCAGCGCGGCGGTGTATATGTCCGGCAGCCTGTGGCTGTTTACGGGCGCCGGGCTTTATCGTTACAACGGCACGCAGCTCAGCCTTGCCTCGGATGGGGCGTACATTCCACTGACGATCATCTCGCGCGCACCGTCGGGCGGCGGCGTGAGTTATGAAGCGGTCAACCTGCTCACGCCGCGCCAGCGGGTCAGCTTTCTCGCCGACGGGCAGAGTACGGTTTACAAGCTGCCGTATCAGGATATATCCAGCGTTGATCTTGTGCAGGTGGGCGGCATTACGCAGCACAGCGGCTATTGGGTCGACTGCGGCGCGGGTACCGTGACCTTTACCACTGCGCCGGCGGCGCCCGCGGCGGGCGCGGAGGACAATGTGATCATCACATTCTCCAAGACGCTGCCCGGCAACACGGATCGCATCAACAAATGCCGCACGGCGGTGGTCTGGGGCGTTGGTGCGGCGAGTGACCGCATCATTGCCACCGGAAACCCGGACTATCCGAACTATGACTTTACCTCCGGCTATGCCGACGGCACCTATTGGCCCGACACGGGCTATGCCGTGATCGGCACGGACGAGACGGCCATCCTCGGCTATCGCCGGCTGGGCGAGTATCTGGCAGTCGTCAAGGAGGACAACGGCCAGGATTCCACCGTGTTTCTGCGCGCGAGTACCATGGCGGGCGACGGCGAAGCGGTGTTCCCCGTCAAGCCCTGCATCGCGGGCGCCGGCGCGGTGACGCGGTTCGGCTTCGGGAACATCGGTGACGAGCAGCTTATCCTTACGGGACACGGCATCTGCGCGCTGACCACCAACAGCCTCACCGCGGAGCGCGTTGCGCAGAACCGCAGTTACCGCATTGATCCCAAACTGCTGTCGGAGGACCTTTCCGAGGCGGTTTCGTGCAGCTATGACGGCTCATATCTCGTTTTTGTCGGTGGGCGGGTCTACGGACTGGACGGGCGGCAGGTGCGCAGCTATGCCTCGCGCAACGACACGAGTTTTGTCTACGAGTGTTTTTACTGGGAGAATGTTCCGGCGCGCTGCGTACTGCGCGCGGTGGAGGACGGACGGGAGACGCTGTGGTTCGGTACGGCGGACGGCCGCGTGTGCCGATTCAATACGGACGTGGACGGCGCGGCACGCTACAACGACGACGGTGCCGCCATCACCGCGGTCTGGTCGACGCGCTCGGACGACGACGGCGACCCGATGGTTTATAAAACCATGCTCAAAAACGGCAACGCCGTGACCATCAAGCCCTATGCGGCCACCGGCGCAAAGATCCTGTTCCGCACGGAGCGAGACGCCGTGGCGTGGCAGGCGGCGGAGACGTCATCGGAGGACTGGGAACCGCTTCCGGGCGGCGCGGTCAACGACGCGCCCGCCGAAATTCCGTTCCGGTGCAAGGTGAAAAACTACAAGCGCCTGCAGATCCTCGTCCGGAACGACGCGGTCAATCAGGGGTTTGGCGTTTACGCCATCGTCAAGCACTATGCCGCCGGCAATTTTGCAAAAAAGTGAGGCGACGGGACACATGAGCACCATGAGGGAAATGGCGGCGGAGTGCCGCGCGGAGGCAGATGCACTGGAAACGCGGCTGGAGCAGAAACGCGCCGCGCATGCGCCGCGGCGGGAGTTGGAGCTGCTGGAATCCATGCTGCGGGAGCTGCGCGTGCGTGAGCATGTGCTGGGCGCTTACTATGATGCGCCCCGCGCGAGCAGCATTACGATGTCGTGCGCCTATGCGCCGAAACGCGCCCGGAGCGGCGACGGCTGAACGGCGGCACGGCGAAAGAGGAGGGAACAGACATGAGCGAGACGATACTGGTCGCGCTTGTCACGGGCGGGCTGGCCCTGCTGGGCACGTATCTCTCCAACCGCAAGAGCAGTATTCTGATCGCATACCGGCTTGAGCAGCTGGAGGAGAAGGTCAACAAGCACAATCAGGTCATCGAGCGTACCTACCGTTTGGAGGAGCGGACGGAGCTGCAGGAGGAAAAGCTCCGCGCCGCCGACCGGCGGATCGGCGCGCTGGAGAGGAGGACGGAGAAATGAAGGAGCGGATCGCCGAACGGCTGATCTCCATCAAAAGCATTGTCACATTGCTGCTGACGCTGGTGTTTGCCTATCTCGCGGTGACGCGCGGGATCGACGGGAAGGAATTTATGACCGTGTTCACGGTCGTCATCGCGTTTTACTTCGGCACGCAGGCGCGCAGACGGGACGAGGAGGGAGGCGCGGTGCATGGCGAGCGGTAGGGACGTGCTGGAAACAGCTTGCTCGCAGCTGGGCGTCACCGAGCAGCCGCCGCACAGCAACCGCGTGAAATACAACGCCTGGTATTACGGACAGGATGTTGCCGGCGCGGCGTATCCCTGGTGCATGGCGTTTGTGCAGTGGTGCTATGACCGCGCGGGCGCGGCGCTGCCGTTCAAAACGGCGAGCTGCGGCGCGCTGCTGCGCTGGTACCGTGCCAACCGGCCTGCGTGCATCGTTTCCGCGCCGCGTCCGGGCGATATCGTCATCTTCGACTTTCCGGGCGGCGGGGTGACCGACCATGCCGGCATTTTTGAGAGCGCGGCGGAAGGCTTTGTGACAAGCATCGATGGCAATACGGGCGGCACGGACGACGCCAACGGCGGCGCGGTGCTGCGGCGCAGGCGCGGGGCGAACACCGTTGCGGCGTATATCCACCCGGAGGAGCTGCGCGAGGGCGACGCCGCAAGGCGCTATCACACGCTTGCGGAGATCGTGCGCGATGCGCCTTGGGCCGAGGAGACGACGCGCCGCCTGCTTGCTGCGGGCGCCATTCGCGGCACGACGGGAAGCGGCCCGGATGCCGACCTTGACCTCAGCGGGGATATGCTGCGCCTGCTGGTCATCAATGACCGCATGGCGCATTACGACGAGTGACGAACAGGGAGGAACAACATGGCCTATCAGGCAAAGGGAAATTACTTCGACCGCCATACGTCCAGCTCGGACAAGGCGGCAATCAAGAGCTATCAGGACCAGTGGGCGGAGGCAAACGCGCGCGGCGACGAGGCGGGCAAGGCGGCGGCACATGCCGGCGCGGAGGCGATCCGTGCGCGGTACGGTTACTCCGGCGGTGAGGACGGCTCCGAGCGGCTGGACCTGTCGCAACAGCAGACGCAGCAGCTCCGCCAGCAGCAAACGTCCGCGCTCAATCAGGCGCTGGAGGAGTACCGCAACCTTTACAACCCGTCGCCGGTGACAACGGGGATGACCTCCGCGCTGAACGCCTATACCCAGCAGCTTGCCGAACAAAGCCGGGCATATCAGCAGCAGCTCGCGGAGCAGAACAATGCCTATCAGCAAATGCTGGCGGAGCAAAAGGCCGCGCAGGAGGCGGCGGTGAATCGTGCGGTGAACAGTCTGGAGAGCCAGAAAGCCGCCACGGAGCAGCAATACTCCGAGCTGTTCCGCCAGCTTTACATCGACAAGATGAAAAACCGCAAGAACCTCGACCAGCGCCTTGCTGCCGGCGGTGTCACGGGCGGCGCGGCGGAAACGACCGCGCTCGGATACGATACGCAGTACGCCGAGGCGCTGCGACAGGGCGAACAGGGGCGCATCGGTGCGATCGGCAGCATTGACCGCGCCATCACGGATACGCGCCTCACCGGCGATATCGCCGTTGCGGACGCCGCCGCAAAAACGGCAAGCAACGGCAAAAACAGTAAGGTGCGTATATGTGCTTGCAACGTGTACATCAAGCCGCACCAAAACAACAACTCAACAAGCGGCAAATGCCAAAAATAAACCGAAAGCGTATTTTTGCCGAGCCATTCCAAAGGCTTTATATTTCTGCTCGGCACCAAAGCGAAAAACGAAAGCACTAATACGATACACACACCGTAATAGGCAAGGCGCAACAAACCGCCAAAGGGATATAACACACCTAATTTGTAAAACGGGTTTCTGCCCGTTAACAGCGGTCGCAATACATACAGTGTTTTTATCCCCCATACCATAGCGGCGCA
>CACZCL010000067.1 GCA_902779695.1 Oscillospiraceae bacterium | reverse complement strand
CGAGGGCTCGACGTTTTCCTTCGCCGTGGAGCAGGGCGTCGTCAAGTGGGAGGGCGTCGGACGCCTTGTGTGCAGCCTTGAGCAGAGGACGGAGAGCCGCAAGGCGTATCGCGAGCTGTTCCACGCGCCGCAGGCGCGTATCCTGGTCGTGGATGATATGACGATGAACCTGACCGTGATCCGGGGGCTTCTCAAAAAGACGCAGGTGCAGATCGACACGGCGGAGTCGGGGCAGGAGGCGCTGGCGCTCGCCGGGAAGCGGCGCTACGACGCGGTGTTCATCGACCATATGATGCCGGGCATGGACGGCATCGAAACGCTGCGGGAGCTGCGGAAGCTGCCGGATATGGAGGGCGTCCCCTGCGTCGCGCTGACCGCGAACGCGGTCTCCGGCGCGCGGGAGGCGTATCTTGACGCGGGCTTTTCGGACTACCTGTCAAAGCCTGTGGACGGGAAGAAGCTGGAAAAGCTGCTCGCGTCGCTGCTGCCGCCGGAAAAGCTGCGCGCGCCGGAGGCGGAGACCGCCGCCGCGCAAAGCGCGGAGACGGCGCGCGTGCTCGTGGTGGACGACGACGAGCTGATCTGCCGTCTTGCGGAGGATATCCTCGGAAAGTCGTTTCAGGTGCGCTCCTGCCACACGGGGGAGGAGGCGCTGGCGCAGGCGGAGAGCCTGCGTCCGGACCTTGTCCTGCTGGACATCAACCTCGGCGGAACGAGCGGCTTCGAGGTGCTCTCCGCCCTCAAGGGGCGGGAGGCGACCCGGAGCATCCCCGTCGTGTTCCTGACGGGCGAGAAGAACGAAGAGGCGGAGATCCAAGGCTTCCGCAGCGGCGCGTCGGACTTCGTGCGAAAGCCATTTGCGCCGGAGGTCCTGCTGCAGCGCGCGCGGCGGATCGTCGCGCTCAGCCGCCTGCAATCCGATCTGCAAAGCGAGGTGCGGCGGCAGACGCTGCGGGCGGAGCGGCTGACGAAGGAAATGATGCTCGCGCTGTCCAAGTCCGTCGACGCCAAGGACCACTATACGAACGGCCACTCCGAGCGCGTCGCGGCGTACTCCGCCGAGATCGCGCGGCGCATGGGCAAAAGCGCGCGGGAGCAGGAGAAGCTCTACGAAATGGGCCTTATGCACGACATCGGCAAGATCGGCGTGGGCGAGGAGATCATCAATAAGCCGGGGCGGCTGACGGACGAGGAGTTTGCGCAGATCCGCAGGCACACCACGATCGGCAGCGAGATCCTTCGCTCGATCACGGAGATGCCGGAGCTGGAGCAGGGCGCGCGCTCCCACCACGAGCGCTACGGCGGCGGCGGGTATCCCGACGGGCTGAAGGGCGACGACATCCCGGAGGCGGCGCGCATCATCTGCATCGCGGACAGCTACGACGCGATGACGTCCACGCGCACGTATTCAACGCCCAGACCGCAGGCGGACGTCCGGGCGGAGCTGGTGCGCTGCGCCGGCTCGCAGTTTGATCCGAATATCGTGAAGTTCATGCTGGACATGATCGACGAGGATACGGATTATACGATGAACGAGTACAAGGCGGATATCGGCGTCTGGAAGGAGAGCGGCCGCCTGTGGGCGCACAGCGACGCGGCGGCGGAGGCGCTGCCCGCCGCATGGGAGGCGCCCGCCGCCGAAGCGGACGAGGAGAGCGCCGAGCTGCCCGCGTGGCTCTATGAGATCGGAGAGCTCGACGCCGAGACGGGGCTTTCGCACTGCGGGACGGAGGAGACCTATCTCGACACGCTGCGGATCTACGCAAAGTCCGCCGCCGCCTGCGCCGACGAGATTTCGGCGTACTGGCGCGCGGGCGACGTGGAGAACACCACCGTCAAGGTGCACGGTCTCAAAAGCACCTCGCGCGCCGTCGGCGCGTCGGCGCTGGGCGACCTCGCGGAAAAGCTGGAGCTGGCGGGGAAGGCGGGCGACACGCAGACGCTCGCCGGCGGGCTGGACGAGCTGACCGCCCGCTGCCGCGCGCTGGGGGAGAGGCTTTCGCCGCTGCTTGCGCCGGAGGGAATGGAAAAGGCGCTCAGCACGCTTTCGGAGGAGAAGCTCAACGGGATCTATGATTCGATCCGCGCGCTGCTGGCGGACTTTGAATTTGACCGCGCCGCGTCGATGATCGACTCGCTGGGCGGCGTCGGGGTGCCGGAGAGCGAGCGCGAGCGCTGCCGGCAGCTCAAGGAGCTGGCGGACAGCTTCGATTGGGACCGCATCGGCGAGCTGCTGGCGTGAGCTTGTTTTTGCCGAAGAACGGGGGAGGAAGAATATGGCGGGAAAGATACTGCTGATCAATCACGGCGCGGCGCTTTTGACCGATTCGCTGGTCTCCGCGCTCAGGGGCATGGACATCGAGGTCGCGCAGGCGGAGCCGTCGATCGAGAGCATCGGGGCGGAGAAGGAGACCACGGACGTGCTGCTGCTGTTCGCGGGGGAGTTTATGTACGATTCGCCCGAGGTGCTGGTGTATCTGAAGGACCTGTGCTTCGGGGAGGAGCGGCTGCTGTGCGTCGTGGGCTACAGCAAGGAGATCGCGGAGATCGAGGAGATCATTCCCCGCAGCATGATCGAGCGGGAATTCTCCCGCCCCGTCGACGTCAAGAGCCTTTCCGGCGCGCTGCGCGCCGTCGTCACCGCGCACGCGCAGCGCGACAGGGAGCGCCACATCCTGCTGGTGGACGACGACGTGATGTTTTTGCAGATGATGCAGAAATGGCTCTCCACCCGCTACCGCGTCACCGTCGTGAAATCCGGGATGCAGGCGATCACTTACATCGCCGCGCACACGCCAGACCTGATCCTGCTGGACTACGATATGCCCGTCACGCCCGGGCCGCAGGTGCTGGAGATGATCAAAAGCGAGCCTGCCACGGCGCAGATCCCCGTTATCTTCCTCACCGGCAAGAACGACCGGGACAGCGTGGTAAGCGTCATGCGCCTCAAGCCGGACGGCTATCTTCTCAAGTCCATGAGCCAGGAGGCGATCCTGGAATCGGTGGACCGCTTTTTCGTCTCGCGCAAGTGGGAGAATCTGTACGAGCGGTGAAAAACGGGAGGGGGCACCCGTGACAGGCGCGCCCCCTTTGCCGTATAAAGCTCTTTATTCCTCCAGAAACAGGATGCCGAGCGTTTTCGGCCCGCAGTGGGAGGAGATCGTGCAGCCGGCGATCGCGTGGTGGATCTCGCACGCGCCGACGTGTTCGCGCACCAGCGCCTCCAGCTCGGCAAGCACCTCCGGCGCCACCTCGCCCGACTCGGTGAGGAAAACGTGGCTGCCGCGCACGCGCTTGCCCTCCAGCCGCTCCGTGATGTACTGCCGGTAGACGCTTTCGATGCCGCCGCGGTATTTCTTGTAGATCTGCAGCTTTCCGTCCTTCATCATCAGCGCGGGCTTGATCTTGAGCAGGTTCGCGCCGAAGGCGGTGACGCCGGAGCAGCGCCCGCCCTTTCGCATGAATTCCAGCGTGTCGAGCACGAAGCTGGTCTGCACGTGATCGGCCATCGCGCGCAGCTGCGCCGCGATCTCCTCCGCGCCGAGACCACGCCTGCTCGCTTCGACGCCCTCGATCGCGAGCAGGGCGATGCCGGTGGAGAGCATCCGGCTGTCCACCACGTGGACGCCGGGGACCGCCTCCGCCGCGAGCCGCGCGTTGTTGTAGGAGGCGGAGAGCTCCGCGCTGATCGTAAGGTGGACGACCTCGCAGCCGTCGCGCGTAATCTCGGAGAAAAAGTCGGCATACTGCTGAAGGCTGGGCGCAGAGGTCGTGGGCAGCGTGCCGTCCGCGCGATAGCGGCGGTACATATCGGCGGGGGTGAAATGCTCGCCGTCGAGGAAGCTCTCCTCGCCGAGCGTGATGGTCAGCGGGACCGTTCTGACCCCGAACCGCTCCCGCAGCTCCGGCGAAAGATCGCAGGTGCTGTCGGCGGTGATGATCGCTTTAGCCATAAGACCCTCCGGGGCGGGCGCGCGAAAAACCGCGCGTCGCCGCAGTGCCGCCGCGCTCCAAGGGGAAACGGCGGGAAATATCGGAACCATCATAGCATTGTACGGAAGCGAAATCAAGAAAAATCATTTCGTTCGCGGGAAAAAGCGGAAGGGAGGGAACGGTATGCGGCTTCGACGGCTTTCGGCGGCGGCCGCGCTGACGCTGACGCTGGCGCTGCTGCTCTCCGGCTGCGGCGGGCGGCGCGAGAAGCCGCGCCTCGTCAGCGTACCGCCCTTCTACGGCGGCTCGGGCAGCACGACGCTCTCCGGCGCGATCACGGGCGCGCCGATCCCCCAAAAGGAGCCGGTGGACGATCCGCCGGTCGTCGCCGCGCCGACGCCGCCGGACGCGCCGGACGCGCCAACGCTGCGGCCGTCCGCTCCGTCGGACGCGCCGGACGCGCCCGCGCTGTATCCGACGCCGCCGTCCGACGCGCCGGACGCGCCGAATCTGAATCCGCCGTCCCCGCCGGCCGCGCCGGACGCGCCGAATCTGAATCCGCCGTCCCCGCCGGCCGCGCCGGACGCGCCGGACCTGAATCCGCCGACGCCGCCGAACGCGCCGAACGCGCCGGACCTGAACCCGCCGACGCCGCCGGACGCGCCGAACGCGCCCACCCTGTATCCGCCGGACCCGCCAAGCCCGCCGTAACGCGGCGGAGGAGCGGGAAAAGCTTCGCGGCCGGGACGAAGAAAAAATCGGCATCACCGGGAAAGAATCGACGAAGGAGACGAAAAGATGAAAGCAAGCAGACGGGAGCTGGCATACGCCGAGCGCCATTTCGGCGAGGTGCACCATACGACGCTGGACCCGGAGGGGCCGGGCGTCGTGCGCATCCATCTGGTGCCGCCGGTCGTGCGCGACCGGGAGATCGGGGCGAGCGTTGCCATTCTCAACGGGCAGGACGTGATCCCGGTGAACACCGCGTGGAGCATCCTGCTGACCGAGTTCATCGAGGCGGTCAACGAGTATGACGGCAGACCCATCGGCGAAGAGGACGCGGCGCGGATCATCGAAACGGCATGTACGCGCGTCAGGAAGGTCTATCCCTTCATCGGGCGCAAGCGCCTCAGACACGACATTCACACCATCATGGAGACGTTCCGGCAGGTGGCGTCCGGCGAAACGCCGGACGAGCCGATCGGCTACATGACGCTGGGCGAGTACGCGCCGTATATGCGCGCGCCGCATCGGATGGACCTGATGGTGAGCGCCATGACAACGGAGGGGCGCTGGCACTGCAACCAGCAGTGCGTCCACTGCTACGCCGCGGGACAGGCGCGCGCGGAGGAGGCGGAGCTTCCCACGCAGGCGTGGAAGGAGATCCTGAAGCGCTGCCGCGCCGCGGGCATCCCGCAGGTGACCTTTACCGGCGGCGAGCCGACCCTGCGCGAGGACCTTCCGGAGCTGATCGACGACGCCCGCTGGTTCATCACGCGGCTGAACACCAACGGCATCCGGCTGACGGAGGACTATTGCCGCGCGCTGCGGGAAGCGTCGCTCGACAGCGTGCAGATCACGTTCTATTCCTGCGACGAGGCGGTCCATAACGAGCTGGTGGGCGCGCCGCGCTTCCGGGAAACGGCGGCGGGCATCGAAAACGCGCTGAAAGCCGGGCTGAGCCTGAGCGTCAACACGCCGCTTTGCACGCGCAACCGGAATTACGCGGATACGCTGCGCTTTCTGCACGAAAAGGGCGTGCGCTACGTGACCTGCTCGGGGCTGATCACCACGGGCAACGCGGCGCTGCCGGAATCTGAGGCGCTGCAGCTTTCGCACGCGGAGCTGCGCGCGATCCTGCAAGAGAGCGTGGCGTACTGCTTCGCAAACGGCATGGAGATCAATTTCACCTCGCCGGGATGGGTGGACGACGCGTTTTGCCGCTCGTTGGGGATCGCCACGCCGAACTGCGGCGCGTGCCTGAGCAACATGGCGATCACGCCGGGCGGACACGTCGTCCCCTGCCAGAGCTGGCTGTCGGACGAGCCGCTGGGCGATATGCTGCACGACGAATGGGAGACGATCTGGAACAGCGAGGGCTGCCGCCGGCGGAGGGATTTTTCGGCGCTGATGCGCTGCGAGTGTCCGCTGCGTATCCCGCAGAAGCGGCAGGAGGAGGTGCGGAGATGAAACGATATGCAAGAGCGCTGCTGCCGGCGCTGTTCCTTTTCCTGCTGCTGCCGCTGCTCCAGACGCAGGCGCGGGCGGCGGAGCTGGATGAGATCCTCCGCTACGAGATCACCGTGGACGTCAACGACGACGCCACGCTGCGCATGGTTTATCACATCGACTGGAAGGTGTTGGACTCCACCTCGCAGGGACCTTTGACCTGGGTGGAGATCGGCATTCCCAACAGCCGCTATGTGTCCATGACGCCGCGCAGCCCCGCCGTGAGGGAGATCGGCTACAGCTCCTCGGGCGGCAGCTACGCCCGCGTCGATCTCGACCGGGAATACCACGCGGGCGAGGTCGCGCAGATCGAATTCGAGCTGGTGCAGGACTATATGTATCAGGTCGACGCCGAGACGGAGGGGGAGACGGTCTATCGCTTCACGCCCGCCTGGTTCGACGACATCCGCGTGGACGAGCTGACGATCCGCTGGAACAGCGACAGGGCGCTCGGCACCCTGCCCGGCTGCGAGGCGTCCGGCGGCTACTATATCTGGACGACGCCGCTCGGCAAGGGCGAGCGCTTTGACGTCACCGTCACCTATCCGAACGACGCCTTTGGCTTCGATTTGAGCAAGAGCGCGGAGGACGCCGTGGAAGAGGAGGACAGTTTCTATCTGCCTTTCGCGCTTTTGATGATTTTGTGCTTTGTCATCGGCCCGATTTCTTTCATTTCCGCGGTGATAGCCGGCTTCAACAAGACCGCGAACTTCGCCGGCGGGACGGAGAAGAAGATCACCCGCACCAAGGTCGTGTATTACCCGTCGTGCCAGGGCTGCGGCGCGCCGCGGCCGGACGGCGCGAACAACTGCGCTTATTGCGGCAGGAGCTTCATCAAAAGCGAGGAGGTCATCAAGGAGGAGGATATCCCCAGGGAGGAAGCGGCGCTGCGCAAAAAGACCGCGGACGGGCTGTACCGCTATGCCTCGAGTCCGGACACCTATATCCGCGTGCACGTGACCCACGTCCCCGCGGCGCGCGGCGCGTCCTCATCGTCGCGCGGTGCGCGCAGCTCCTGCGCGCACAGCTCCTGCGCGTGCGCCTGCGCGTGTGCCTGCGCCTGCGCGGGCGGCGGCAGGGCGGGCTGCTCCACCAAGGACTTTTACCGCACGGGGCTCAAGCTCCGCTACCTTGCGGCGGCGGACAAAACGCGGAGCGCGCTTGACAAAAGACGGGATAATTTAGTATAATAAATAACGTATATTCAAATTCTTGAACGGCAGCGCGGCGTATCCGGACGGCGCCCTGCCGCGGGACGGAGATATGGCGGCGCATATGCGCCGCGCGGATGGGAGGAGCCTATGAAACACATGCGATTGCTCGCGACTTTGCTGTCCCTGTGCCTGATCCTGAGCGCCTGCGGCGGCCCGGCGCCGCAGCAGGGGGCCGCTTCCGCGGCGCCCGCGCAGGAGGAGCCGAAGGAGGATGCCGGCTCGACGCTCGTGATCGCGATTCAGGACGAGATCGAGGGCTGCGACGTGCAGCAGGTCGGCTGGGCGAATGTGGTGCACGACCTGATCTTCGAGCCGTTGGTGGTGTACAACGTGGATCTGGACGCGATCAACCCCTCCTTTGCGGAGAGCTATACCGCGACGGACGAGTATCTTGAGTTCGTCCTGCCCGCCGACGCGCGGTTCAGCAACGGCAGCGTGCTGGACGCCGCGGCGGTAAAGGCGTCGTTCGAGCGCTTCCTTGCCATCAGCGAATATGCGGAGGATCTGGAGGTCGTATCCGATATCGAGGCGGTGGACGCGCGCACGGTGCGTTTCAACCTGAGAAGCCCCGCGCCGTATATCTGGTCGGACCTCGCGATCATGTTCGGCGGCATCGTCGACGCGGCGGCGGCGGAGCAGGTGGGCGAGTGGGAGTTCAACAAGCACCCCGTCGGCAACGGCGCGTACTACGTGGACGAGTGGGTGGCGGGGTCCCATATCACGCTCAAGCGCAACGAGTATTACAGGACCTCGAACCCCGACGTCAAAAACCACGGCGCCGCGCCCTTTGAAACGGTGGTCGTCCGTTTTATTCCCGACGGCGAGGAACGGGTGAACGCCCTTTTGAGCGGGGACGTCGACATCATCTACAGCGTGCCGCCGGACAGCGTGGCAAGCCTGCGGGGAAACCCCGGCGTCGTGACCTACGACTGCCAGCTCACCGGCGTTTCGTTCCTCAATTTGCAGACCAACAAGGGCGTGCTTGCCGACATCCGTCTGCGTCAGGCGCTGACCTACGCGGTGGATCGGTACGCGATTCGCGACGCGCTCGACGGCGTGGTCACGCCGACGTTCTGCCTGCTTTCCGACTCGCAGTTCGGCCACAGCGAGGCGGAGGAGGCGAAGCTCGCAAAGGAGCTTGCGTACGATCCCGCTCGTTCGCGGCAGCTGCTGGAGGAGGCGGGCTGGCGTGACAGCAACGGCGACGGGATCGTGGACAAGGGCGGGCGCGAGCTGAGCATGGAAATGATGATCCCGTCCGACAGCAGTACCTTCCGCGCCGCCGCGCCGCTTCTGCGCGAGCAGCTTGCCGCCGTCGGCATTGACGCGCAGATTCGCGAGGAGGAGGCGGACTACATCAAGGAGCTGATGCGCGAGGACGACTATACCATCGGCTCGCGCACCTATGAGTGGATGGACGCGAACATCCTCGACATGGTGTTTACCGAAGGCTCCGGCTACGGCTGGGACGATCCGGAGCTGACCAAGGTGCTGATGGAGGCGCGGCAGAAGACCGACATGAGCGAGCGCGTCAAGGCGTATGAGCTTGCCTCGGATCTCCTCGCGCAGGACTTTAAGGCGATCTCGCTTTACTCCGACGGCATTTTCATTGCAACGGGCAGCGGGATCGGCGGTTTCGTGGTTTGCGCCGACGGCAGGACATGGCTCAGCGACGTCACCAAGGGCTGATCGTGAACGAGTAAAAAACACCGGCGGGAGGAAAAAGCCTCCCGCCGGTGTTTTCGTATGTGCTAGGATTCCGCTATGACTGCGCTGGCGTTTGCGCCGCTTCGGGCAGGCATTGCTCGTAAAACGCCACGCCGCAACGCCCCATCTCCTTGACCCGGTAGAGCGCGACGTCGGCGTCCTTGATCAGGTTGCCGGTGCTGTGCTCGCTGTTGTAAAACGCCACGCCGACGCTCACGGAGACGGGCGCCAGTCCCGCCGACGGGTTGAGCAGCTTTTGGTTGATGCGCTCCACCTTCGCGCGGATCATATCCGTGAACTGCGGCCCCACATGGATCATGATCGCGGCAAACTCGTCGCCGCCGATGCGGCAGACGTGATCCTCGGAGCGGAAGCTGTCCCGCAGCACCTCGGCAATATTGGCAAGCACACGATCGCCCATGTCGTGACCGTAGGTGTCGTTTATAAATTTGAAATTGTCGAGGTCGATGATTGTAAAGGTGAAAGGTGTTTTGCTTGCAATAAGAGAACGGACGAATTTCATGGCATATGAACGGCTTAAAATCCCAGTGAGCGGATCGAGAATTTCCGACAGGCTTATTTCATCAACTATCTTGTCAAAAAAACTGTATTTTCTAAGTTTGTCGATTGTATAAAGAACTTGTGAACCGTCATTTTTTTCTTTTCGGCGGATTACATCGGTTATATCGACGAAACTTCCGACAAGACCGACGATTTCATCTCCGTTATACAGCGGCCGTTTTGAAGCAATAATATCTCGTTCTTCGCCACGGATGAAACATTTTCCTTGCACTTTGTATGTAGTTTTACCCGACAAAACGCGCAGTTCATCCTGCATATAGGGATCCGGGTCGGAATGCCAGCCCATTTCCTCATCGTTTTTGCCAATCAAGACATCTGCAGATTTGAATCCGTAATAATCTAGGAAAGCCTGATTTACACCAAGGAAGCGTCTGTTTTTATCTTTCCAGAATACGCAGTCCTGTGAAGTATTAATAATGCTGTCAAATAAATCTACTGTCATTTCCATTGTTGCTCAACCTTTAAATAATTATAAAATATAAAGGCTTATTCTTCAAGAAAATATTTGAGACAGGACAGGGTAAACGCATTATAGACGATTTTATATTGAAAATGGTGCTAAGGAGCGAAACGGCTTACGAAAACACTCGTTTTGTGCTGCCGCGTGAGCGGCTAACGTATATAGTTACAAGCACAAAACGCGTGTAGCATGCTAGCATGCGATTTCGATAAGCCGTTTTCACGACTGAAAGCCATTTTTAACAGGTAATATTTTATAATGCGTTTGCCCTGTGAGACAGGATTTATTTGTTTGTTGCCTTGATAATCTCGTTTACGTTGTTGATGATTGCCTTTGCGATTGCAGG
>CACZCL010000066.1 GCA_902779695.1 Oscillospiraceae bacterium | reverse complement strand
TCCGGCAGCGCCATGCGCAGCGTGTCGCAGCCAAGCGTCCGCGCGTGGGACACCGCCTGCCCCAGCAGGCGCGCCTCGAAGCCCTGCCGGCGCAGGGCGTCGTCGAGCCGGAACGCTTCGAGCGCCGCGACGCCGCCGCCCAGCGGCCGCACCGCCACCGTGCCGACGCGCGTATCCTCCGACATCGCGTCGAAGCGGCCCGCGGCGCTCTTGTCGGGCGCGAACCAGACGCCCGGCTCGATGCCGTCGGGGTTTTTGACCCACACCTGCTTGTGCAGCGTCGTCAGCTCGTCGCTCAGATGGGAGTGGTCGATCGCGTAGACGACGCGGACGCCCCTCCCGTCCGCCTCCAGCTTCGTCACCGCCGTGTTTTCGCCGTGGTGCGTGCGGTCGATCTCCGCGATCGAAAGGCCCCGCAGCGTGCCGATGAGCAGGCGCAGCACCATCCCGTGGGAAAAGACGGCGACGGTGCGGTTCGGATTCGCGGCGACGATGTCGCGCAGCGCCTCCGTGACCCGCGCGCGCACGGCGGTCATATCCTCGCCGCCGTCGACGTGCCAGCGCCCCGCGTCGCTGTTGAAGGCGACCAGACGCTCGCGGTCGAAGCGCGCCAGCCACGCCCAGGTCTTGTCCTCCCATTCGCCGATGCCCGTCTCGCGCAGCCGCGCGTCGGGCTGCAGCGGCAGGCCGTGCAGCCGCGTGATCGCCAGCGCCGTCGTGCGCGTGCGCGTCAGGTCGCTTGCGTACACGGCGTCGACGCGCGTGTTTTCAAAGCGCTTCGCCAACGCCGCGATCTGACGGTAGCCGTTGTCGGTGATCGCCGCGTCGTAGTGTCCGTGCGCGCGGCGATAGAGGTTGCCGTCCGCCTCGGCGTGGCGGATGAGGTAAACGGTGGTCATGCGCTCGCCCTCCCCTTGCCGGTATTTTCCATCCGATGCCATTATAAAGAAATCGCCGCGTTTTGGCAATCGCCGCGGCGAATTTTTTGCCCGCGCGCGGGCATACTGCGTTTGTGGCAAAGGAGTGTGATCGAAAATGGAAACCACCGCATTTCTGCGCGGGATGGGCGCCGGCGCGGTCGCCGGCGCGGCGATCGGCGCTGTGGTCGCCGCGAAGCGAGGCTCCATGCGGACGGGTGTCGGCCGCGCCATGCAAAAGGCGGGCGCCGCGATGGACAGCGCTTTGTTCGACGTACAGCACCGTATGCGTTGAAACCGGGCGGGAGCGCGAGGGGTTCGCGCTCCCGCCTGCGTTTTGGGCAGCCGCCGGCGCGCCTGGGCGGCGGCAAAAAAATTTCGCGCGGCGCGAAAAAATCGCTTGACAAACGCCGAGCGGGTTGCTATACTATGCGCAACTTAACACGGTAAACCGTTGAAGCGGAGATAACGGCGAGAATGCCCCCACAGAGAGCCCGCGGCGCTGAGAGTCGGGTGGGAAACAATTCGTCAAATGGACCGCCGAGGGCGCATGGAAAGATCCGGCGAGGATCGAGTATTCTGCGACGTGGGGCATACGTCAGTTGCCGGGGATATGCTGGTATCCCGCAAAGCGCACGGCTTCACCGCCGTGAATCAGGGTGGCACCGCGAGTTTTCGATGAAATTCGTCCCTGACAGAACGAACCGTTCTGTCAGGGACTTTTTTCGCTCCCGGCAGAGCAGAAAAAGGGAGACACACAGTATGAAGCTCATTCCCAGCCTTGCGGAGCTCCGCGCGCTCGCCGAAACGGGGCGGTACAAGACGGCGCCGGTGCGCTGCGAGCTCTTGTCGGACGTCCGCACGCCCATCGAGGTCCTGCGGGCGCTGAAAAACGTATCCACGCACTGCTATCTGCTGGAATCGGCGGCGGCGCGGGAGAAATGGGGGCGCTACACCTTTTTGGGCTTCGACCCGAAGCTGAGCGTCACCTGCGCCGACGGGCAGATGCAGGTGGGGAACCTGAAGTTTTCCACCGCCGACCCCTCGGCGGCGCTGCGGCAGATCCTGGAGGATTACAAAAGCCCCCGCATCGAGGGGATGCCGCCCTTCACCGGCGGGCTGGTGGGGTACTTTTCCTACGACTATCTGGGCTATGCCGAGCCGAGCGCGCGGACGGCGGCGCGGGATACGGAGGCGTTCCGGGACGTGGACCTGATGCTCTTTGACAAGGTCGTCGCCTTCGACCATTTTCGCGCCCGCATCCTGCTGATCGCGAACGTCGCGCTGGACGACGTCGAAACGGGCTATCGCAAGGCGGAGCTGGAGCTTGCGCAGCTGCGGGAGCTGATCGTGTCGGGCGAGAAGAAGCGGGAGCCGGCGGGCAGGTTCCTCGGCGAGGTCACGCCGCTGTTCGACCGGGCGGCGTACTGCGGCATGGTGGAAAAGGCGAAGCGATATATCCGCGAGGGGGACATCTTTCAGGTCGTCCTGTCGAACCGGCTCTCCGCCCCGTTCGAGGGGAGTCTTCTGAACACCTACCGCATCCTGCGGACGATCAATCCCTCGCCCTATATGTTCTACTTCTCCGGCACGGACGTGGAGGTGGCGGGGGCGAGCCCGGAGACGCTGGTGCGGCTGGAGGACGGCGTGCTGCACACCTTCCCGCTGGCGGGGACGCGGCGGCGCGGACGGACGGACGAGGAGGACCGCGCGCTGGAGGCGGAGCTGCTCGCCGACGAGAAGGAGCTGGCGGAGCACAACATGCTGGTGGACCTCGGACGGAACGACCTCGGCAGGATCAGCAAATTCGGCACCGTGCGGGTGGAAAAGCTCCGCTGCGTCGAGCGGTATTCCCACGTCATGCACATCGGCTCCACCGTGCGCGGCGAGATCCGGGAGGACTGCGACGCGCTCTCCGCGATCGAGGCGGTGCTTCCGGCGGGGACGCTCTCCGGCGCGCCCAAGCTCCGCGCCTGCCAGATCATCGGGGAGCTGGAGGACAACAAGCGGGGCATTTACGGCGGCGCGATCGGTTACATCGACTTTTCCGGCAACATGGACACCTGCATCGCGATCCGCATCGCGTACCGGAAAAACGGCAAGGTGTTCGTGCGCTCCGGCGCGGGCATCGTGGCGGACTCCGTGCCGGAGCGGGAATACGAGGAGTGCATCAACAAGGCGAAGGCGGTGCTCAGCGCGCTGGAGCTCGCGCAGGAGGTGGAGGAGACATGACGCTGCTGATCGACAATTACGACAGCTTTTCCTATAACCTGTATCAGCTCGTGGGCGAGCTTTCGCCGGACGTCCGGGTGATCCGCAACGACGAGCTGAGCGTGGAGGAGATCCGCGCGCTCGCCCCGGCGCGCATCATCCTCTCGCCGGGGCCGGGGCGGCCCGAGGACGCCGGCGTGATCGTGGACGCGGCGCGGGAGCTGGGAAAAACGATCCCCCTTCTGGGCGTGTGCCTGGGGCATCAGGCGATCTGCGCGGCGTTCGGCGCAAGCGTGACCTACGCGAAGCGGCTGATGCACGGCAAGCAGTCCCTCGTCCGCTTTGTCGAGCCGTGCCCGCTGTTTACGGGCTGCCCGGACCCAATGCCCGTCGCCCGTTACCATTCCCTCGCGGCGGACGCCGCCACGATGCCCGCGTGCCTTGCGGTCACGGCGCGCGCCGACGACGGGGAGGTCATGGCGGTGCGGCACCGGGAATACCCGATCTTCGGCGTGCAGTTCCATCCGGAGAGCATTCTGACGCCGGACGGCGGAACCATCCTGAAAAATTTTGTCCACTATCAAAATAAGGAGTGAAACGACATGATCAAGGAAGCCATTGTCAAGATCGTCAATAAGCAGGAGCTCGCCTACGACGAGGCGTACGCCGTCATGAACGAGATCATGAGCGGCGAGACCACCGCCACGCAGAACGCGGCGTTTCTGGCGGCGCTTTCCACCAAGAGCGCGAAGGCGGAGACGCGGGACGAGATCGCGGGCTGCGCCGCCGCCATGCGCGACCACGCCACGAAGGTAGACACCGCCGGGCTCGACGTGTTCGAGATCGTCGGCACCGGCGGCGACGGGGCGCACAGCTTCAACATCTCGACCACCTCGGCGCTCGTCGCCGCGGCGGGCGGCATGAAGGTGGCGAAGCACGGCAACCGCGCGGCGTCCTCGCAGTGCGGCACGGCGGACTGCCTGGAGGCGCTGGGCGTCAACATCGAGCAGGACCCGGAGAAGTGCCTGTCGCTTCTGCGCGAGGTGGGAATGTGCTTTTTCTTCGCGCAGAAGTACCACGCGTCCATGAAGTACGTCGGGGCGATCCGGAAGGAGCTGGGCTTCCGCACGGTCTTCAACATCCTCGGCCCGCTCACCAACCCCGGCAGCCCGAAGCGGCAGCTTCTGGGCGTGTACGACGAGTATCTCGTGGAGCCGCTGGCGCAGGTGCTCATCAGCCTCGGCGTGGAGCGCGGCATGGTGGTCTACGGGCAGGACAAGCTGGACGAGATCTCCGCGAGCGCGCCGACCACCGTGTGCGAGTTCAAGGACGGCTGGTTCAAAAGCTATGTCGTCGCGCCGGAGGATTTCGGCATGGCGCGCTGCCAAAAGTCCGACCTCACGGGCGGCACGCCCGCGGAGAACGCGGCGATTACCCGCGCCGTCCTCGGCGGCGAGCGGGGGCCGAAGCGCGACGCGGTGCTGCTCAACGCCGGCGCGGCGCTCTACCTCGGCGGCAAGGCGGAGAGCATGGCGGAGGGCGTGCGGCTCGCGGGCGGGCTGATCGACTCCGGCGCGGCGCGCAAGACGCTCGACAGGCTGATCGAGGCGAGCAACCGATGAACATTTTGGAGCAGCTTGCCGCGCACGCAAGGGAGCGCGTCGCCGCGGACGAGGCGGCGATCGGCCCCGCCGCCATGCGCGAGCTGGCGGCGCAGGCGGGCGCGGGGCGGGGACAGGCGTTCCGGGACGCGCTGAAAGCGCCGGGGCTTTCCCTTCTCTGCGAGGTCAAGCGCGCCTCGCCGTCCAGGGGGCTGATCGCGCCGGAGTTTCCGTATCTGGACATCGCAAGGGAGTATGAGGCGGCGGGCGCGGACGCGATCTCGTGCCTGACGGAGCCGAAGTGGTTCCTTGGCTCGGACGATATCTTCCGGGAAATTCGCGCCGCCGTCAAAACGCCGATGCTGCGCAAGGATTTCACGCTCGACGAATACCAGCTCTATCAGGCGAAGGTCATGGGCGCGAACGCGGTGCTGCTGATCTGCGCGCTGCTGGACACGGAGACGCTGGAGCGATATCTCGCCCTCTGCTGTGAGCTGGGGCTTGCCGCGCTGACGGAGGCGCACGACGAGGCGGAGATCGCCTCCGCCGTCTCCGCCGGAGCGGAGATCATCGGCGTGAACAACCGGAACCTGAAGGATTTTTCGGTGGACTTTTCCAACGCCGCGCGGCTGCGCGACAAGATCCCGCCGCAGTGCCTCTACGTGGCGGAGAGCGGCGTGCGGACGCCGGAAGACGCGGCGGCGCTGAAAAAGCTCGGCGCGGACGCGGCGCTGGTCGGGGAGGCGCTGATGCGCGCGCCGGACAGGGGCGCGCTGCTCGCGGCGATGAAGGAGGCTGCGCGATGACGAAAATCAAGCTGTGCGGGCTGACGAGGCGGCGCGATATCGAGGCGGCGAACCGGCTGGCGCCGGAGTACGTCGGCTTCGTGTTCGCGCCGAAGAGCCGGCGGTATGTGGCGCCGGAGCGGGCGGCGGAGCTGAAGGGGCTGCTGTCGCCCGGCGTCGCCGCCGTGGGCGTGTTCGTGAACGAGCCGCCGGAGAACGTGGCGGCGCTGCTGCGCCGCGGCGTCATCGACCTGGCGCAGCTCCACGGGAACGAGGACGGGGACTATATCGCGCGCTTGCGGGCGCTGACGGACAAGCCGATCATTCAGGCGTTCCGGGTGCGCGGCGCGCGGGACGCCGCCGCGGCGGAGGCGAGCGCGGCGGACCATATCCTGCTGGACTCCGGCGCGGGCAGCGGCGCCGCCTTCGACTGGGGACTGCTGGACGGCCTGCAACGTCGCCGCGGCGGTGGAGCGGCTTTCCCCCTACGCCGTGGACGTGAGCTCCGGCATCGAGACCGACGGCGTCAAGGACGCGGAAAAAATGGAGGCGTTTGTATGCGCCGTGAGAAGGAGGACGGGAGCATGACGAATCAGAAGGGGCGCTTCGGCGTCCACGGCGGGCAGTATATCCCCGAGACGCTGATGAACGCCGTGATCGAGCTGGAGGCGGCGTACGAACGCTGCAAGGACGACCCGTCGTTCAACGCGGAGCTGGAGACGCTGCTCAACGAGTACGCGGGGCGGCCGTCGCGGCTCTATTTCGCGGAGAAGATGACGCGGGAGCTGGGCGGCGCGAGGATCTATCTCAAGCGGGAGGACCTCAACCACACCGGCGCGCACAAGATCAACAACGTGCTGGGGCAGGCGCTGCTGGCGAAACGGATGGGCAAGACCCGCCTGATCGCCGAGACCGGCGCGGGGCAGCACGGCGTGGCGACCGCGACCGCCGCGGCGCTCATGGGCATGGAGTGCGTCGTGTTCATGGGCGAGGAGGATACGCGCCGCCAGGCGCTGAACGTCTATCGTATGCGGCTTCTGGGCGCGGAGGTGGTGCCGGTCAAAACGGGCACCGCCACGCTGAAGGACGCCGTTTCCGAGGCGATGCGCGAGTGGACGAGCCGCATCGACGACACGCACTACTGCCTCGGCAGCGTCATGGGGCCGCATCCGTTCCCCACCATCGTGCGCGACTTTCAGGCGGTGATCTCGCGGGAGATCAAGGCGCAGCTCCGGGAGAAGGAGGGGCGCCTGCCCGACGCCGTGATCGCCTGCGTGGGCGGCGGCAGCAACGCCATCGGCAGCTTTTACCACTTCATCGGCGAGAAGTCCGTGCGCCTGATCGGCTGCGAGGCGGCGGGGCGCGGCGTCGATACCTTCGAGACCGCCGCCACGATGGCGGTCGGGCGAGTCGGCATCTTCCACGGCATGAAGAGCTATTTCTGTCAGGACGAATTCGGGCAGATCGCGCCGGTCTACTCGATCTCCGCCGGACTGGACTATCCCGGCGTCGGCCCCGAACACGCGTGGCTGCGCGACATCGGACGGGCGGAGTACGTGCCGGTCACGGACGAGGAGGCGGTGTGCGCCTTTGAGTATCTGGCGCGGACGGAGGGGATCATCCCCGCCATCGAATCCGCCCACGCCGTCGCCTGCGCGCGAAGGCTCGCGCCCGAAATGGCGAAGGAGCAGATCGTGGTCGTCACGATCTCCGGCCGCGGCGACAAGGACTGCGCCGCCGTCGCGCGCTACAGAGGGGAGGATCTGCATGAGTAACATCCGAACCGCGTTCGCCCGCGGCAAGGCGTTCATTCCGTTTATCACCTGCGGCGACCCCGATCTGGAGACCACCGCCGCGGTCGTGCGCGCGGCGGCGGAAAACGGCGCCGACCTCATCGAGCTGGGCATCCCGTTTTCCGACCCCACCGCCGAGGGCCCCGTCATTCAGGGCGCGAACCTGCGGGCGCTCGCCGGCGGCGTGACCACGGACAAAATCTTCGCGCTGGTGCGGGAGCTGCGGCGGGACGTGACGGTCCCGTTGGTGTTTATGACCTACGCCAACGTGGTATTTTCCTACGGCGCGGAGCGATTTCTCTCCGCCTGCGCAGAGATCGGCGTCGACGGCCTGATCCTGCCGGACCTGCCCTTCGAGGAGAAGGAGGAGTTTTTGCCGCAGTGCCGGGCGAACGGCGTCGACCTCATCAGCCTCGTCGCGCCCACGTCGGAAAACCGCATCGCGATGATCGCGCGGGAGGCGGAGGGCTTTCTCTACATCGTCTCCAGCCTCGGCGTCACGGGCACGCGCAGCGAGATCAAAACGGACCTCGCGTCGATCGTGCGGGTGGCGCGGGCGCATACGGAGATCCCCTGCGCCATCGGCTTCGGCATCTCCACGCCGGAGCAGGCGCGCGCCATGGCGGCCGTCGCCGACGGCGCGATCGTCGGCTCCGCCATCATCAAGCTCCTCGCGCACTACGGGAGGGACGCCGCGCCGCACGTGGGCGCTTACGTCAAAAGCATGAAGGACGCCGTCTCGCGCGCGTAGGGACGGCCCGGCGCAAAGGCGAAGCCTCCCCGAACGGATGCGGAGGCTTTGGAAAAAATTTCGCGCCGACCCCAAAATGGCGCGCCGCCTTTCCGAATGATATGGCAGAGGGGAAACTTCCGGAACACCCGAAAGCATTTTTGCAATACAGGAAAGGCGGTAATGACCATGAAGAAGACTTTTGTGAAAACAGCCGCGGCGTGCGGATTGTGCCTGACCCTTCTGGCGGGCGGCGTCGGCGCGGCGTTCGAGACGGGCGGGGAGCGCCCGGACGGCGGACAGCAGGGCGGATGGTTCGGCGGCCGGATGAACGGCCAAATGGGCGGCATGAACGGGCAGATGGGCGGCATGTTCGGTCAGATGCAGAACGGCGGAGCGGCGGTCTCCACGGTCAGCGAGCCGACGGCCGTGGCGGAGGGCCTGACCACCAACAGCGCGGCGTCGCTTGAGGCGGACTACGGCAGCGCCGAGACCATCACCATGAGCGAGAGCAACAATGCGGTCAAGATCAAGGCGGCGGGCACCTATATCGTCACCGGCTCCTGCTCCGACGGCAGCATCACCGTCACCAAGGGCACGACGGGCGTGGTGCTGGTGCTCAGGGATCTGACGCTGAAGAGCACCAGCGGCGCGCCGCTGTCCGTCAACAAGACCGCCGAGGCGAAGATCGTCGTCTCCGGCAGCGTGACGCTGACCGACAGTGAGGACCCCGCCGACGAGACCTCCGACGACGCGGACGTCGCCGACGCCTACGACGGCGCCGCGATCAAGGTCAAGGCGGGCGCGAGCGCCTGCATCTCCGGCGACGGCGCCCTGACCCTGAACGGCAACGCCAAAAACGGCATCAAGGCGGGCGACGAGACCGCGCTCGTGATCGACGGCCCCACCGTCAACATCACCGCGGCGAACGACGCCGTCAACGGCAGCTACGACGTGGCGATCCTCAGCGGCGAGCTGACGATCAGCGCCGGCGACGACGCGATCCATGCCGACCGCGTCCTGACCGTCGGCGCGGACGGCGACGGTCCGACGATCACGGTCAGGACCTGCACCGAGGGCATCGAGGCGACGGTCGTGAACCTGGCGGGCGGCACGGTCAACGTGACCTCCACGGACGACGGCGTCAACGCCGCCAACAGCGACGGCACCTACGCGTCTCTCGGCTATTCCATCAACGTCACCGGCGCGCGCGTGACCGTGAACGCGCCCCGCGCGGACGGGCTGGACTCCAACGGCAACATCAACCTCATCAGCGGCAGCGCGACCATCAGCAGCGCGAGCACCGGCGGCGACGCGGGTCTCGACTTCGACGGCAGCCTGTATATCTCCGACGAGTTCGACCTGAACAACATGAGCGGCATGACCAGCATGGGCGGCGGCATGATGGGCGGTATGCAGCAGGGGACGCAGCAGGCGCCGGAGAACGGCACGCAGCAGAATACCGAGCAGGGCTTCGCGCCCGCGCAGGAGCAGCAGGGAACGGCGTCCTGCCCGTTCGATCCGCGGCAGGGCGTGACGGACGGCTGGTTCGGCGCACCGGACCGCGGCGGAAACCCCATGCAGGGCCAGACGCCGATGCAGGGGCAGACGCCGATGCAGGGGCAGATGCCGACGCCGGAGCAGGGTATGCCGGGCGGCAGAGACGGCGGCGCGCAGCAGTTCCCGTTTTGGATGTTCCGGCAGATGACGCGCTGACAATACGACCCTCGCGCGGCGAGGCGGGCGGCGAGCAATCGCCGCCCGCCTTTTCGCGTTTGCGCATACCGACGGGGTCACGACGTGGATCTGCGGGCGGGGGACGCCGCGGTCCCGCTTCCGCCCCGCGCCATAATGCCGCCGTCGGAGACGCCGGGCGCAAAGCCTCGTCAGGCTTGCGAAGCCTGTAGACAGGAACGCCGCGCTGTGGTATACTGAGCGGGCGGGCAAATTGGGATCGCGGAAGGGCGCGAACCGGCCGTGTCTGCGCCGGCGGCGGCATCTCTCAAATAAAAAGTGTACGCTTTGTATTTGAGAATAGTATTACATGAAAGCAGAAAGAGGTATAATATGGAACGATTTGACCAGGAGCTGCTTTGCAAGGTGAATCCCGTGTTTCTCACCGCGCAGGACTGTCTGATCTGCTGCGCAATGGCGGGAGACCCGGACGCCCGACGCCTGCTGGAGGAATTTCGGTTTGAGGTTCACGGCAGCATTCCCGCCGAGGATAGGACGCCCGAACAGCAGGAGATCTTAGCGACGCTCGCGCAGGCGGTCTGCTCCGTGCCTTGGCTCCGATACACCGCCACCAACGCGTTTTTCCGGGCGTCCGGGCTGAAGCGGATGCTGGATCTGCCCTGCGGTTATACGCCGCGCGCCTTCGTCATGAGCGCTCTGGGCGCGGAGTATTTCGGCTGCGACCTCCCCGCCGTGGCGGAAAAAATGGGGCCTGCCGTCGCGAAGCTCAACGGGGGCGCTCTTCCGGATGGGATCGGCTACCACGGGGTCGACGCCACAAACTATGATTCCCTCCGCGCCGCCGTCACGGGGAACGGAGAGCTGTTCATCACCACGGAGGGACTGCTGAATTATTTGACGGAAAGCGAGCTGTCGGCCCTGTTGGAAAACGTGCGCCGGCTGCTGGCGGAGTTCGGCGGGATGTGGGTCACCACCGATTCCGATACGGATCGGCGAAACGCCATGATGGTTCAGGCCATGCTGGGAGACCGGGCGCGGCTTGCCGGGGATTTTCTCCAAAAATCCGTCGGCGGCGTGGCGGACAGCAGAATGAACGACAACAGCTTCTTCAAACTGGACGCGCCCGCGCTGGTTTCGTTCCTCAACGACCGGGGCTTTGCCGTGCGCAGGGAGCCGATGGGAAGGTATCTCCCCGAAGAGCTGACGCCGCTGGCGAACCAGCCAAAGGCCGTTTCGGATGCGGTGCGCCGCGGCTTTGACGGGTTCGACTTTTGGGTGCTGAGCGCGCAGGCGGCGCAGCGGACGCGGAGCGCCCGCCGGGAAAGCGGCGATTTCAAGCTTGAGACGTATGTGGAAGGCGGCGTTTTCCATGCGCAGATGCGGGGCCGGGTGGATACGCTGAGCGCGCCCATCCTTCTCAGCGCGTATGAAGAGGCGCTGAAGGACGAGCCGCTTTCCGCGGTCCACGTCGACGCCTCCGGGCTGGACTACATCTCCTCGGCGGGCTTGCGTGTGCTGCTCATCATGGCGAAGCGTTTCGGCGCGGGCGGCGTCAAGCTGTTCGGAGCGAACGACGCGGTCAAGGAAATCTTCGCCGCCACCGGCTTTGACGAGTTGACCTCGCTTTGCTGAATCAGAAGAAAGGGTTGTCAGCCAATGAAAAAGACCAGAGAGATCCGCAGTATTTTTGCCTTTTGGCTCGCCGTTCTTTTGACCGTTCCGCTGCTTCCCGCAAGGGCGGCGGCAGCGGGAAGCGGCGGGGAGGTCGACCTGTCCCAAAAGGGCGTCCGGATCGGCGTGGGCGACGGGACCGTGCAGGAGCATCTGGTGAAAGAGCTGTTCCCGGAAGCCGAGCTGTATTACTTCCAGAGCATGGACGCCTATCAGGCTGTGGCGCAGGGAAAGATCGACGCTTACATATACGATAAAAGGCAGATGGAGCTTGCCGTCAAAAACGGCCTTCAGGGCGTCAGGGTTTTGGAGGAGCCCGTCGGCAGCTCCACCAATATCGCGTTCGGCATCTCGAACGAATCGGCAATACCGGATCTGGAGAGCAAAGTGAACCGCTTTATCCGGGAGCTGCGGCAGGACGGCACGCTGGACGGCCTGTACGACCGCTGGGTCATCCGGAAGGAGTACGCGATGCCGGAGATCGCCTCCGCGGCCTCCCCCGAGTATCATCTGACCGTGGGGACCACCGGAACTGTGGAGCCGTACAGCTTCTTTGCCGGGACGGAGCTGACCGGATACGATATTGAGCTGGCGTATCGGCTGGCGGCCTGGCTGAACGCGGACGTCACCTTTGAGATCTACGACTACGGCTCCGTCGTGGCGGCGGCGAAGACCGGGAAGGTGGACCTTGTCGCGGCCAATCTG
This sequence comes from Oscillospiraceae bacterium, assembly GCA_902779695.1. GTDB lineage: Bacteria > Bacillota > Clostridia > Oscillospirales > Oscillospiraceae > Hominicoprocola. The sequence goes on along the minus strand of CACZCL010000066.1, from coordinate 4,356 downwards.
CAAATCACGCCGGAGCGGGCGGAGGCGCTGACGTTTTCGGATATCCTCTACACGGAAGAAAACGGCGTCATGGTGCGGGATACCGGCAGCCGTACCGATTCGCGGCGGCAAAACGGCGCCCGCTGGCAGGATTACAACGGCAAGCGGATCGGCGTTCTGTCGGGCCCGCTGATGGAGGACACGGCGGCGGAGTTTTTTCCCGACAGCGAATATCTTCTGTTCAACAGCTACCCGGACTGCGCCGCCGCGCTTTTGGCGGGGAAAATAGACGGCTTTCTCGGAGACGAGCCGGGAATGGTTTCCCTGCACGCGGAAAACCCGGAGATCGACTATATCCGCGACAGCCTCACGGAGAACAACTACAGCTTCGCCTTTCGGAAGAACGACCCGGACAGCGCCGCGCTGTGCGAGGAGCTCAACGAGTTCCTCGCGAAAAGCTGGGCGGACGGGACGATGCAGGATATTCAGGATATCTGGCTGGGCGCCGACGAGGACAGAAAGACCGTCGAGCTGTCCGATCTGACCGGCGAAAACGGCACTGTCCGGGTCGTGACCACCTCCACGGATATGCCATGGTCCTATGTCAAGGACGGGAAAAACGTCGGCTACGACATCGACCTGGTGGCGCGCTTCTGCCGCGAGCGGGGTTATGCCCTAGAACTGGGGGACGTGGATTTTGCCGGCCGCATCCCCGCCATCCAATCCGGCAGGTACGATTTCACCACCGATATGAACGTGACGCCGGAGCGGGAGGAGCAGGTGCTGTTTTCCGACCCGACGGCGCACGGCGGCATCGTGCTCGCGGTTTTGGCGTCGGACCTTGCGCTCCCGCCGTCCGGCGAGGACGGCGCGGATCGAAACCCTGCGGCGCCGGAGAACGCGGCGGAGAAGGGCGGGTCGTTCCTTGACGGGATCCGGGACAGCTTTGAAAAAACCTTCCTGCGCGAAAACCGCTGGAAGCTGTTTTTGCAGGGCATCGGAACCACGATGCTCATTACGGTGCTGTCGATTTTGTTCGGTACGGCGCTTGGCTTCGCGGTCTATATGCTCTGCCGGACCGGCAGCCCCGCGGCGAACGCGATCACGCGGTTTTTCGTATGGCTGGTGCAGGGGATGCCCGTCGTGGTGCTGTTGATGATCCTTTACTACGTCGTCTTCGCCGATTCCACCGCCAGCAGCACTGCCGTAGCGGTGGTGGCGTTCACGCTGGTGTTCGGCGCCGCGGTCTACGGTATGCTGCGCTCCGGCGTCGGCGCGGTTCCCAAGGGGCAGACGGAGGCGGCCTATGCGCTGGGATACGGAAACACGCGGACCTTTTTCCGCATCATCCTGCCCCAGGCCGTCCCGCATTTTCTTCCGGCGTACAAGGGGGAGATCGTCGCGCTCATCAAAGCGACGGCTATCGTGGGCTATATCGCGGTACAGGACCTGACGAAGATGGGCGACATCGTCCGCGGGCGGACCTACGAGGCGTTTTTCCCCTTGATCGCCATAGCTGTCATCTATTTTATCCTGGCGGCGGCGCTGACCTTTCTCGTGACTCGGCTGGAGCGCATCGTCAACCCCAGGAGGCGCAAAAAAGCGGATATTTTGAAGGGGGTCGAAACCCATGATTGAGCTGCGGCATCTGAGAAAGATCTACGACAACGCGGAGCCGTTGAAGGACGTGTCCGTCACCATCAACGACGGGGACGTGATTGCGGTCATCGGCCCCTCCGGCACGGGAAAATCCACGCTGATCCGCTGCATCAATCTGCTGGAAAAGCCGACGGACGGGCAGATATTCCTCAACGGCGAGGAAATAACGGCGAAGGGCTACGACGTGCGAAAGGCCCGGCGCAGGATGGGCATGGTGTTCCAGTCCTTCAACCTGTTCGGACACCTGACCGTGATCGAGAACCTGATGGCCCCGCCCATGGATCTGCTGGGGAAAAGCAGGCAGGATGCCTATGACAAGGCCGTGGAGCTGCTGCGGCGCGTAGGTATGGGGAACAAGGCGCTGAACTATCCCGACGAGCTGTCGGGCGGTCAGCAGCAGCGCGTCGCCATCGCGCGGACGCTGGCGATGGACCCGGAGATCATCCTTCTGGACGAGCCGACCAGCGCGCTCGATCCCACGATGGTATCCGAGGTGCAGGCGGTCATTCGGGACCTTTCGCGCTGCGGCAAGACCATGATGATCGTCACCCATGAGATGAGCTTTGCCCGCGCGATCGCCAACCGCGTGTTCTATATGGATGCGGGCGGCGTTTACGAGGACGGGACGCCGGAGGAGATCTTTGAGCAGCCGAAAAAGGAGCTGACCCGGCGCTTTATCAAGCGCCTTCAGATCCTGGAGTTCAGCATTGACGACCGGGGCTTCGACTTTATCGGCGCCGGCGTGGAGATCGACCGCTGGTGCCTGCAAAACGACGCTTCTCCGAAGGAAAAATACCGCATCCGGCTCGCCGTTGAAGAGCTGGTGCAGCAGATCCTTTTCCCGCGTTTGGAGCAGCCGCGGATCCGCGTGCTGGCAGAGCATTCGCAGCGGGAGGGAAGCACGTCGATCACGGTCTCCTATGCGGGAGAGCGGTTTGACCCGAAGGATACGGAAAACGAATTGTCCTTTGCGATATTGAGCAGCGCGGCAGACGCGATCACTTATGCGCATGACGCGGAAGCGGACCTGCCGAACCGGGTGGAGATACAAATTAAACGGAGCGTGGAATAATCGCGGCGGCACGAGTCCGAGCCATCGGAAGGGTTTTCCGGCTTGCTGCATACGGATGGCTATGAGGCTTATCACTGCAGGCAGCCGGAAGAAGTGACCTGCGTGGGCTGTTGGGCGCATATGCGGCGAAAATCTTCCGCGGCGAGCATATCATACGGCGTCGTACAGCCGCTCCAACAGCGTCCGGGAGGACACGGCGGTGTCGTTGTCCGTGTTCTCCAGCGTTGCCTGGACATAGGGCTTGCGCGCCTTGAGGAAGCGCAGCAGCTCCGTATAGTCCATCTCTCCCGTTCCCGCGGCGACGCTCGCGAGCGTTCCGTCCCGGCGGACGAAATCCTTGATGTGGACCATCGCGATATGGTCGCAAAGCTTTTCCATCGCGTCCCCGAGCACGCGCTCGCGGTCGTCCGCGTTGTCCGTGTCCAGCAGGTTCACGGGGTCGAAGATGATGCGCAGGTTCGGGCTGCCGATCGCGCGCAGCACCTCCAGCGCGCGGTCGGCGTCATAGACGATGTGCCGCCGCACCGGCTCGATCGCCAGCGTCACGCCGTAATGCTCCGCGCACTCCACCACCGGCGCAAGCCCCCGCAAAAAGGCGCGCAGCGCCTCGGGCGTATGCGTGTTCGCGTCAAAGCGGTACTCCGCGTTCGGCGCGCCGGTCTCGGTGCCGACCATGCCGATCCCCGCCTGCGCCGCCACGCGCAGGTTTCCGCGGTAGCGCGCCTGAAACTCGCGCAGCTTTGCCTCGTCGGGATGCGCCAGATTGAGATAGCAGCCCAGCACGGCGACGTCCAGGTCGTTCTGCCGAAACACGCGGCGAACATGGGCGGCAAGCCCCTCGGTCAGCGCCGCGTCGTCGAAGCTCACGCCCCGGACGCACTTTGCCAGCGCCAGATGGACGCAGGCAAACCCCTCCTCCCTCGCTTTCGCCGCGCGCGCCTCCAGCGTCTGCTGCTCCGGCGCGCTCTGCGCGTTGACGTCGTGAAGCCGAATCCCGATCTGCATGGCGATCCCTCCTCTTTGTGATTGCGGGAAGTGTATCATATCCCGCCGGACTTGGCAAGCCGCGCGCAAAATCTATCCATTTTGTATATTTCTTTTCAAAGATTATTTTTTGTATATTTCCTTAAACGTAAGTCACGGCACTGCCGCGCGGAACAGTATGGCTCCGCGGCAGAGGCACGAAAGCGGCCGGAAACGGTCGAAAAGTTTTTTCCCGCAGGCTGTTGACACTCCCGCCGCGCTATGCTATAATACCACTCGCGCAGTTGATTCGGGACGTCGAATTTCGGTTGCGCGCGGCAGCCGGTTATCCGCCGGTGTGGTGGAATTGGCAGACACAGGGGACTTAAAATCCCTCGGCAGCAATGCTGTACCGGTTCGAGTCCGGTCACCGGCACCAATCCGATATCGCGGAGTAGAGCAGTTGGCAGCTCGTCGGGCTCATAACCCGGAGGTCGTAGGTTCAAGTCCTACCTCCGCAACCAGAAAGTAGCGGTTTTTGTCAGAAAACCGCTACTTTTATAACTTTTTAGACGTGAATAGGCGTTCCGAAAATTGCCCCTGTTCGCCAGACCCAGTATCTGACCCAAACCACGAAATCAGCGGGTGGACAAAAGAGGACGCCGAGGCGTTCCCGCCCCGGC
>CACZCL010000065.1 GCA_902779695.1 Oscillospiraceae bacterium | reverse complement strand
GGAGCAGGCGGCGGACTGGGCGCTTCCCGCCTGGCTGCCCGCGGCGGCGGGCGTGGGCGCGGGCGCGGGCTTTCTCGCCGCGCTGGACGCGCTGCTGCCCCGTCTGCGCCGCGTCGGCGGCGACGCGCGGCGGCGGCAGAACGCCATGCTTTTCGCCGCCATCACGCTCCACAACATTCCCGAGGGCATGGCGGTGGGGCTTGCCTTCGCCCTCGCCGCGGGCGGGGAGGGGCTTGCCGGCGCGGCGGCGCTGGCGCTGGGGATCGGCGTGCAGAACTTCCCCGAGGGCGCCGCGATCTCGCTGCCGCTGCGGCAAATGGGCGAAGGCCGCGGGCGCGCCTTTGCCGCCGGGACGCTCTCCGGCGCCGTCGAGCCGCTGTTCGGCGTGCTGGTCGTGCTCGCCGCCGCCGGCGTGCGCGCGCTGATGCCGTGGCTTCTGAGCTTTGCCGCCGGCGCGATGCTCTACGTCGTGATCGAGGAGCTGGTGCCGCAGTCCAATACCCGCGGCGGCGTCTGCGGCTTTCTGGCGGGTTTCCTCGTCATGATGATCCTCGACGTGGCGCTGGGATAAACCGAAATGCAGCAAATCGCGCCGCGTTGCGGCGGAAAGGGGCGCAGCCTATGCAGATCCATGTGGTAGAGCCGGGGGACACCCTGTTTTCCACCGCCGCCCGCTACGGGCTTTCCCCGGCGCTGCTCGCCGGGATGAACGGCGTCGCCGCCGACGCGCGGCTCGTCGTCGGGCAGACGCTGGTCGTGCGCGAGCCGCGGCTCGTGCACACGGTCGCGCCGGGGGAGACCGTATACGCCATCGCGCGGCGGTACGGGACGGACGCGCGGCAGCTGTACCGCAACAACTTCTCCCTCGGCGGGCAGAGCGACCTGCGCGCGGGGGAGCAGCTCGTGATCGACTACGCCGACGACGACAGGCTCGGCAGGATCGAGGCGAACGCTTACGCCTACCCGTACGTCGACCCGGCGCTGCTCGACGCCGCGCTGCCCTTCCTCTCCTGCCTGACGCCGTTCACCTACGGCATCGGCGCCGACGGCGGCCTGCTGCCGCTTGCCGACGAGGCGCTGCTCTCCGCCGCCGCGCGCTATCGCGCCGCGCCGCTGATGCACCTCTCGACGCTGACGGAGGCGGGTGCCTTTTCCAACGAGCGCTCGTCGCTGCTGCTCGGCTCTCCGGCGCTGCAGGAGCGGCTGATCGGCGACGTCGCCGCCACGCTGCGGGAAAAAAATTATTACGGCCTCGACGTGGATTTTGAATTCGTCTACCCCGCCGAGCGCGTGCTGTACGCCGACTTCATCCGCACGCTGCGCGAGCGGCTGAACCCGCTGGGCTACCCGGTGCTCGTGGCGCTCGCGCCCAAAACGCGCGCCGACCAGCCGGGACTTTTGTATGAAGCGCACGACTATGCCCTGCTGGGCGAGGCGGCAAACGCCGTGCTGCTGATGACGTATGAGTGGGGCTATACCTACGGGCCGCCGATGGCGGTCGCGCCTCTGCCGCAGGTGCGCGCCGTGGTCGATTACGCCGTGCAGGCCATCGCGCCGGAGAAGATCTTCCTCGGCATCCCGCTCTACGGCTACGACTGGCCGCTGCCCTTCGTGCGCGGCGAAACGCGCGCGGAATCCCTCTCGCCGCAGCGCGCGGTGGAGCTGGCGCTGCGCTACCGCGCGGAGATCCTTTACGACGAACGCGCGCGGTCCCCTTACTTTTACTACACGGCGCGGGACGGACGGCAGCACGCCGTCTGGTTCGAGGACGCGCGCAGCATGGACGCCAAGCTGCGCCTTATCCGCGAATACGGCCTGCGGGGCGCGGGCTACTGGAACCTGATGCGCGCGATGCCGCAGAACTGGACGCTGCTCAACGCGCTCTACGAGGTGGATACGCTGGTGTGAGCGCACGCATTTCCCGCGGCGCTTTTCCCGGATTTGACGCGGGCGGGATTCTATGCTAGAATAACGCTGTCACATCAGCGGCGCGTCCCTCTCCGGCAAAGCGCGCCGCGCAGTTCCGCGAGGTATTTGTTATGAGACAGCTTTCCCGTGTCTGCGCGCTGCTGCTTGCCGCGCTGCTGCTGCTCCCCGCGCCCGCCCGCGCGGCGGACGACGGCGCTTTCGCCGACGTGCCGAAGAGCCATTGGGCATACGAAAACATCCGCCTCGCGGCGGAGCGCGGCCTGGTCAACGGCATGGGCCCCAAGACCTTCGGCCTCGGGCAGAGCGTGACGCGCGCCCAGTACGCCGCGATGCTCTGCCGCCTGATGGACTGGGCGCTTCTCTCGCCCGAAAGCGGCAGCTTTTCCGACAACCAGAACAAGGACGAGTGGTACTACAGCGCCGTCGAAACCGCCTACGCCCACGGCGCGCTGCTCAAGCTCGACGATACGGTCGGCGCGAACGAGCCGCTGCCGCGCGAGGAAATGGCGGCGATGACCGTGCGCGCGCTCGGCTTTGCCTCCCTTGCCGGCATCGTTCAGGACGACTGCCCCTTCGCGGACGTGTCGACCAACCGCGGCTACGTCGCGCTCGCCTACCGCATGGGCTTCATGGGCGGCGTCGGCGAGGCGTCCTTCTCGCCCCGGACCGCTTCCACGCGCGAGCAGGCGGCGACGGTGCTGCTGCGCGTTTACGACCGGATGCGCGCGGAGATCGCGTGCCTGCCGGTCGAAAGCCTGACCGCCGGCGCGGCGGCGCGCGCGGAGCCGATCGTCGACACGAGCGGGCAGACCCCGCTGTGCCCGCGCGCCCCGCTGGAGCACGTCTACGAGGCGGCGGTCCGGGCTGGCGCGGGCGGCGCGGTGGTGCTGCTGACCCAGCCCTATCTGACCGAGTCGAAAAACGGCGCCATTCTGTCGGATCGGATCGTTTCCGACGAAGAGCTTTCGGTGCTCCTGGCGCTGGACAGCGCGCTCGTTTCCCGCTCCGCGCGCTACGGCAGCTCCTATCTCCTGCTCTCGGAGGGCGACGACACGACCGCCGTGTGGTACGAAACGGAGGACGACATTGCGGAGAAGGTGGCACTCTGCCGCATGCTCGGCGTACAGACCGTGTATCTGGAATAAGAAGCAGGGAAGCGCCCGCGAACGGACGCTTCCCTCTCTTTGTCTTTTCGTTACTCCGACAGCCGCTCCGCCGCGCGCAGCACATGCCCGCACAGGACCGCCGCCGTCACTGCGCCGACGCCGCCCGGCACCGGCGTGATCGCCCGCGCCAGCGGCTCCGCCTCCGCGAAGCGCACGTCGCCGCACAGCGCGCCGTCCGGCAGGGCGTGGATCCCCACGTCGACGACGGTCTGCCCAGAACGCAGATGCTCCGCGCCGATCAGCCCCGCCCGACCCGCCGCGACGAGCACCACGTCCGCCGCGCGGCACAGCGCGCCCAGCTCGCGCGTGCGGCTGTGCGCGACGGTCACGGTGGCGTTTTCCCGCAGCAGCAGCAGCGCCGCGGGCTTTCCGATCACAAGGCTGCGCCCGATCACGAGCGCGTGCGCCCCCTCCAGCGGCACGCGGTAATACCGCAGCAGCGCGAGGCACGCCTCCGCCGTGCAGGGCGCGAAGCCCTCCGGCGCGTCGGCGTAAAGCGCCGCCATCGAGGCGGGGGACACGCCGTCCACGTCCTTCTCCGGCGGGATCGCCGCGCACGCCGCCGCTTCGTCGAAGCCCTCCGGCAGCGGGCGGAAGAGCAGGAGCCCGTGGACGGACGCGTCGCCGCCGAGGGTGCGCAGCGCATCCAGAAGCTCCTCCCGCGGCGCGTTCTCCGGCAGGGCGAGCGTCCTCGTTTCGATCCCGATCTGCTCGCAGCGGCGGCGCGCCGCGCGCTCATAGGCGAGATCGTCCTCCCGCGCGCCCACGCGCACGAAGGCAAGCGCCGGCGCGACGCCCCGCGCGCGCAGCGCCTCCGCGCGGGCGCGATACGCCTCCGTCAGCGCCGCCGCGACGGGCGCCCCCTTGAGCAGCTCTGCCATGGTTTTTCTCCTCTCTCCGCGCTCCTGCGCGACTCATCAACGATTCTTTACGAAAGGCGGTGCGGCAACCGATGGACACGGCGGCGCTCGCCGAGGAAAAGCGCGCCCTGCGCGCCGAGATACGGAAGCGGGAACGCGCGCTGGACGCCGGACGCAAGGCGGAGGGCGACGCGTCGATCTGCCGCGCCCTCGCGGCGCTGCCGGCGTTCGCGGCGGCGGACGTCGTGCTCGCCTTTTTCGGCACGGCGCGCGAGATCGACACGCGGCCCTTCCTGCGCCGGACGCTGGCGCTGGGAAAAACGCTCTGCCTGCCGCGCTGCGAGGAAGCGCGCGCCCTGTCGCTGCGCGTCGTGCGCAGTTTGGACGGCGATCTCGCGCCCGGCGCGTTCGGCATTCCGGAGCCGCGCCCCGACTGTCCCGCGCTCGCGCCGGAGGAGATCGGCTTCGCCGTGATCCCCTGCGTCAGCTTCGACGGCGACGGGAACCGGCTGGGGCAGGGCGGCGGGTACTACGACCGGCTTCTGCCGCGCCTGCGCTGCGAAACCGCCTGCGTCTGCCGCGCGGCGCTCGTCGCGCGGCGCGTGCCCCACGGTGCGCGCGACGCGAAATGCTCGCTGTATCTGACGGAGGCGGGCGTCGTCCTCGCCCCGCCGCCGGCAAAATGACCGCGTGATCGCTATTTTACCACGTTTTCCGCGCCGCCGCAAGCGCGCGATTTGCTCTTGTCCTTTTGTCCGGCGTGTGGTAAAATGAACGCAAGAATTTTTAAAAGCAGGAGGCTGTTCTTATGTTGTCTGTCGATGTTTCCAAGGCTGCGTCCTTCCTTCCTCTGCCCTATGAGGAGGCGCTGCGCCCGATGCTTGCCAAGGCGTCCGGCTGGCTGCAAAACGGCGGGGGCAAGGGCTCCGACTTTATCGGCTGGGTCCGTCTGCCCGAGGATTATGACAAGGAGGAGTTCGCGCGCATCGAGGCGGCGGCGGCGAAGATCCGCAAGGATTCCGCGGCGCTGGTCGTCATCGGCATCGGCGGCTCCTATCTCGGCGCGCGCGGCGTGATCGAGTGTCTGTGCTCGCCGAACTACAACCTCAAAAAGAAGGACGGCCCCAACATCTACTTCATCGGCAACGGCCTCTCCTCTGCCGCGCTGCGCGAGGTGTACGAGCTGGCCGAGGACAGGGATTTCTCCGTGAACGTGATCTCCAAGTCCGGCACGACGACGGAGCCGGCGGTGGCGTTCCGCTTTTTCAAGGCGCTGCTGGAGAAAAAGTACGGCAAGGAGGGCGCGGCAAAGCGCATTTACGCCACGACCGACCGCGCGCGCGGCGCGCTCAAGTCCCTCGCGGACGCCGAGGGCTACGAGACCTTCGTCGTGCCCGACGACGTGGGCGGGCGCTACAGCGTGCTGACCGCCGTGGGCCTTCTGCCGATCGCGGCGGCGGGCGTCGATATCAAGGCGCTGATGGCGGGCGCGGCGGACATGATGCAGCTCTGCCGCACCGGCGACTATTCCAACCCCGCGTGGCAGTACGCCGCCCTGCGCAACGAACTGTACCGCAAGGGCAGGAAGGTCGAGCTGCTCGCCTGCTTCGAGCCGTCCTTCCGCTTTATGGCGGAGTGGTGGAAGCAGCTCTACGGCGAGAGCGAGGGCAAGGACGAGCGCGGCATCTTCCCGGCGAGCGTCGACTTCACCGCCGACCTGCACTCCATGGGCCAGTACATCCAGCAGGGCGAGCGGATGCTGATGGAAACGGTCGTGCGCTTCGAGCCGGACGACGACCAGATGATCGTGCCGCGCGACGAGGCGGACGGCGACGGGCTGAACTTCCTCGCCGGACGGACGCTGCACGAGATCAACACGCAGGCGATGGACGGGACGCTGCTCGCCCACGTCGAGGGCGGCGTGCCGAACATGATCGTGCGCGCCGGCAAGCGCGACGCGCGCACATTGGGCGAGCTGATCTATTTCTTTGAGTATGCCTGCGGCCTGTCGGGCTACGTGCTGGGCGTGAACCCCTTCGACCAGCCGGGCGTCGAGGCGTACAAGAAGAATATGTTCGCGCTGCTCGGCAAGCCCGGCTACGAGGCGATGGGCGACGAGTTGCGCGCGAAGCTGGCGCGCTGACGGGGAAAGATTTTACAGTTTTTTCATTGCAAAAGCCGTCCTCCTGTGCTATGCTGAACATAAGGGAGACGCGGAACAGAGCCCCGCGCGGCTCCGCATAATCTGGAAGGGAGTGATTTCCTGTGGTTCGAATCATCATGGGTGAAAAGGGCACGGGCAAAACCAAAAAGCTGATCGAGCTGATCAACGACGCCGCCTCGCAGGAGGCGGGCAACGTGGTCTGCATCGAGGCTGACAAGACCATGACCTTCGACATCCATTACCATGTACGCCTGATCGTTGCCAGCGATTACGAGATTTCCTCCTACGAGGCGATGCGCGGCTTTATCAGCGGACTCTACGCCGGCAATTACGATATCTCCCACATTTTTGTCGACAATCTGCTCAAGATCGTCAAGGGCAAGTGCGACCATGAGGCGGAGCTGTTCCTCGACTGGCTGGAGAAATTCAGCCGCCTCCACGGCGTGCGCTTCACCGTTTCGGTGTCGGAGGACCCCTCCCACGCCACCGACGGGATGCAGAAGTATCTGTAACGGCACGCCGTTCCATACGTCGAAAAAGCGCCTCCCCGGCGCGCTTGGGCGCGGGGAGGCGCTTTTCGCGCGCTTTCCGTGGTTTCATGTTGATTTCCCGGAATTGCTTTGTTATAATGAAGCAAATATTGGTATGATTCGCAATTTCGAAAACGAAGGTGGCTTTATGGCAGGCGAAGGCGGCGTCCGGCAGCGCAAGCGCACGGTCCTGATCGTCGAGGACAACGAAATGAACCGCGAGATCCTCCGGGAGCTGCTGGCGGACGAATACGACGTTCTGGAGGCGGAAAACGGCCTTGCCGGTCTGGAGAAGCTCGTCAGCCGCGGCGAGGAGATCGCGCTGGTGCTGCTGGACGTATATATGCCCGTGTACAACGGATTTGAATTTCTCGCCCGCAAGCAGTCCGACCCGCGCTTTGACGCGGTGCCGGTCATCATGATGACCGCCAGCGGCAACGTGGACGACGAGATCCGCTGCCTAGAGCTGGGCGCGAGCGATTTTATCACGAAGCCCTACAACGCCGAGGTGATGAAAAACCGGATGCGGAGCCTGATCCGCCTGCGCGAGTCCTCGGCGATGCTGGGGCGGCTGGAATCCGACGCGCTCACGGGGCTCAACAGCAAGGAATATTTCTATCACCTGCTCACGGATCTGCTGCGCGCCAACCCCTCTCTTCGCTGCGACCTCGTGTGCAGCGACGTGGAGAATTTCCGCGCCATGAACGACCGCTACGGCACGGCGCAGTGCGACCGCTTCCTCCGCGGTCTTGCGAACAGCCTTTCGGAGCGTCTGCCGGGGCTGCTGTTCGGCGGGCGCATCGGCGCGGACGTGTTCGCGTTTTTGATCGAGCACCGGGAGGACGACTGGACGGACGTTCTGCTGCGGGAAAACGAGGACCCCGCCTTCGGCCGCTTCGTCGTGAAATACGGCGTTTACGAAAACGTCGACCCCGCGCTCTCCGCCGCGGCGATCTGCGACCGCGCGACGCTCGCCATCGCGAAGATCAAGCAGAGCTTCGGCACGAACGTCGCCCGCTATGACGACGCGATGCGGCAGGCGCAGCTGCGCGAGCACCAGCTTGAGCAAACGATGGAGGCGGCGCTCGCCGGGCGCGAATTCGTCGTCTACTATCAGCCCAAGCACGACCTGCACGCCGGGCAGCCGGGCGGCGCGGAGGCGCTGGTGCGCTGGATCAGCCCCGAGATGGGCTTCGTCAATCCCGGGCAGTTCATCTCCCTGTTCGAGCGCAACGGCTTTATCACGAACCTCGATTTTTACATCTGGGAGGAGGTCTGCGCGGAGCTGCGCCGCTGCCTCGACGCCGGGGCGCCTGTGGTGCCGGTGTCGGTCAACGTCTCGCGGCGCGACTTCGAGGTGCCCGACCTCGCCGAGCGGGTCGCGGCGCTGGCGGACCGCTACCGCCTCGACCATTCGCTGCTGCACATCGAGCTGACGGAATCCATGTACAGCGACAACCCCGGGCAGATCGCCCGCACGCTGGAGGCGCTGCACGCCAACGGCTTCCCGGTCGAGCTGGACGACTTCGGCTCGGGCTACTCCAGCCTGACGAGCCTCAACACCCTGCCGCTGGACGTGATGAAGATCGACATGAGCCTGATCCGCCAGGCGTCCGCCACCAGCGACTACAGCATCCTTCGCTTCGCCGTGCTTCTGGCGGACGGGATGCGCCTGAAGACCGTGGTGGAGGGCGTGGAGACCGAGGAGCAGGTCGCGGCGCTGAAAGTGCTGGGCTGCGATTACATTCAGGGCTATTACTACTCCAAGCCGCTGCCCGCGGCGGAGTACGAGGCATATCTTGCCGCCCATTGCGGGCAGGAGGTGCGGGCATGACCGTTCAGGAGCTCTATGAGGCCGTCGGCGGCAGCTATGAAAGCGCGAAGCGCGTCCTGCCGTCGGACGCGCTGATCGGAAAATTCATCCTCAAATTTTTGAACGACGCCTCCTTCGGTAAGCTCGAGGCGGCGTGGGCTGCGCGCGACGCCGCCGGCACGTTCGAGGGCGCGCACGCGCTCAAGGGCGTGTGCGCCAATCTGGGGCTCAACGCGCTGTCCGCCGCGGCGAGCGAGCTGGCGGAGGAGTTCCGCCCCGGCTCCGCGCGCGCGCTGGAGGACGCGGAGGTCGAGCGCCGCATGGACGCGCTGCGCGAGGCGTATGCGCGCACGCTGGACGGCATCCGCGCCTTTGCCGGCGCGCAGTAGGATCGCAAAAACCGCGCGGCGGCCTTGCGGCTGCCGCGCGGTTTTTTTGTCTCGCCGCCGGTCGGGATTACGCGGCGTCGTTGTTGGGGAGCATTCCGCCGAAGCCGCCGCCGAAGAACTCATTGAAGAAGTCCCAGGGGTCGAAGTAGCCGCCGCTGCCGCCGCCGTAGTAGTTGTTGCCGTTCTGCGGGACCTGCTGCTGCGGCTGCTGCGCCGTTTCCGTCTCCGCGGGCGCGGCGTCGAAGGTCAGCGCCAGCTCGACCTCCTTGCCGTCGCGGTTGACGGTCACGCTCACCGTGTCGCCCGCCTTGTAGCTCTTCTTCACGGCGTTGAGGTCTCTCAGGCTCGCGACCTCCTTGTCGCCGATCTTCACGATCACGTCGCCCGCGCACAGCCCCGCCTTCTCGGCGGCGCCGCCCTCCTCCACCGCGCTCACCAGCACGCCGGCGCTGACGGGCAGGCCGTTCTGCCGGGCGAAGTTCTGGTTCACGGTGCCGGCGGTGATGCCGAAGTACGGGCGGTTCGTCACGCGGCCGTTCTCCATGATATCCTCCACCATGGCGATAACGTCGTTGATGGGGATGGCGAAGCCCAGACCCTCCGCGACCGTGTTGGCATAGCTCGAATACTTGGCGGACACGATGCCGACCACCTCGCCGTAGCTGTTGAACAGCGGGCCGCCGGAGTTGCCGGGGTTGATGGCGGCGGTGACCTGGATCATGTTGAAGGGCGTGCCGTCGACGTTGATCGCGCGGTCGACGCAGGAAACGATGCCCTCGCTCATGGAGAAGGTCAGCTCGCCCAGCGGATTGCCGATGGCGGCGATGTCCTCGCCGATCTCCAGCTTCGCCGAGTCGCCGATGGTCACGGGCTTGAGCCCCGCCGCGTCGATCTTGATGACCGCGATATCGTAGTCGGCGTCGCCGCCGATGATCCGCGCGTCGCGGGTCTCCCCGCTGTAGAGCGTCACCTTGACCGTGTTCGCGTCCTCGATGACGTGGTAGTTCGTGACGATGTAGCCGTCGGCGGTGATGATGAAGCCGCTGCCGGACGCCGCGTTCTGCACAGTCTGGTTGAAGACGTTGGTGGTGATGGTCGTGTTGATGGAAACCACGCTGTCGATGTTCGCCTTGTAAAGCTCGGGGAAGGTGAGCTGCTTCGTGCCGGTGACGGCGACGGTCTGCACCTCGGGCGCCTCGCGCTCGCTGACCTCAATGGTGGTGACCTGCCTGCCGCCGTTCGCCGCCGTCCGCGCCGCGCTCGTCGCGCCCGCGCCGACCAGTCCGCCCACCAGCGCGCAGGCAAGCATCAGCGCCACGAGCTTTACGCCGCCGTGCCCGCGCTTCGGCTGCTGCGCCTCCGCCGGCTCCTCCGCGTAGTTGCGCGTGTTATACACCGGCTCGACGACGTTGCCGTCGCCCTTGCGGTAGCTGTAGTGGTACAGGTTGTTCTCGTCCTCGTAATACATATCGGTTCCTCCTCGTATGTCATGCCGTTTCCGGCGCGTCTCTTTCTTCATCGGACGGTCGTATGATAAAACATCTTTATGTCTAAAGTGTGAAGATGTGTTTTCTTTTTTTTGAACATTTCTTTTCCCTTGCGCTTTGCGCGCGCGCATATTATACTGAAATGGATTCAAACGATTGAAAATCGTTTGAATCCATTTCGCATGAGACGCGGTGACGCGCTTTCAGCGCGACACCACCATGCACCATGCGGAGCATGGTAAATTTGATGAAAGCATTTCATCAAATTTTAGTATTAA
>CACZCL010000064.1:10756-11873 GCA_902779695.1 Oscillospiraceae bacterium | reverse complement strand
AGGAGGCACGGCGATGAAACGCATCCGATTGGGCTCCACCGGCATCGAGATCGAAAAGAACGGCTTCGGCGCGCTGCCGATCCAGCGCATTTCGAAGGAGGACGCGGCGCGTCTGCTGCGCAAGGCGTACGACGGCGGCATGAATTATTTCGATACCGCCCGTTACTACAGCGACAGCGAGGAAAAGCTCGGCTACGCGTTTTCCGGTATGCGCGACAAGGTGATCCTCGCGACCAAATCGGGCGCGAAGAACGCGAAGGACCTGCGCGCTGAGCTGGAAACGAGCCTGCGGGAGCTGAAAACGGACTATATCGACGTCTATCAGTTCCACAACCCCGCCTTCTGCCCGCGCCCGGGCGGGGAGGACGGCCTGTACGACGAGGCGCTGCGCATGAAGGCAGAGGGGAAGATCCGTCACATCTCCATCACGAACCATCGTCTTGCGGTGGCGCGGGAGGCGATCGAGTCCGGGCTTTACGAGACGCTGCAATTTCCGTTCAGCTATCTCTCCGGCGAGCAGGAGCGGGAGCTGATCGCGGGCTGCCGCGCGAAGGGCATGGGCTTTATCGCGATGAAGGCGATGGCGGGCGGTCTGATTCGGGACGGCTATGCCGCCGCGGCGTTCATGGAAACGCAGGAGGACGTCGTGCCGATCTGGGGCGTGCAGCGCGAATGGGAGCTGGAGCAGTTCCTTGACGTTGTGCGCTCCGGCGCGGAGCTGACGCCGGAGCGTCTTGCGACGATCGAGAAGGACCGCGCGGAGCTCAGCGGCGAATTCTGCCGCGGCTGCGGCTACTGTATGCCGTGCCCGATGGGAATTCAGATCAACCAGTGCGCGCGCATGGTGCTGATGGCGAAGCGGTCAGCGGACAAGGATTGGAAGACCGAGCACTGGCAGTCGGAGATGAAAAAGGTGGACGACTGCATTCACTGCAACACCTGCGCCTCGAAGTGTCCCTATGGGCTCGACACCCCGCGCCTGCTGCGCGAGAACGCCGACGAGTACTGGAAGCTCCTCGCGGCGAGCGGCGCGTAAGCGGCGCACGCGCGGCGAGCGGCGCGCCGCGGCAAATCAAAAAACGTCCCTGCCCGCGCGATTTCACAGAAATCGCGCGGG
>CACZCL010000064.1:0-10729 GCA_902779695.1 Oscillospiraceae bacterium | reverse complement strand
GCGCGGGCAGGGACACAAAAATCGTTCCGTACGGCGGTACGGAACGATTTTTCTTATGCTTCGGCGGCAGGCGCAAGATGGAAGCGCAGGATCACGTTATTGGTTTCCAGCGAGTGAACGTAACTGATGTCGGAGGCCATGGCGCCCAGCAGCTTCAACCCCAGCTGCTCCTCGGGGTTTGACGTCCCATTGTCGATCGCCATGGCAATCTGCCGCTCCACATCGAAGGTCGGGCACTTGTCCTGCATACGGACGATCAGCTCCTTCGGGTCGTAGACCACACGAAGGTCGATCCCCGGATCCTTTTTGCACTTGGGAAAGCCGTGTGTAACGGTGTTCGTCGCAAGCTCCTCAAAGCAGAGCGCCGCGCGATACCCGATGCGGGAGTCAATGCGGTGTCCCTTGCAGAACAGCTGGATCTGCTCGGAAACCAGTGAAACGTCGTCCATGTCGCGTATGTCGAGGAAGATCACGTCTCCCGGTCCGCGGTGAAAGCCCTCTGGAAGATTCATAAAATCGTTCAGCGAAGGGAAAAGCTTCCTCGTTTTGATGCAATAATATACCCAGACCGTGGCCAGCGTGAGCAAATCGCTCACAAAGTAGCTGGCGAAAATACCGTAGGCGCCGAACAGCGCGCCCAGCACAAACGCGCATCCCACCACGTAGAGAAGAGAGGACACAAAGGTCAGAGCCTGCATATTCTTCGTTCGGCCGATCGCCTGCAGGTACGTGATGCGAGAACGCACGATGCCGTTGATCGGCGCCTGCAGGGCGACCATCCTGATTGCGAAGGTCGACATATCCAGCAGATGCTCGTCCGCTTCCTTGATGTAGAACCGTGCGATGGGCCTTGCAAAAATCAGGAACAGCACGCAAATTGCGCCGCAAAAGATCGCGCAATTCCGATAGATGCACTTTTTCGATTCGCTGATCCCCTCGTCGTTCATCTCGCCGTAGAGTACGCCGATGAGCATCGACGTCGCGTCCGCGAGCCCGACGGCAAAAAACTGCGTGAAATTGCAAAGGCTGTTCTCCACGCTCATGGCGGTCATCGCCATCGCGCCGCCGTGGAAGATGACCAGCTTGTTCACCAGAACGGGGCGCAGCACGCTTGCCATGCGCCGCACCGCCTTTTCCGTGCCGCAGGAGAGCAGATGCAGCATCTCCTTCACGCTGGTGGAGAGTGGGACGAAGCGCAGCATCCGATCCGACCCGCGGAAGTGGAGGAACAGATACGCAACCTCCAAATACTGTGCGACCGAGGTAGCGAGACCCACGCCGAACATACCCATCCTGCAATAGACCGCAACCAGGTCAAACGCGACGTTCAGCGCCGAGCAGAGGATGGAACCGGCCATGACGCGTTTGCGCCCGCTGTCCATCTGGATGCCGGAGGTGAGTACGCCGGTCATAATCAGCGCCGGAAGCCCGGTGACGACACCCCGCAGATAAATCGCGGCCGGCTTGACCAGCGCTTCGCCGTTGCCGGTCGCGCCAAGGAAGCGCGCCACCGGCTCCGCGCCGATGAGCAGCACGACCGTCAGGATGGTGGAAACCACCGTGCCAAGATACATGACCGCGCTGAACAGACGGTTGAAATCCTTCACGTCGCCGCGGCCCAACGCCCGCGTACAGAGAGTGCGCGTGCCCATGGCGAACATACCGCCGAAAATGCCGGCAATGCTGAAGATCGGATGCGAGATGCCGGCGGCGGCAAGATCGTCGGCGCTGAAAAATCTGCCGACGATCAGCCCGTCGATCAAGCCGGCGCCCACATTGGTCAGCTCGATCAGGGAAAAGGCGATAAACAGGTCGTAAAACGTCTGATCCAGTATGATCCAGCGATTCGTACGCTTCCTTTGAAACAGCTTCACTTTGATTCTCCGTTCCATAAAATCGCTAATAAGGCAATTATATAGTGAGCGGAGGAAAAGCGCAAGGGAAAAATCAAATCCCATCGGCGCAATTCGACAAAATCGGGCATGGCGGACAACTTATAATCAAGGCATACTTCGGTATGCATTGTTTTTGGGAGGAAGCGACATGGAGGTTAGAACTTCTGCCAACGACCGCGCGCTGACGGTCACGCTGCGCGGCGAGCTGGATCATCACGCCGCCCGCGAGACCGTGACGGCGCTGGAGCGCGCGCTGGACGCTGCGCTGCCGAGAAAGCTGATCCTCGATTTCGGCGGCGTGACGTTTATGGACAGCTCCGGCATCGCGGTGGTCATGCGCGCCTTTCGCCGCATGACGGCGCTGGGCGGTTCGCTGGAGCTGTGCAACGTGCCGCCGCAGGCGGGGCGGGTATTCGACGCGGCGGGGATCTTCAGCCGCATCCCGACGGGACGGACGTGACAAGAGGCGGCGCGCCCGCCTCTTGCAATCAAATCATAATACAGGGAGGACGCCATGAAGGTAAGACCCAATAATTACATAGCGGTGGAATTCATGAGCCGCAGCGCGAACGAGGGCTTTGCGCGCACGGCGGTCGCCGCGTTCGCGGCGCAGCTCGATCCCACGCTCGACGAGCTGGGGGACATTCGGACGGCAGTCAGCGAGGCGGTGACGAACGCGATCGTACACGCCTATCCGGACAGCCTCGGCAAGATTTCCCTGCGCGCGAGCGTGTTCGACGGGAACGTGCTGGAGATCGTCGTCCGTGACTGGGGGCGCGGCATCGAAAACGTCGAAAAAGCGCGAGAGCCGCTTTACACAACGGGCGGCGAGGATCGCAGCGGCATGGGCTTTACGATTATGGAAAGCTTTATGGATTCGCTCTGCGTGCGTTCAAGGCTCGGCAAGGGAACGGTCGTGACGATGAAGCGCAGGATCGCGCAGCGCGCGGGCAGGAAATGAGCGCGTCGGCCGCGGCGCTGCTCGAACAGGCGAGACAGGGCGACGAGGCGGCGTGCGAGCGCGTGCTGGCGGAAAACACGGGACTGATCTGGAGCGTCGTCCGGCGCTATTGCGGGCGCGGCGTCGAGCAGGAGGACCTGTACCAGCTCGGCTGCCTCGGCTTTCTCAAGGCGGTGCGCGGATTCGACGCCGCGTACGGGACGCAGTTTTCCACCTACGCCGTGCCGAAGATCGCCGGCGAGATCCGGCGCTTTTTGCGCGACAACGGTCCTGTCAAGGTCGAGCGGAGTATGCGCGAGCGGGCGATCGGCGTTTGCGCGGCGCGGGAGCGCCTTTGCGCGGAGCTGGGACGCGAGCCGGCGCTGTCCGAGCTTGCGGAGGCGACGGGGCTGCGGGCGGAGGAGATCGCGGAGCTGGAGCTTGCGGTCTCGCCGCCGGAATCGCTGCAGCAGGAGACCGGAGACGGGCTGACGCTGGAGAGCGTGCTCGGCGGCGGCTCGCCGGAGGAGTCCCTCGTCGAGCGCCTGGCGCTGCGCGCGGGCGTCGACGCGCTGCCCGAGCGCGAGCGGCTGACGATCCTGCTGCGGTTTTTCAAGTGCCTGACGCAGTCGCAGACCGCGCGGGTTCTTGGCGTTTCACAGGTGCAGGTGTCGCGTCTGGAGCGCCGCGCGCTTGCCCGTCTGCGGGAGTTGCTGCGCTGAGGGCGGCAGGCTGTGTGCCGGCGTCCGGCTGGAATTCGGTCATCGTGCGCCAATAGCGCTTTGGCATATTGCTCATGCGCAGGCGGGGATTCTCGCGCTCGCGGATGGCGACGGTGTCGTAAAAGCGCTTCCAAAGGCGCCGGTAAGAAGCCTCCTCCTCGTCGGGCGGCGCCATTTCAAAGTCCTCCAGCGGCACGATGCGCGAGCGTCCGCCGGAATAGAGCAGCGCTTCGCGGTGCGTCCGGTCGTAGATGAAAAAGGTTTCGTTGTAGCAGCGGTCGCAGAAATGGGCGCGCAGCAGAGGAAGCACGCGGTTTTTCGGCTCGATCTCGGTGCCGAGCATTCCGTCGAACACCGAAAAGCGGATAAAACCGCGCAGATGCTCGACCTCGGTGGAAAGGCGGCGCACCGCGCGCAGCAGCGGCTGATAGGCGTCGTCGCTCAGACGGCTGAGGTACGGCGCGCCCTCGCGGTACAGCCTGACGACGAAGCGGTAAATTGCAAGCTCCCTGTCCGGCAGGTCGGTGAGGAACGCGCGGCGCAGGAAGGGAACGACCTCGTTTGACACGGCGCGCAGGCTGCGTTCGACGCGCCCGGCGTGTTCGCGCACGGTCGGCACCGTGCGGATCTCAAAAAGGTTTGGTTCGGCGTCCCCGCCGCAGAGGATCGCGGTGGGACGCTCTTTTTGCGTGTAGCTTTCGTAGATACAGCACAACAGCCCGTCGAAGCTGCCATCGTACTGATAAATGATCTCGCGCCATGCCATGTTTCGCTCCTTTGCGGAAATACCGAACGACCCGGCGCGCACAGCCCAAAACGGCTGCGCGTCTTCGGGGATTCATCCCGCCCGGTCAAACAGGGAAAGCTGCTCAAACGCCGGCGGCGGGAGCGCCGCGCGCTCGACCGCCATCAGGTTGGCGGCAACGCCGGCGGGGGAGAGCCGCAGCGGCGTCGCAAGGCGTCCGCCGCAGGTGAGGAAATACTGCGCGCGCTTCATCACGACGCCGAGCTTTCGCAGATCGTCCGCGTGCAGCGGGCCGGCGCGGCGCGCGACAAGGATGCGCCGCGCCGAGACGACGCCGACGCCGGGGACGCGCAGGAGCGACTCGTAGTCCGAGCGGTTTGCCTCGACGGGAAAGAACTCGGGGTGGCGCAGCGCCCAGCAGCACTTGGGGTCGAGCAGCGGGTCAAAATCCGGCTGCGCCTCGTCGAGCAGCTCCTCCGCGCGGAACCCGTAAAAGCGCAGCAGCCAGTCCGCCTGATAGAGCCTGTGCTCGCGCAGGAGCGGCGGCTTGGTATCGAGGGAGGGGAGCAGCGTGTTTTCGACCACGGGCACGTAGGCGGAGTAGAACACCCGCTTGAGCCGGTAACGGTCGTAAAGCGATTCCGTGAGGCTTAGGATGTGCCGATCGCTTTCGCCGGTCGCGCCGACGATGAGCTGTGTGCTCTGTCCCGCGGGGGCAAAGCGCGGCGCGGAGCGGTACCTGACCAGCTCCGCCTTGCTCTCCGCCGCCTGATCCCGGATCTGGCGCATCGGCGCGAGGATCGCGCCGCGGGTCTTGTTCGGCGCGAGGCGCTTGAGCGACGCCTCACTGGGAAGCTCGATGTTGACGCTCAGCCGGTCCGCCAGAAGGCCGAGCTGCGTGACCAGCTCCGGCGAGGCGCCGGGGATCGTCTTGGCGTGGATGTAGCCGTTGAAGCGGTACTCGTTTCGCAGGATCGACAGCGCGCGGATCATCAGCTCCGTCGTATGGTCGGGCGAGCCGAGCACGGCGGAGGAGAGGAACAGCCCCTCAATATAGTTGCGCCGGTAAAAACCAATCGTCAGCTCCGCAAGCTCACGCGGGGTAAAGGATACACGCTTTACATCGTTTGAACGCCGGTTGACGCAGTATTTGCACTCGTAGCAACAGTCGTTGGACAGCAGCACCTTCAAAAGCGTCACGCAGCGCCCGTCGGCTGAGAAGGTGTGGCAGCAGCCGGCGATCGACGACGAGGTGGAGCCGATCATCCCCTCGCGGTGATGCCGCCTTGCCCCGCTGGAGGTGCAGGCGGCGTCGTACTTCGCGGCATCCGTCAGGATCGTGAGCTTATCGAGCAGCTCCATACCGGTTTACGCGGCGTGCTTTGCGCGGCGGCAGGAGCGGGGCGTATCGAGCCATTCGACCAGCTTCATCAGGTTCGCGGTGGCGACGCCGACGCCGACGATCACGAAAAATAAGGTAGAGCTTGCCATAGGAATCCCTACATAGTACGTTTGTTCTACTGCAATTATAAATCGAACAAACGTACTTGTCAATAGAAATCGAACAAAAATTCTAAATATTTTTCCTTGACAGATTGGTCTATTGATAGTAGACTATCCGTGCGGTCTATCGGGAGTAGACTGGAGCGGGGAGGGGACTTATGGAAAATATGAGGCTTGGCGCGGTGGAGTCGCGCTTCGCGGAGATCGTTTGGGCGCACGAGCCGCTATCCTCGGGGGAGCTGGTAAGACTGTGCGAGCGGGAGCTGCAATGGAAGAAGTCCACGACCTACACGGTGCTGAAAAAGCTGACCGAGCGGGGGATTTTGCGCAATGACGGCGGCACGGTGCGAGCCTGCCTGACGCGGGAGGAGTATTTTGCCCGGCAGAGCGAGCGGTTCGTCAGCGAGACCTACGGCGGCTCGCTGCCGGCGTTCGTCGCGGCGTTTACCGCGCGGAACAGGCTCACGGACGAGGAAGCGGACGCGATCCGAAAGCTGATCGACGACGCGCGCGGGGAGGGCTGAGCGATGGGCTGCGATTTGGATCAGGTCTTTCTGGCCCTGGTAAACCGCAGCATTGCGGCGACATGGCTTGTCGCGGCGGTGCTCGTGCTGCGGTTTGCCCTGCGCAGAGCGCCGAAGTGGACGCGGTGCCTTCTGTGGGCGCTGGTGGCGGCGCGGCTCGTGTTTTCGTTGAGCGTCCCGTCGTCCTGGTCGGCGTTCAATCTGGGGAATACGCCAGTGAACGAGCTTGGGGAGATCGAATACGCCAAATACACGGGGCAGGGCGTCAAGCCCTCGGCGGTGTTCGAGCGCCCGAAGCTCTCCGTTTCGGCGGGCACGGACGGCGGACAGCCATCCGTCACGGTGGGGACCGAGCGGGAGCACGTCTATCTGCCGTCGCTTTCCAGGCTATGGCTTGCGGGTGTTGCCGCGATGCTGCTCTACGCGCTCATCAGCTATCTCAAATTGCGCCGCCGCGTGGCGGCGAGCATGGAGCGGGACGGCGTATGGCTGTGCGACGATATAGAGTCGCCGTTCATCCTCGGCGTGCTGCGCCCGCGCGTCTATCTGCCGTCGAGCCTCGCGGAGCCGCAGCGCTCCCACGTGCTGGCGCACGAAGCCGCGCACCTCGCGCGGCGCGACCACTGGTGGAAGCCGCTGGGCTTTGCGCTGCTGGCGGTCTACTGGTTCGATCCCGCGCTGTGGCTGGCTTACGTCCTGCTGTGCCGGGACATCGAGCTTGCCTGCGACGAGCGCGTTTACCGCGACATGGCGCTCGCGGAGCGGGCGGACTACTCGCGCACGCTGCTGGAGCAAAGCTGCGCCCGGCGCGCGATCGCCGCCTGCCCGCTGGCGTTCGGCGAGGTGAGCGTCCGGGAGCGCGTCAAGGCGGCGCTGAGCTACAAAAAGCCCGCGTTCTGGGTGCTTGCCGTCTCGGCTGCCGCCTGCGTTGTGGTCGCAGTCTGCTTTTTGACGAATCCGGCAAAACTGGCACTCGACTTTTCGAGAGATGAGATCAGCGAGGCGGAGACATATCATATCACGACGGTGGAGGACTTGGGGCTCCGGCAGTTGAGCGGCGAGGAGTTGGACGTCTTATATGAGCGGCTGCGAGATATTCCAAATGCTGCGCGTAAGGGCAACTATGCCGGGCTGACGCCAATGTACACGCTTACGTTCAAAGTTCCGTACAAGGGTTCTTTCCAACTGCGCGGCTACAACGACGAAGGCACCATGACCGAGCTCTACTGTGAGGACTGGGTGAGGAACAAAGTCGAGACATGGCGCGTCGAGGACAACGAATTTGGACGCTATGTGATGGAGCTGTGCAAATACGGCACCGGGCAGGCATCACGCGGCGAGGAGCCGATTCGGACGCAGGAAACGCTGCGCCGTCTGACGCTCGACGACGTGCGTGCTTTTTCAGAAAAAGGCGAGGCGCTGACGTGGGGGGACCTTGAGAGTTACGAATACTATGAGACCGGATCCGGGCTGCATAGCCGCCTTTACCCGATCGACGGGCGGTTCTCCCTGATGGCTTCCGGCACTTTGACCGGTCTGCTCTCAGCCGTCCTGTATGACGCGGCGGCCGCGGAGTCGGTGGATATTCGCAATTCGGTGGACCTCCATGCGTTCCTTGACAGCCATGAAAAAGTGCAAAGCGTACCGTTTACTGCTGTCTTGGGCTTCGACGGGCATTATATTGACTTGGAGCTCGCTCCGGGTTTTTATCAGCGCCGCTATATTATCCGGACGTGGAACAACGAGTTGGGGCTGCTCGCGGAGAGCTTCGGCTTTACGATCGACGACCACAGCGCCGACCTCGACGGCGACGGCGTGACAGAGCTGATCTGCAACTGCGTCTTCGGCGGCGACGGCGCGCGGCGCGTGTACGTCTATCGCAGAAGCGGAAACGTGATCGAGCGCGGAAGGATCGACTACGACAGGCTGAACATGACCGCGTGGGACGACTGGGGCGTGAACTCCACGGCGGAGTGGTACGACGCCGCGAGCGGAAAGCTCCTGGTCGAGTACGCGAGCCTCGCCAGCAGCACGATGTCCCGGACGTTTACCTGCGAGGCGGGCTGCGACGCTTTTGACTGGGAGATATACGCCGCGATCGAATAGGTGTTGAAAAGTCCCTCTCTTTCCGCTATAATGCGTAGCGGAAAGAGAGGGACTACCATATATGGACGATTTCAACACCCGGTACGCGAAGGCGCGGCGCGCCGCCATCGCGCGGGATTTTGCGAGGCTGAACCCGGAGCAGCGCAGGGGCGTGCTTGCCACCGAGGGGCCGCTGCTGCTGCTCGCCGGCGCGGGCAGCGGAAAGACGACGGTGCTGATCAACCGCGTCGCCAACATCCTGACCTACGGGTGCGGCAGCGACACGGACGAGGTGCCGGAGAGCGCGACGGAGGACGACCTCGCGTTTCTGGAGGGCTATCCCGAGCATCCGAGCGCCGACGAGCGCGCGCGTATGCTGCATCTTTGCGCCGTGGAGCCGCCGAAGGCGTGGCAGGTTCTGGCGGTGACGTTCACGAACAAGGCGGCGAACGAGCTGCGCGAGCGGCTGGACGCGTTCGGCATCCGCGGCGCGCAGGACGTGTGGGCGCTGACGTTCCACTCCGCCTGCGTGCGCATCCTGCGCCGCGATATCGACCGGCTGGGCTTTTCGCTGGATTTCACCATCTACGACGCCGACGATTCCCGCCGCGTCGTGCGCGACGTCGTGCGGGAGCTGGGGCTGGACGAGAAGGCGTTCCCGCCGCGCGAGGTGCTGGGCGTCATCAGCCGGGCGAAGGACGCGATGGAGACCGCGCGGGACTTTTCCGCCCGCTGGTCGGACAGCGGCGACTGGCGGAAGGAGCGCATCGCGCGGATCTACGCGCGCTACGAGCAGATATTGCGCGAGTCGAACGCGCTGGATTTCGACGATATCCTGCTCCACGCCGTGACGCTGCTGCAAAGCGAGCCGGAGGTGCGCGACTACTACCGCCGCAGGTTCCGCTATGTGCTCATCGACGAGTACCAGGATACGAACCGGCTGCAATACCTGCTGATGAAGCAGCTCGTCGGGTCGAACGGCAACATTTGCGTCGTCGGCGACGACGACCAGAGCATCTACCGCTTCCGCGGCGCGGATATCACGAATATCCTCAACTTTGAAAAGGAGTACCGCGGGACGCGCACGATCCGGCTGGAGCAGAACTACCGCTCCACGAAGCACATTCTGGACGCGGCGAACGCCGTCATCAGCAACAACACGGGGCGCAAGGGCAAAACGCTCTGGACGGACCGCGGCGGGGGCGAGCGTGTGTCGATCCGCACCGTGTTCAACGAGCAGGACGAGGCGAATTACGTCGTTTCGTCCGTCATGGGGGATTACAACCGCGGCAGGAACTGGCGCGACAACGCGATCCTCTACCGCATGAACGCCCAGTCGAACGCTTTGGAATACGCGTTCAAGCGCAACGGCGTGCCGTATCAGGTGGTCGGCGGCATGAAATTCTTCGAGCGCGCCGAGGTCAAGGATATGCTCTCCTACCTCGCGGTGCTCAACAACCCCTCGGACGACCTGCGGCTGCGGCGGATCGTCAACAACCCGCCGCGCGGCATCGGAAACACGACCATGGAGGAGGTGCAGCGCCTCGCGGCAGAGCAGGGCGTGCCGATGATCGAGGTGATCCGCCGCGCGGACGAGTACGCGGGGCTGAGCCGCGCGTCGTCGAAGCTGCTGCAATTCGCGGCGCTGCTGGACGCGCTGCGGGAGGCGGAGGAGGACGCGCCGCTGCCCGAGCTGTACGATCTGGTGTGCGAAAAGAGCGGCTACGTCCGCGCGCTGCAGGAGAAAAACGACATGGAGAGCCGCGGGCGGCTTGAGAACGTGCAGGAGCTCAAGTCGAACATCCTCTCGTTTTTGGAGAGCGAGCCGGAGGATGCGACGCTTTCCGGCTTTTTGAACGAGATCGCGCTTTACACCGACCTCGACGGCGCGACGACGGACAACGCCGTGACGATGATGACGATGCACAGCGCGAAGGGTCTGGAATTCCCCTGCGTCTACGTCGTCGGCATGGAGGAGGGGATCTTCCCCGGACAGCGCGCGAACGACGACGGGGAGGAGCTGGAGGAGGAGCGGCGGCTTTGCTACGTCGCCATGACCCGCGCGAAGGAGAAGCTGACGCTGACGAACGCGCGCCAGCGGATGCTGTTCGGACGCACGACGCCCAACCGCCCCTCCCGCTTTCTGGAGGAGATCCCGGAGGAGAGCGCCGATTGGGAGGGAAAGCCGGACGCCGCCGCGCGCGCCTGCGGCGTGGAGCGGTTCGACGATTTCGGCGGCGGCTTCGGCGCGCCGTCCGGCTTCGGCTCCGCCCGCGGCGGCGCGCGCGCGGGCGCGGTGCGCGTCGCCCATGCCG
>CACZCL010000063.1 GCA_902779695.1 Oscillospiraceae bacterium | reverse complement strand
ATGGCGCGCAGAAATACGAGCGCATCGCTGAGGGCGTGCGCAAGTGCTGCTATATGTCGGTATCCTTCAGCATCCTGGCTGGTGTGCTGCTCATCATCTTTGGCCCTGATATCATGTATCTGTTCGTGGGCGAGGGGCAGCAGCAGGACGAGCGCGAGGAGCAGGGCGATGGGTTTGGTAAGGTGTTTCATGGAGTGCCTCCTTAGGGTGAGGGAGCGGCGATAATTTGCACGACGCAGGAATCGGACACACCGATGGATTTGCCGCTTCGATCATAAATCGTGGCTGTGACGGTGATGCGGTCCGCCGGAGCGATGGCCTGAAGCTTTCCGTCCGTGCCTAGCCAGAGGTTGCTGCGGTCGCTGCATTCCCACACAACCGAATGGCCGCTGGGCGGATTGAGTACGGTCGCCGTCAGCTGCGTGGTATCGCCGACCGTCAGAGAAAGCACATGCTTATCCAGCTCAATGCTCGGATCGGCTTTGACGATCACGGTCAGATATTGAGCGTCTGCAACGCCCTCCGCTGTGACTCTGATGTAGGCGGTGCCGACCTTCGTTCCGGTGACTGTCGCGGAGGGACCGCCCGCCGCCGCGGGATCCAGGCTGACGACGGTGGCGTCGCCCGCGGGATCGCTGAGCGACATGCTCGGCAGCCTATCCACAAACGTCCAGAGAATCCTTGCGCTGGAGCCATAGGGGCTGAATTGAACAGAGATATCTTTGCTCTCGCCAAGGTTCAGCGTGACCGCCGAGGGATTGAGCGTAATGCTTTCCGGCGCAGGGATGGCGGTTTCAAGCACTGTGAGTTCCACGCTCTCCGTGTCATACCAGCTGTCCGGCGTCAGATCGACAAAGACTTTTCCGCTGTCCGCGTCATAGCGAAGCTTCAGGCGGAGCTGCCGCTTGAGGTCAAGCTTGCTGTAGTAGCTCACGAGGTTCGCGGTGACGATAAACTCGGTACCGGTGGGAACGCTCATGAATTCCAGCGTGACGCCGTTCACATTGGTGCTGCCCGTCGCTCGCGCGGAAATGGTTGAAAATCTGGTGCCGAGGGCCGCTTTGTTGGACTCCGCCTGGAATTTCGGATAGCCGACGGAGGCCGCCGTATCCGTGGTTGAGGTAGTGAACGGCAGGTTGGTGCTGTCGTTGACGTAGTAATAAATGTCCTTGTCAAAATTCAGATTGATTTGGCCCGACATGGTGCCGGCGGCGACCTTGGGCTTGCCGCCTTCGCCGCCCCTGTAGTCGCCCATCGCCTGGTCCGTGTTCGTCGTGTTCACATAGGCATAGCCGTCGATCGTCGCAATGCTCGGCGGCGTGGAGTCGACGATGAAAATGGGCTCATAGGCGCAGAAGCCGTAGGAGTCGGCGTCGGTGCCCTCCCGCGCCAGCAGGCTGCGCGCGGCGGCGATGAACAGATATTGGCGGTTCGGTTCGATGCTGTACTGCTCCTCGCAGTTCACCACGTCCGCGACGTCCTGCGCGAGGCTCACGTTCGCGGAGCCGTCGATGTGGCCGCGGGTGTGAGTCTGACCGGTGATGAGCTGCAGCAGCTCGTCCTTGTGCTCCACGCTCGCGTACTTGTCGTAAAGGGTGCCGCCGTCGTTGAACTGCTCCGTCAGCGCGTCGCGGACGGTAAAGTCGGAGGAGCGGTACTTGTGGCCGACGGGATAGGCATCCTCAAAGGCGGCGAGGTTCTTCGTGCCGAGCACCGCCGCGGTGCCGAACTGTTCTTCAAAGTCGATGCGGTCGGGCGGCACGTTGGTGTAGCTGGGCAGCGCGGTGGAGAGGAAGATGGCGTAGTTCGCGGTGGCGTCCATGTTGCGGCTTCGCACCTTCGCCGTGGAGGAGCCGTTGGTGTCGATGTACAGCTTCGGACGGTTGACCGCCTCGGTCCAGAACTGGTAAAGCATGGTGTGGTCGGAGTAGATCGCCTGTCCGTCGCTCTGCGTGACGAAGTAGACATAATAACTGGTGCTGGGCTCCAGATCGGTGACGCGGATCGTCTGCACGCCGCTGCCCGTGGCGCGGATGCTGCCGCTGCGCACGCGGTCGGAGCCGAAGTTGGGGTTGTAGATCGCGCTGATCGTCGGGCGCTCCAGCTCGAACGGCGCTCCGACGTCGCTGCCCTTGTGCGGGATGAACTCCTTCGCGCCCTCCGTGGGAGCGAAGTAGGCGGAGAAGCGGTTCACGCCGTCGACGGCGTTGTTCTCCGCGCCGAAGACGCCGGGCACCGTGGCGGTGGGCGGGATGTCGGGGGAGTAGACGCTCAGGGCGTCCTCGCTCGTCATGGGCGCGACGACCCAGTAGATCGTGCCCGCGCGGTCGGTCATTACGCGGATATCCGCGCCGATGTCCTGCGCCGTGAAGGTCGGGTAGCCCTGCGTGAAGGTGGGCGCGCTGCGGTCGGAGAAGGATTTGTAGAGCGTGAAGTATTCGGAGTTGGCGTCGGTGGTGTTGACCTCCAGCACGTTCTGCGTGCTCCGCATCCAGGCGTAGTCGCCGTAGTTGATGCCGCCGGAGTAGCTGTTGAGACGGTCGAACGCCGTGGGCGTCTCGGCGGTGATGACGTTGATGCGGAAGGAAATCTCCTTGTTCCAGGTGTTGCGCCCGCTGTTGTTGACGCCCTCCTCGATGTCGCCGACCTTGGTGAAGTGGACGGCGTACTCGTAGACCTTTTCCGGGTCGAGGTTATCCCTGCCGTCGCCGGTGACGTTGACCGGCGGCTGAGACTTCATGGAGAGGTGGGCGTACAGGCCCTTGCCGATGTAGGTGTCGGTGCCGGAGATCGTGATGGCGCTGTAATCCTCGCCGTCCAGCGGGGCGACCTTCTCCCACGACTCGGTGCCGCGCACGCGGCGGTACACGTCGAAGCGCGCCGTGGAATCCGACCAGTACAGCATATCCCAGAGCACGTTGTCGTCCACGTTGACGGAGATCGGGCGCACGGAGAACGCCATGTCGATCTCAAGCTCCTTGCCGCCGTACGTCAGCTTCGAGGCGCTGACGTCCTTGCGAAGCTGCACCTGCGCCGCGATCGTGCGGAACGACGGCAGCGAGACCGGCATGTTCGCCATGCGGTTCGGCGTGGTGGCAAGGTCCTGAACGTCCTTGCAGGTAAAGTGGTAGGTCGCGCCGCTGCGGAGCTTGAGCGCGCCCGCCGCGGAGCCGAGGCGCACCGTCACGGCGCCGTTGTCCGGGTCCTGCGTGATCACCGCCTTGCGAAAGTCGATCGTCCAGTCGGCGGTCTCTTTTTCCTCCTCCGTGCCGGTGAAGGGGTCAAGCGGCGCGCTCGGATCAAGGCCGGACTCGTTGTACAGCTCGATGATGCTGGCGAGGAAGGCGCCGAGGGCCTCCGGGGAATCCCGCAGGGAAAGCAGCGTTTCGGGCACGGTGCTGCCGTCCGAGGTCACGACCTGCTTGCCCTCGCTGTCCCTCATGAACGTGGTGGGGTAGTGCTGCACGTCCTCGCTGAAAATGAGCTCGATGTCCGTGTTGGCGTAGGGCTCGCCCTTTTCGTTCGTGCGGCTGAACTCCTGCGTCACGGTGGGCGGCGTGGTGTCCAGCGTGTGGATGTTCTCCAGCACCTTGATGTCGGAATAGTTGCCCGCCGGGTCCTTGGCGACGAAGTAGACGTCGTAGGCGCTCTCCGACGTGAGGCCGGTGACGTTCACGGCGGCGTCGCGGTCCTTCTGCGCGTTGGCGGAGCCGCTGCGCAGGCTGCCGGTGCCGGATTCGATCTTGCGCTTGAGGATATCCAGCTCCTTCTTCTTCGCGGTGTCCGTGAAGGCGGCGGCGGTCAGCTCATCGATGATCGTTTGCAGCCGCTTGTCGGCGGAGGTGGTCTCCTTGGTGTTGATGAAGTTGTCGCCGTGCTTGACGACCGCCCAGAAGACGGCGGCGTTCTCGCTGAGGTTGGCGTTGGTGGGGATGGAGGTGGCGGGCGGGTTGCCGGACACCAGCGGCGTTTCGTGCTGGAACTCCGGCGGCGTGCCGTCCTTGGTCGTGAACGTCAGCTTCTGCACCGTGGAGCTGTTCGCGCCGTCCGAATCGGTCAGCCAGAAGTACAGGTCGTAGGTGGTCAGCTCCGCGAGGCCGGAGAAGTCCTTCGTCCAAAGCTCGTTGCGCAAAATCTCGTCCACGCCGTTCTGCAGCGGCTTGCCCAGCGCGCCGGTGCGGAACATCTGGCCCGTGGGCGCCGCGCTGCCCGCGGGATAGAGGGCGTAGTAGAGCTGGCAGCTCTTGTTCGCCATCACGCCCGCCTGGACGTAGAAGTTCGGGATCCACGCCTGAACGCTGTTGCCGTCGCTGTCAGTCTTCTTGCCGACAGAGAGCGTGAAGTCGTTCTTGACGATGCGCGGGTGGCCCGTCGTGAAGGCGGGGACTGTGTTGTCCGGCGTCGAGAACGCGGCGACCTTGACCGGGCTGTGGCGGTTGCGCGCGTCGATCATGACGGTGGTGAGATAGTAATTGGACGCGGGCTCCAGCTTGGTCAGCGCGGCGGTGAACTCCGTGGTGGAGCTGGTAATGGGGAGATTGCCGCTGAGAACGATGCGCCGGTTGTCCTTCGTGGGGGAGATCAGCTCCTCCTCGCCGATGGAGCCGTCGGTGGTCGTGCTGATCGCCCAGTAGACCGTGCCGCTCTTGTTGGCGGCAAAGACCGCCGTGGCGGTGGTGGGCGCGATGTTCTTGATCTTCGGATAGCCGGCGAGCAGCCGCGGGTCGGCGGAGGACTCGCGCGCCTGCTGCGCGTTCATCGTCTCGCCGGCGATGACGGCGGTGATGCCGGGGCGAATCTCGATCGTGTCGGGCAGCATCTGAACGTCGGAGCCGGGGGCGTTGACGTTCAGCCTGTCGATATCGCCCACGCCCGTCACGCGCGTCGCCACGTCGAGGTTCAGCGTCGTCGCGGTGCTGTTGACGTCGAGGTTGAGCGTGGCGTTGGTCGCGTGCTCGTCCATGGTCAGGCTGTCCACCGTGCCCATGGCGACGTTCAGCGCCGAGCCGGGCGTTTTGTTGACGACCGTTTCCAGATTGCCGGAGAGCGTGAAGCGCGCGGCGGGATCGGGGGACTCCAGCGAGATGTTGAGAAGGCCGCTGCCCGGGCGGGTGCGGTCCTGCACGAACGCGTCGGAGCGCAGCACGGCTTCGGGGATCACGGTGTTGCCCTCGGCGGCGAGGGAGACGTATTGGTCGGCGATGCTGTCCACGAGCAGGGAATCCGCCTCGACGTTGCGCAGGATGACGCTGTCCTTGCCCGCCTGGCTCTCGCCGCCGCCGGCGACGATGATGTCGCCGAGCACGCGGACGTTTTCCAGCGTCACGTCGCCGAGGTCGAGGCCGCCGGTGATGAACAGGTCGCCGGCGATGGTGGAATCCTTGAGGATCGTGTTCGGCGTGTTGATCGTCACGTTGCCGTACACGTCCGAGAGCGTGTGGGTGCCCTCCTGGTTGACGAGCGTGCCCAGCGCGCGCTGGAGCATGACCGCCATCTCGCCGCGGGTGATGTCCTGCGTCGGCTTGAAGGAGCCGTCGTCGTAGCCGTCGATCAGGTCCGCCTGCGCCGCGGCGCGGGCGTAGCCGCGGCTCCATTCCGAGAAGTCGCGGCCGTCGGCAAACTCCGTGACCTCGCCGGCGACGGGGTCAAGGCGCATATTGCGCGCGAGCAGCACCATCGACTGCTCGCGGGTGAGCGAGTCGTCGGGCGCCGCCATGCGCGGCGAAACGCCGGTAAAGTATTTTGCGTTGTAGGCAATGGCGACGTCGTCGGCGTACCAGGCGGAGGCGGGAACGTCGATAAACGGCGTGGGGCCGGTCTGCGTGTAGCCGTAGGCGCGGTTGACCATGGAGACGAATTCCGCCCGCGTGAGCGACCGCTCGGGGTGGAGGTTGCCGTCCGGGTATCCGCCGACGACGCCCCAGCTCTGGAGCTGGTCCATCGCGGCGTCGGACTCGTCGGCGAGCGCCGGCGCGGCAAGCGCCGGCAGCAGGGACAGCGTCATGCACAGCGCGAGGGCAAATGCCGGCAGCCTGCGCAGCAGTACATTTTTCTTCAGCTTGTACATCGTGGAAAACCTCGCTCTTAGTATTTCGGCTTGACGGTGCCGATCTGAATGGCGAACACCGCCTCGCGCAGCATTGCCTCCTCGTCGTCGATCATACCGACGAATTTGCAGGCGTAGAAGTTGCCGCCTGTCGGCTCCAGGTGGACGCGCAGGACCTGGACGAACAAAAGCAGCGGCCCCTCCGACGTGATGGGGACGACGACCTGATAGACGCTTCCGACGGCGAGCGCCGCCGTCGAGCGGAACGCGATGCCGCCGCAGCTTAAATCGACCGAGCGCAGCTCCGCCCGCCCGCCGACGCGGAAATAAACGAAGCTGTCGAAGACGACGGGGACGCGGAAGTTGCGCCGCACCTCGCTTCCCAGCTCCCGCATCGGCTCAAGTGAGACAAGCCCGCCGCGGCAGGCGATCACGCGCGCCATCTGCGGCGGGAGGCTCTTGTCCTGCGGCACGGTCTGGACGATGCCGACGTCCCGGAGCGTGTAGGGGTCTCCCTCGATCAGCTTGATATCCAGCTCGTTTTCGTCCCCGCTGTCCTTGCGGAGCCCGCGGGCGAGCAGGCGCGAGTTGCTGTCCATCAGCAGATAGATGGGGGGCTCCTTCCGCTTTTTGGGTCTTTTTCCAAAAAGGGCCATGCGTACCTCCTTGCCGGTTTACGGCTGCGCGGGCGCGTTTGCCTGTGCGCCTCCCGCGCCTTCACGCCGCGCGGGGTCGAAGTTGAGGAAATAGACGTAGATCTCGACGATCGCCTGATAGAGCTCCGGCGGGATCTCCTGCCCGAGATTGAGCTGGGAGAGGATCGTCGTGAGCGAATCGTCCTCATAGACGGGCACGCCGTTCGCCTGCGCGACGTCGACGATCTTCTCCGCGAGGTAGCCCATGCCGGAGGCGACGACGACGGGCGCCGTGTCGTCCGCGCCGTAGTGCAGGGCGACGGCGCGCTTCTTGCGCGGGAACTCAGACCTTGACATTGACGCCACTCATCCTTTCAAAGAGCTTGGGGAACACCTCCGACACGGTCAGGGGGCGGTGCTGCTCGGCGACCTGCACCTGATCGACCTTGAGCCCGTTGCGCGCGAGGATGTCGCGCAGCGACTGCGTGACCTGCGGCGTATGCTCGGAAACCGATTTGGGGCAGGTGACAAGCATCGAAACGCCCTCGCTCCGGTTTTGGATCAGCACGTCGAACGCGCCGATGGAGCGAATGTCCATTTTGATCAGGATACGCTGCACGGGGCCCTCGTCCTCCTTGCCGCGCCGGCCGCGGCTGTCCTGCCCGGCGTTGGGGTCGATCCACATTTCGGAGAACATCAGCTCGCCGTTCCAGTTCAGCGGCAGCATAACGTGCTGCAGCGGCATATAGACGCTCTCGTTGATGAGCAGGGAGTTCATGATGCTGTGGAAGGCGTCCTGCGTGTTCACGCCGTCCTCCCCCTGCAGCGCGCGGTGCGTCACGTGCGCCATGCGGTCGGCGAAGGTGTTGCTCTCCGACGCCTTGTAAAAGTCCGTCTCCTTGAGCATCCGCAGCAGCTCCCGGTCGGGGAGGTTCGCGATCTCCTTGGGCAGCACCTCGCTGCTGGCGAGATGGCGGAACGCCTGCAAAAGCCCCTCCTCCGAGCTGTTTTCATAGCGCGCGACGTCCAGCGTCATCGCGGAGAGCAGGTTGCGGGCAAGCCCGTGGTCGTGCGTCAGCGAGACGTATTTCGACACGAGCGGGAACACCTGCTCGCGCAGCAGCTTGAGGTTCCCTTCCCGGTCGCCGGCGCTCACGCCGTTTTCCAGCTTCGCCAGCACCTGCGTCAGCTCGCTGGACCACTTGCCGGGTAGCGCCTCGGTCATCTCCTCCGTCATGCGCAGGAGATTGTCCTCGATGTGCTCGGTGGAGCTGTAGTCCCCGAAGCGGCGGACGAAGAGGAGGATGTCGTTTTTCGTCAGGTCGGAGGTCGTGCCGTTGTAGGCGTTGCGCAGCATCTGGAACAGCGCGCCGGTAAAGCGCGAGCCGCTTTGCACCTGGTTTTGCAGGAAGCTGAGCAGCTGCCCCTCGTCCATGCGGATGAATTCGAGGAACTGGGACATCTCCTCGGTGAAGCCGCTGCGGATGCCGGAGCTGACCTCGACCGTCTGCCCCTGCAGGACGTTGAGAAAGACCTCGGGCAGGTCCTGCGCGCCGCGCAGGCGCTGCACGAAGGTCATAAAATTGGAGTCGAAGCGCGTTCCAAACGAGTTGGCGGCGTCGCCGGAGCCCTGCTGCCCCTCCGAACCGTCCGGACGGGTGACGCGGTCGGGGTCGACGACGTTTTGTATATTGGTGTCGCCGCCGGGGGTGGGCGGCGTTATTTTTACGTTCGGAGCCTCGTAGGAGGGGACCGGATTGGTGGCGCCGAGCAGGTCCGGCATGAGAGGTTCGCTCCTTTCAAAAAAACATGAAAAAAACTTTTGCGCGGATATTAACTTTCGAAACTAATTGCCGATATAAATTTTAAGAGACCGTGAACAGGGCGTATTGCGCCCCGTCCGCAACAAAAAATTTAGGGGTGAATGTTTATGGGTATGGGCAACGATATGTTGGAGGCGTATCTGTTTGAGATGCACTCCATGCTGGAGCAGCTGGACGACCTGATCCTTTCCAGCGAGCAGGCGAAGACCTTTTCGCAGGACGCGGTGAACGAGATCTTCCGTATCATGCATACGATCAAGGGCTCTTCCGCGATGATGGAGTTCAATTCTCTGATGACCATCGCGCATCGTATCGAGGATATGTTCTACGTGATCCGCGAGAAGACGATGGACGCGATCCCGGAGGATATGCGCTCGGACCTGTTCGACCTGATCTTCGAGTCGATCGATTTCTTCCGCTCGGAAATCGAGAAGATCGAAAGCGACCAGCCGCTTTCCAATGATATCGACACATTCCTTAATAAAATTAATACCTTTGCAAATAAAATTTCCGGCGAGGGCGGCGAAGAGAGCGCGGAGGCGGCCGGCGGAGAGAGCGCGGCGGCTCCCGCGGCGCCCGAGGCGAACGGCGATCTGATGATTTACGGCAGCCCCACGTTCCCCTACGGCCTGCAGGTGTTCTTCGACGAGGGCGCCGGCATGGAGAACCTGCGCGCGATGATGCTCGTCAACGCGACGAAGGATTTCGTGGACGAGGCGGCCTTCGACTTCTTCCCGGCGGACGTCCAGCTGAACCCCGAGACCGCCAACTTCATCATCGACAACGGCTTCTTCCTGCGCTTCCGCAGCGAGGAGGAGCGTACCGAGGCGCTGCCCGCCGTGCGCGACAACGGCGCGGTGCGCGAGTATCAGACGTTTGACTTCTCCGCTCCCGCGGCGGCTCCCGCGGCGGAGGAGGCGGCGCCGGTGAGCGTGGAGGCGCCCGCGGAGACGGTCGCCGCGGCGGCGGCTCCCGTGAGCGCGGAGGCGCCCACGCAGCAGAGCGCGGCGGCGCAGACCGCGGCGAAGCAGCAGCACGCCAAGGAGAGCCTCATCAGCGTGAGCCTCGGCAAGCTCGACGCGCTGATGGCGGTCGTCAGCGAGATCGTCATCACCGAGGCGCAGGTCACCGCCAGCCCCGACCTCAAGGGCCTCAAGCTCGACAACTTTACCAAGGCGGCGCGCCAGCTCCGCTCCCTGACGGACAACCTGCAGGACGTCGCGATGAGCCTGCGCATGGTGCCCGTGTCCGGCACGTTCCAGAAGATGAAGCGCATCGTGCGCGACATGAGCAAGAAGCTCGACCGCGAGACGAACCTGATCCTCGAGGGCGAGGACACCGAGGTGGACAAGACCATCGTCGACTCCATCTCCGACCCGATCATGCACATCGTCCGCAACTCCATGGACCACGGCATCGAGGAGAACAAGCAGGACCGCATCGCCGCCGGCAAGGACCCGGTCGGCCAGATCATCCTCGCCGCGCGGCAGACCGGCAGCGAGGTCATCATCGAGATCATCGACGACGGGCGCGGCGTCAACGACGAGGCGGTGCTCAACAAGGCGATCCGCCAGGGCCTTGCGGCGCCGGGCGTCGACTACGCGCACAAGGACATCCTCAACTTCCTGCTCATGCCCGGCTTTTCCACCAACACCGAGGTCACCGAGTATTCCGGGCGCGGCGTCGGCATGGACGTGGTCAAGAGCAACGTCGAGAGCGTTGGCGGCACCGTCACGATCACGAGCGAGCTTGGCAAGGGCATGACCACCACGCTGCGCATCCCGCTGACCATGGCGATCATGGACGCGATGGAGGTCTCCGTGGGCGACTCCATCTTCTCCGTCCCCATCAGCAACATCCGCCAGATCTTCAAGGCGTCCGACATGCACATCATGCAGGACGAGACGCACGGCGAGATGATCAAGATCGTGGACAGCTTCTACTCCATCGTCCGCGCCAAGACCTTCTACAACATCGAGGGCGGTGTGGACAGCTTTGACAACGGCGTGCTCCTGTGGGTGGAGTCCGGCGACAATTCGTTCTGCCTGTTTGTCGACCAGCTCATCGGCGAGCAGCAGGTGGTCGTCAAGCCGCTGCCCGACTATGTCAACAACTTCGGCATCAAGAGCTCCGGTATTTCCGGCTGCACCATCCTCGGCGACGGCAGCATCAGCATCATTCTCGACGTCGCCAATATCTATACGGCCCAGAACTGAGTCCGGCTGAGAAAAGGAGAAGAACGCCATGTCAGAAGAAATGCTGTTTCAAAGGGACGATAT
>CACZCL010000062.1 GCA_902779695.1 Oscillospiraceae bacterium | reverse complement strand
TTGCGGTGGACGCGGCCCTTGTTCGTGAAAAACAGGATAAAGTCGTGCGTGGACGCGGTGAACACCGCCTCGACGTAGTCCTCGTCCCGCGTCGTCATGCCGCGAACGCCCTTGCCGCCGCGCTTCTGCGCGTTGTACTCGTCGGCGCTCGTGCGCTTGATATAGCCGTTGTGGGTCAGGGTGTAGACGCACTGCTCCTCCTCGATCAGATCCTCGATGTCGATCTCGTCCTCGACCTCCTGGATCTCGGTCTTGCGCGCGTCGCCGTACTTGTCGCGCAGCTCCGTCAGCTCGTCCTTGAGCACCTGCTTGAGCATGGTCTCGGAGCCCAGAAGCTCGTTGTAGTACGCGATCCTTTTCTCCAGCTCGTCGTACTCCGATTGCAGCTTTTCGCGGTTGAGCCCCTGCAGGGCGATCAGGCGCATATCGCAGATCGCCTGCGCCTGCGCCTCGGAGAGATCGAACCTCGCCATCAGGTTTTCTTTGGCGTCGTCATAGCTCTCGCGGATGGTCTTGATGACCGCGTCGATGTTGTCCTGCGCGATCAGCAGGCCCTCCAGGATATGTGCGCGCTCCTGCGCCTTTTTGAGGTCGTAGCGCGTGCGGCGGAGGATCAGCTCCTCCTGAAACGCCAGATACTCGTCGATGATGTGGCGAAGCGAGAGGATCTTCGGCTGCTTCTGGTCGTCCACCAGCGCCAGCATATTGATGGCGAAGCTGATCTGCATCTGCGTCTGCGCGAACAGGCGGTTCAAGACCACCTGCGGGTTCGCGTCGCGCTTGACGTCGATGACGATGCGCATACCGCCGCGGTCGGACTGGTCGACGATGTCGCTGATGCCCTCCAGCCGCTTGTCGTTGACCTGGTCCGCCATGCTCTTGATGAGCATACGCTTGTTGACCTGGTAGGGAAGCTCGGTGACGATGATGCGCGTCCTGCCCTGCGGCAGCTCCTCAAACTCGGTGCGGGCGCGCAGGATGATCTTGCCGCGGCCCGTGGCGTAGGCGGCGCGGATGCCGCTGCGGCCCATGATGATGCCCTTTGTGGGGAAGTCCGGCCCCGTGACGTGCTGCATCAGGTCGTAAAGCGTCGCCTCCGGATTGTCCAGCACGCAGATGCAGGCGTTGACGACCTCGGTGAGGTTGTGGGGCGGGATGTTCGTCGCCATGCCGACGGCGATGCCGCTCGACCCGTTCACCAGCAGATTGGGGAAGCGGGAGGGCAGCACGCGCGGCTCCTTGCGCGTCTCGTCGAAGTTGGGGTCCCAGTCGACGGTATCCTTTTCGATGTCGCGCAGCATCTCGTTCGCCATCTTCGCCATGCGCGCCTCGGTGTAGCGGTACGCCGCCGGGGGGTCGCCGTCGACGGAGCCGAAGTTGCCGTGCCCGTCGATGAGCGGATAGCGCATGGAGAAGTCCTGCGCGAGGCGCACCAGCGCGTCGTAGACCGACGCGTCGCCGTGGGGATGGTAGCGGCCCAGCACGTCGCCGACGGCGGTGGCGCATTTGCGGAAGGGCTTGTCCTGCGTCAGCCCGTCCTCGTACATGGCGTAGAGGATGCGGCGGTGGACGGGCTTGAGGCCGTCGCGCACGTCGGGCAGCGCGCGCCCGACGATGACAGACATCGCGTACTCGATGTAGGAGGTCTTCATCTCCGACACGAGCTCGCTCTCGACGATCTTCTGCTCGGGATAGCGCAGGGTTTCGGGATCGTAGTCCACGTTCTTGTGTGCCATATCGGAAAGCCTCCTTTCTTAAAAGTCAAGATTCACCGCGTAGTGCGCGTTCTGCTCGATGAACTCCTTGCGCGGCTCCACCTTTTCGCCCATGAGGACGGAGAAGGTCTCGTCCGCGCGCACGGCGTCCTCCAGCGTGATGCGCTTCAACGTGCGCTTTTCGGGGTCCATCGTCGTCTCCCACAGCTCGTGCGGGTCCATCTCGCCGAGGCCCTTGAAGCGGGAGATGTCCACCTTCGCGTTGGGATTGTCGCCGCGCAGCTCCGCGCTGACGCGGTCGCGCTCCTCGTCGGAGAACGCCACGCGCGTCGTCTTGCCGCGGCTGAGCTTATAAAGCGGCGGCACCGCCGCGTAGACGTAGCCTTCCTTGATGAGCGGCTGCATATAGCGGAAGAAGAAGGTCAGCAACAGCGTGCGGATATGGCTGCCGTCCACGTCGGCATCCGCCATGATGATGACCTTGTGATAGCGCAGCTTGTTGAGGTCGAAATCGTCGCCGAGGCCCGCGCCCAGCGCCACGATGACCGGCTGGAGCTTGTCGTTGCCGTAGATCTTGTCTGCGCGGACCTTCTCGACGTTGAGCATCTTGCCCCACAGCGGCAATATCGCCTGAAAGCGGGAGTCGC
Source organism: Oscillospiraceae bacterium (assembly GCA_902779695.1). Lineage (GTDB taxonomy): Bacteria > Bacillota > Clostridia > Oscillospirales > Oscillospiraceae > Hominicoprocola. Next base: position 12,196 of record CACZCL010000062.1, on the reverse strand, counting down.
GCCCGTTCGTCGCGCTGCCGCCCGCGCTGTCGCCCTCGACGATGTAGATCTCGGTCAGCTCGGGGTTGTTCTCGTTGCAGTCGCGCAGCTTGTCCGGCATCGCCGCGCCGCCCAGGGCGCTTTTGCGGCGGATGGACTCGCGCGCCTTGCGCGCCGCCTCGCGGGCGCGGTTCGCCATCATCGCCTTGTCGAGGATCGCGCGCGCGACGGCGGGGTTCTCCTCCAAAAACTGGTCCAGCCTGTCGCTTACCACGCTGTCCACGAGCGTGCGCATCTCGCTGTTGCCGAGCTTTTGCTTGGTCTGCCCCTCGAACTGCGCGTCCGGCAGCTTGACGGAGATCACGGCGCTCAAGCCCTCGCGGCAGTCCTCGCCGGAGACCTTGTCGTCCCCCTTGATGATGCCAGCCTTGACGCCGTAATTGTTCAAAACGCGCGTCAGCGCCGCCTTGAAGCCGGTCTCGTGCATGCCGCCCTCCGGCGTGCGCACGTCGTTGGCAAAGGAGATGATATTCTCCTGATACCCGTCGTTGTACTGCAGCGCGACCTCGGCGAAGCTGTCGCCCTTGGCGCCGCTCATATAGATGACCTTTTCGTGCAGCGCGTCCTTCGATTTGTTGAGATAGGCGACGAATTCGCGGATGCCGCCCTCGTAGCAAAGCTCGTCGCTCTGCTCGCGGCCCTCGCGCGCGTCGACGGTGCGGATGCGCAGCCCCGCGTTGAGAAACGCCTCCTCGCGCATACGGGTGTGCAGCGTGTCGTAGTCGTAGACCGTGTCCTCGAACATCTCGGGATCGGGCTTGAAGGTGACGGTGGTGCCGGTGCGGTCGGTCTTGCCGACGACCTTCATCTCCTGGGTGATGGCGCCGCGGGAAAAGCGCATCTCGTAGACGCTGCCCTCCTTGTGCACCTGCACGATCAGCCATTCGGACAGGGCGTTCACCACGCTTGCGCCCACGCCGTGCAGTCCGCCGGAGACCTTGTAGCCGCCGCCGCCGAACTTTCCGCCCGCGTGCAGCACCGTGAACACGACCTCCAGCGCGGGGCGGCCGGTCTGCGCCTGCACGTCCACGGGGATGCCGCGGCCGTTGTCCTCCACGGTGATCGTGCCGTCGGCGTTGATCGTGACCTCGGTGCAGTAGCCCGCCAGCGCCTCGTCGATCGAGTTGTCGACGATCTCATAGACCAGATGGTGCAATCCGCTCGACGACGTGGAGCCGATATACATGCCGGGGCGCTTGCGCACCGCCTCCAGTCCCTCCAGCACCTGGATCTCCGAGGCGTTGTACTCCTGCTCGACGGCAGTCACCATGCTTTGCTCGTTATTCTCGCTCATACTGTTCCTCCATGCGCTCCGCTCTCCTCCGCCCGTCCCTGGAGCGTGCGGGAATTGAGCTGCGAAAGATATACGATTTGTCTGTGATACGGATGGTCGCAGACGAGAAAGGACTTCGGGACGTCCTCGCAGGCGTCGATGACGACGCCCTCCCGCTCCGCGTTTTTGAGAAACGCGGCGGTGATCTTCGCCTGAGACGTGATTTCCAGATCGAAAATGCCGATGATCCGCCGTTCGGGGATCATCTGGTCGTTGCCGATGCGCAGATACATCTATTCGATCCTCCCCTGCGAAACGCGCAGCACCTTTCCCGCCGCGAGGGCGTCCAGCCGGTCCTCCTCGCAGCAGGTGATGAACACCTGTCCGCCGCAGATGCGGTTGAGAACGAACTCCTGCCGATGCACGTCCAGCTCGCTGAGCACGTCGTCGAGCAGCAGAACGGGGGTCTGTCCCATGATCTCCTGATAAATGTCGCGCTCCGCCAGCTTGAACGCCAGCGCCGCCGTGCGCGTCTGCCCCTGCGAGGAGAATTGCCGCGCGTTTTCCCCGTTGATGCCGGCGGCAACATCGTCCTTGTGCGGGCCGGACAGGCAGAGACGGGAGGCAAGCTCCGCCTGCGCGTGCGCTCGCTGGTGCGCCAAAAGCTGCTCGGTCAAAGCTCCCGTCTCCGCGAAGGGGTCCGTCACAGTCTTCACCGTTTCGTAGCGCAGCGCCAGCGTCTCCCGTCCGCCGGAGCATTCCCGGTGCGCCGCCGCCGCGTATTCCGCCAGGCGGGCGCAGAAGCGCGCGCGGTAGTGGATTAGCACCGCGCCGGCAAGCGCCATGCGCGTGTTGAATTCCGGCAGCGTTTCCAAAAGAGAGGGATGCTCCGCGCCGTCGCGCAAAATGCGCGTCTTGTGCTCATAGACCCGGTTGTACTCCGCGAGCGCCGCGGCATAGCGCGGGCGGAGCTGGCAGAGCGCCTGATCCATGAACCGGCGCCGCTCCGCCGCTCCCGCGCGGATCAGCGACAGATCCTCCGGACAGAAAAAGACCGTGCCCAGCACGCCGGACAATTCGCCGGCGCGCCTGACGGGCACCTGATTGATCTGCGTTTTTCTTCTTTTTCCGGCACGAAGCTGCAGCTCCACGACAAAATCCCGCTCGCGCGAAAAGATCTCGCCCCGCAGCAGGCCCTGCTCCTGTCCGAAGCGCAACAGCTCCCGATCCGTCCGCGCCCGTTCGGACTTGCCGCGGGAGAGCAGCAGGATCGCCTCCAGCAGATTCGTTTTTCCCTGCGCGTTCTCTCCGACGACGACGTTGACCTCCGGAGAGAATTCCGCGCGCTGCTCGCCGTAATTGCGGAAGTTTTGCAGCGTCAGGCTATTGATCCGCATTGCGTATCGCGACCTCTTTGCCGCGGAAGGCGACGACGTCTCCGGCGCGCAGCTTTTTGCCGCGCTGCATGCAGACCGCTCCGTTGACCGCCGCCTCGCCCGCCTCGACGGCGAGCTTCGCCTCGCCTCCGGTGGAGACCAGCGCCGCGAATTTGAGCAGATCCTGCAGCTTGATGTATTCCGTTTTGATCGTGATTTCCGTCATACTCACGCCTTCAGCCGCACGGGCAGGACCATATAAAGGAAGCTCTCGCTCTCGTCCGCGGGCACGATGATGGCGGGGGAGATGCCGCTGTTGAGCTCCAGCCGCACCTGCTCCGCCGGCGCGTAGCGCAGCGCTTCGCTCAGATAGCGGTTGTTGAAGCCGATCTCAAGCTCCTTTCCGTCGCCTTCGATTTTGCACACGTCCTTGGCGTCTCCGTTTGCGGTCTTTGCCGAAAAATACACTTTATTTTGTGAAAAGACGCAGCGCACGGGACTTTTCAGCTTTTCGCTGATGACCACGCTGACGCGGTCGAGGCTTTCCATCATCGCCTTGGTGTCCACCAGCAGGCGGATCGGATTCTTGCGCGGGATCGCGTTCTTGTAATCGAGAAATTCACCTTCGAGACGGCGGCAGATCAGCTCGGTCTGTCCCACCTCAAAGAGAATATGACGGTCTCCCAGCGTGACCTTGACCGGCTCGTCCACCTCCTCGCAGACCTTCTCGACCTCGCTCAGCGCCGTGCCGGGCGCCACGAAGGAAAAAACGCCGCTCGCGGGAGTTTCCAGCTTTTCGCGCCGCAGCGCGAGACGAAACCCGTCAACGGAGACGACGGTCACCTCGTCGCCCGCCACCTCAAACAGCGAACCCATGTGCACGGGACGCGCCTCGTTGGTCGAAACGGCGAAGCAGGTCTGCTGGATCATCGCGCCGATGGTTTTCTCCGCCAGAGAAAACGTATTCTTTTCCTCGACCTCCGGAAGCTCCGGAAAATCCGCCGCGGGAAGCCCCACGATGTCAAAATCCGCGTCTCCGCAGTGGACCTGCACGGTCAGCTTTTCGTCCGAGGTCAGCGTCAGCGTGTCGTCCGGCATACGGCGCACGATGTCGCCGAACAGCCGCGCGTTCAAAACGAGCTGTCCCTCCTGTGAAACGTCGCAGGCAAAGCGCGTGCGGATGCCGAGCTTCATATTATAGCCCGTGAGAGAAAGCTCCCCGCCGGAGCAGACCAGCAGCAACCCCTCCAGCGCGGGGATGGAGCTTTTCGCCGTGACGGCGCGGGAGGCGATGCCGATCGCATTTTGCAGCACGAGCTTTTCACAGGAGAATTTCATAACGGACGTCCTTTCTTGCAGAAAGATAGAATGATTTTATTGAGAAGTTGCAGTAGAGGGCGGGAAATTGTGGAAAAACGAAAAAAAGGGGAGAGGGAAAGGCATTTTGCCGCGAGGAAACCCGGTGGAAAAAAGAGGGGGTTTTGCACGGAAAATAACAGGGAAAGAATGATCCACAGGGTTTCACGTGAAACAATTGTTAATTGTGTGGATACTTTCAGCGCTTATAATTGATGTTGAGCGTGATGTCCTTGATGGTCTGCGAGTAAGAGGGATCGGACTGGATACGCGCCGTGACCTGATCGAGGGAATGGACGGCGGTGGAGTGGTCTCGCTCGAAGATTTTTCCGATTTCAATGGTGGAGAGCCCCGTGATGTTGCGGATCAGATACATCGCGATGTTGCGCGCGTTGACGACCTGCCGGTTGCGGCTCGGCCCGCGCAGGATGCCCTCGTCATAGCCGAAGAAGCGGGATACCTCGCTGATGATGGCGTCCGGCGTGGGGATCGCCTCGTTGCTTTTGATCACCGCGTCGCGAACAATGTTTTCAATCTCCTGGTCGCTCATGTTCTTTTTATAAAGGTCGCGGTGCGCGTTGATCGTGTTGACCACGCCCTCGATCTGGCGGACGTTCGCCGTGACGTTGCGCGCGATATAGTCCGCGCTCTTGTCGTCGATGACGAAGCCGCGCTGGACCGCCTTGTTTTTGACGATGGCGACGCGGGTCTCGTAATCGGGCGGCTGCACGTCCACCATCAGGCCCCATTCAAAGCGGGTGCGGAGCCGGTCGTCGAGCAGCGTCATTTCTGAGGGCTGCCGGTCGGACGTCAGCACGATCTGCCGACCGGATTCGTAGAGCGTGTTGAAGGTGTGGAAAAATTCGTTCTGCGACTGCTCCTTGCCGGCGACGAACTGCACGTCGTCCACGAGGAAAAGATCGGCGTCGCGGTATTTTGCGCGGAATTCGTCGCCTCGGCCGCTGCGCACGAGGCTGATGAATTCGTTGAGAAAGTCGTCCCCCTTGATGTAGACGATCTTCGCGTTCGGCATCCGCTGGCGGAACTGGTGATAGATGGCGTAAATCAGGTGCGTTTTGCCGAGTCCCGAGTCGCCGTAGATGAAAAGGGGATTTCTATGCTTGCCGACGCCGTCCGCCACCGCGCGCGCCGCGGCGTGGGCAAGCTTGTTCGACTCGCCGACGACAAAGGTGTCGAACGTAAAATCGTCGCGCGAAAACAGGGCTTCCGCCTTGTCCGCCGAAGCCTTCGATTCTTTCTCCGCCAGAATGCTGAGCGTGAAATCGGTGGAAAAGAGGTCCCGCAGCGCGGCTTTTAACTGTCCGGCGAACATCGTTTCGAGCATTTCGCGCTTAAAGGCGTTCGGACAGACGATGAGAAAATTTTTTTCCTTCAGCTCAACGTCGGAAATCTCGTCGAACCAGGTGTTGATCGTCGTTTCGGAAAGCTCCTGCCGCAGCTTTTCCAGCACGAGCTGCCACAGGTCGGCAACAGAATTCAAACCGGGCACCTTCTTTCAGAATATGAAACAACTCTATCTGATTCATTATAACAAAAACAAAGCCGGAATGCAATGGTTTTCTACATATTCTAAATATAAAGTATCGCGGCGGTGACGCAAATAAATCATTTCTTCGCCCGATGCGGCCGCGGCGCCGAAGTTTTGATTGACAGAAAGCGAGAAAGCCGGTATAATATCGGCTACGCGGCTATTTTGCGGAGGAAAGGACATAATTTTTTCCCTGCGGCCGCGACCAAACGCGTTTACTGCGCGGACGCCGCGTCCGCGGCGCCGGCGTCGAGTAAGAGCGGTAAAAAACCGCCGGTATTAAAATGAAGGAGGAACACAACCATGGCAACCAAACGCACCTATCAGCCCAAAAAGCTTCAGCGCTCCAAGGAGCACGGCTTCCGCAAGCGCATGAAGACCGCGAACGGCCGCAAGGTTCTTGCCCGCCGCCGCGCTAGAGGCCGCGCCCGCCTGACCCACTGAGACCGGGAGACGAAGGGCGAAAACGCAAACCGTATCAGACGGGACGGCAGCGCTCGGAAGCGCGCCGCCCCGAGGAATCGCAGCTGCGACCGAGGCGGCCGATGAAGCGAGAGACGACAGTCAAAGAGAATTACGAATTCCGCCGGATCTACAACAAGGGAAGCTCCGGCGTTTCGCCGTTTCTCGTCGTCTACGTCCGGCCGAACCGCCGGAAAAGAAACCGCCTCGGTGTCACCGTGAGCGCAAAGCTCGGAAAAGCGGTGGTCCGCAACCGGGTGCGCCGGCGCCTGCGCGAAATCTATCGGCTGGCGCAGCCGGAGATGAAGCAGGGGTACGACATGATCCTCGTGGCGCGCTCCCGCGCCGTCGGCGCGTCGTACCGGGAGCTGGAGCGGGCGTACCGCAGGGTTTGTGAAAAGCTGGGGCTGTGGGAGAAACAGAAATGAAAAGCTCGCTTTTGTGGATGATCCGGTTCTATCAAAAGGAGATATCCCCGCTGCGCGCGCCCTGCTGCCGCTTTATTCCGTGCTGCTCGGAATACGCGCGCGAGGCGGTCGAGAAATACGGCGCGGCAAAGGGCGGCGCGCTGGCGTTGCGGCGCCTTTCCCACTGCCACCCGTTCTACCGCGGGGACAAGCTGTACGATCCCGTGCCCTGACGGAGCGTTTTTGCGCGTTTCCCAGGATATTTGGAGGAAAACGACGGTATGTTTGCAAAGATCGGCTACTACATTTGCATCCCGTTTGCGTGGCTCCTGCGCGTTTTCTATGAATTGACGGGCTCCTACGGTCTGGCGCTGATCCTGTTCACGCTGGTCGTGAAGCTGGTGCTGCTGCCCTTCCAGCTCAAGAGCAAGAAGAGCATGCTGCGCATGAACCAGTTCCAGCCCAAAATGCGGGAGATCCAGGAGAAATACGCGAACAACCAGCAGAAGATGAACGAGGAGCTGCAGCTCCTGTACGCGCAGGAGGGCATCAACCCCATGAGCGGCTGTCTGTGGTCGCTGCTGCCGTTCCCGATCATCATCGCGCTGTATTCGATCATCCGCCAGCCGCTCAGCCGCTTCATGCTGCTCTCCGCCGAGACAATCGAAAAGGTGCGCGGCATCGCGACGGGCCTGGGCTACGTCGCGGCGGAGACGAACGGGCGCGCCTCGTTTTACGAGGAGATCAACCTGGCGCAGTTCGTCAACAACCATTTTTCAAGCTTTACCGGAATTGACGGGCTGTTCCGGATGGACTACAACTTCCTCGGTCTCGACCTGACCGTCGTCCCGCAGGCCGTGTGGAAGCAGTTCTTCTCCGGCGGCTGGGCGGTGATCGGCCTTGTGCTGATCCCGGTGATTTCGGCGGCGCTGAGCCTTGCGCAGTCCAAGGTCGCCATGGCGGGCGGCTCCCAGTCGCAGAGCAACGACGCCGCGGCGCGCCAGACCCGCTCCATGATGTATATGATGCCGCTGATGTCGCTGTGGATCGGCTTCACGCTGCCGGCGGCGCTTGGCGTCTACTGGATCGCGAACAGCGTGTTCCAGATCGTGCAGGACATGCTGCTCAACAAGGTGTTCTCCGAGCAGATGGAGCGCGAGGAGACCGAAAAGGAGAAGGCGAAGCGCGAGGCGCGCGTGGCGAAGATGATGGCGGCGCGCGAGCAGCAGCGCGCGTATCAGGAGTCGGCGAACAAAAACCGCGGCAGGCAGCCGGCAAAGCGGCAGGAGCCGAAGAAGGCGGAGAAAAAGACCTCCTCCACCACCGAGGCGGGCCGCATCGGCGACCGGCCCTACGCGCGCGGACGCGCCTATCACCCCGACCATTACGGGGAATAATTCGACGATATAAGGAGAAACCCAGATATGGTGCAATCTATCGACGTATCGGGCAAGACGGAGGAGGAGGCCATCGAAAAGGCGCTCACGCAGCTTTCGATGGACCGCGACGAGGTTTCCGTCGAGATCCTGGAGCGCGCGAAGCCGGGCTTTCTCGGCATCGGCGCGACGCCCGCCCTCGTGCGCGTGAGCTATGACGACGGAAGGCCCGAGCTCAGGAGCGAAAAGCAGGAACCGGCGTTCCGGCCCGAGCAGCGCAAAAGCAGGGAGGAGCGCGAGCAGGAAGCGGCGGCGGCAAAGGCGGAGAAGGAGCGCAGGGCCGCCGAGGCGAAAAAGAACGCGCCGAAGGAGGACCTGCCCCGCGATTTCCAGCCCGAGGTGCTGCAAAACAAGGGCGGCGAAAAGCCGGAGAAGAGCGAGAGGAAGGAAAAACGCGCCGAGCGGGGCGAGCGTCCCGAACGCGCGGAGACCAAGCGCGAAAAGCGTCCGGCGGCGCCGAAGGCGGAGCTGGGCGAGGAGTGCCGCGACGAGCGCGCCGAGCAGATCCGCACGTTCCTGACGGGCCTGCTTGCCCACATGGAGAGCGAGGCGGCGGTCAAGGTCTACGAGGTGGAGAAGAACCGCTATAAGGTGATCCTGGAGGGCGACAAGCTGGGCGCGCTGATCGGGCGCCGCGGCGAGACGCTCGACGCGATCCAGCAGCTGACGAGCTACGCGGTCAACCGCAGCGGCGAGAAGAACCGCGCCCGCATCCAGGTCGACGCGGAGAATTATCGCGAAAAGCGCGAGCAGAGTCTGGAGCGGCTGGCGGACAAGGTGGCAGGGAAGGTGCTCAAGTACCGCCGCAACATGACGCTTGAGCCGATGAACGCTTACGAGCGGCACGTGATCCACACGGCGCTGCAGGACGTGAAGGACATCTCCACGTTTTCCATCGGCACCGAGCCGAACCGCCGCGTGGTGGTCGCCTACGACCGCAACAAGCAGACGCAGATCAGCGAATAACAAAAAAGGGGTTTCCCGAAAGCGGGAAGCCCCCTCTTTTTTTGCCTGCGGCGCCGAAGACCGCGTGGAGTCCTACTCCAGCCTGCGGCGCAGCAGGTCGAAGGCGGTGTTCGCCGCCTGCTGGCGGATGTGCTCGCGCGTGCGCCTGCCGAAGCGGCAGGTCCGGCACTCTGTGCCGTCGGGCGCGGCGAGGGCGATGTACACCAGCCCGACGGGGTTGCCGCGGTCGTCCGCGTCCGGCCCGGCGACGCCGGTGACGGACAGGGCGTAGTCCGCGCCCAGCACCGCCCGCGCGCCCTCCGCCATCGCGCGCGCCGCCGGCTCCGAAACGGCGCCGTGCTCGTCGAGCAGCGCCTGCGGCACGTTCAAAACGCCCGCCTTGACGCCGTTGGTATAGCTGACCACGCCGCCGCGGAACGCGGCGCTGGCGCCGGGCACGTCGGTCAGGCGCTTGGCGAGCAGCCCGCCGGTGCAGCTCTCCGCCGTGGCGAGCGTCGCCCCGCGGCGCTTGAGCGCGTCCAGGCACACGGATTCGAGATTGTCCACGTCCACGCCGTAGACCCACTTGCCCACCACGGAGAGGATCTCGTCCACGGCGGGGCGGAGCAGGGCCTCCGCCGCCTCGCGGTTTGCCGCCTTCGCCGTCACGCGCAGCATACACTCGTCGGGCTTGGCGTAGGGGGCGACGGTGGGGTTCGTCATCTTCTCGATGCGCTCGCGCAGCAGCATCTCGACCTCGCTCTCGCCCTTGCCGTAGATGCGCAGCGTGTGGGATACGATCACGTCCTGAGAGAGAGCGCGCAGATACGGCTCGGCGCCGGTCCTGAACATGAGCGCGCACTCGTGCGGCGGGCCGGGGAGCATCAGCACGTGCACCCCGCCCTCGCAGAAGGCGCAGCCGGGCGCGGTGCCGTTCTCGTTGTGGAAAACGGTGCAGTTCTCCGGCAGATACGCCTGCTGGAGATTGTTTTCGGTCATGGTGCGCCCGCGCGCGGCAAACAGGTCCCGCAGCCACTGCTCCAGCTCCGGGTGCAGCACGTTTTTGCGCCCGAAGGTCTCGCAGATGGTCTGCTTGGTCAGATCGTCGTAGGTCGGGCCGAGTCCGCCGGTCGTGATGATGACGTCCACCCGCTTGCGCGCCAGCTCCAGCGCCGCGCGCAGGCGCTCCGGATTGTCGCCCACCACCGTGTGGTACAGCACGTCGATGCCGAGCTCCGCCAGCTTTTCCGAAAGGATCTGCGCGTCGGTGTTGACGATGCTGCCCAGCAGGATCTCGGTGCCGACGGCGATCAGTTCTGCCCGGTGCGCCATTACCGCCTGTCCTTGATGTCGCGGATCAGAGAGATGAGCGCCAGCACAAAGTTTCCGGCGGCGACGCACAGCAGCGTGCAGGCAAGGCTGAATTGGGCGTTTTTCATGGGTGGTTCCTCCTTTAAATTCGATAGATTTGGTGATTATCGGAACAAGCTCACGGCTTGATCCTGACAAATTCGCGGCCCGCCATCGCGCGCGCGCAGAGCGCCTGCGCGTCCAGCGCGGCCTCGGCGTCGCGCACCTCGTCGAGGCGGGGCTTCGTCTTGGGGTGGCGCGGCGTGAACACCGTGCAGCAGTCCTCATAGGGCAGGATTGAGGTGTCGAACGTGCCGATCCTGCGCGAGAGGCGCACGATCTCCTCCTTGTCCATGCCGATGAGCGGGCGCAGCACGGGCAGGGAGACCACGTCCTCCGTCACGGCGAGCGCCTCCATCGTCTGGCTCGCGACCTGGCCGAGGCATTCGCCCGTGACGATCGCGCGCGCGTGCGCCTCCTCCGCGCAGCTTTGCGCGAGGCGCATCATGAAGCGGCGCATGACGAGGGTGAAGAAATCCTCGGGCACCTTGCGGCGGATCTCCTCCTGGATCTCGGTGAAGGGAACGATCTGCAAGCGCATCCGCCCGCACCACGGCGAAAGCTCCCGCGCCAGCGCGAGCACCTTCTCCTTCGCCGCCGCCGAGGTATAGGGCGGGGAGAAGAAGTGCAGCGGCTCCAGCGCGACGCCGCGCTTCGCCATCATCCACGAGGAAACGGGCGAGTCGATGCCGCCGGAGAGCAGCGTCACCGCCGTGCCGCCCATGCCCAGCGGCAGCCCGCCCGCGCCCGGGACGGCGGGGCCGTGCACGAACGCCGCGTCGTCCCGGATCTCCAGAAAGACCGTCAGCTCCGGGTCGTGGACGTCCACGGCGAGGTGGGGGAACGCCCGGTGCAGCGCGCCGCCGACCTGCTGGGAAAGCTGGATGGACGTGAGGGGGAAGGTCTTGTCCGCGCGCTTGCTCTCCACCTTGAAGGACTTCGCCGCGCTCAGCTCCGCGCGCAGATACGACGCCGCGGCGGCGGCGATTGCGCCCGCGTCCTTCTCGCAGGGGAACGCGCGGGACACCGCCACCACGCCGAACACCTGGCGGCAGGCGGCGAAGGCGGCGGCAAGGTCGCACGCGTCGTCCGCCGGCTCGACGTAGAGGGTGGACTGCTTGGAATAGACGCGGAAGCTGCCGTATTTCGACACGCGGCGGCGCAGGTTGGACAGCAGCTTGTCCTCAAAGCTGCGGCGGTTGAGCCCCTTGAGGATCACCTCGCCCAGCTTGCAGAGTATCATTTCCCGCATAAGGCTTGCTCCTTAGCTTGAACTTTTCAGAATATCCGTGTTCCGGTACTGGATCGCCTCGGCAAGATGGGCGGGGGAGATGTCCTCCGCGCCGTCGAGGTCGGCGATCGTGCGCGCGACGCGCAGCAGGCGGTCGTGGCTGCGGGCGGTGAGTCCCAGCCGGTCGAACGCGTTTTTCAGCAGCTTTTCGCCCGCCGCGTCCAGCCGGCAGAATTCGCCCACCTGCGCCGGCTCCATCTGCGCGTTGCACAGGACGGAGGAGCCGGAAAAGCGTTTTTTCTGTACCTCGCGCACGGCGTTGACCCGCGCGCGCACCGCGGCGGAGGTCTCCGCCGGCTCGCGGCGGCGCATCGCCTCGAACTCGACGCTGGGGACGGTGACGTGCAGGTCCATGCGGTCGAGCATCGGGCCGCTGATGCGCTGGACGTACTTCTCCACCTGCTGGGGCGTGCAGGTGCAGCGCCCGGAGGGATGCCCGTACCAGCCGCAGCGGCAGGGATTCATCGCCGCGACGAGCATGAAGCGGCTCGGCAGCGTGACCGTGCCCGCCGCGCGGGTGATCGTCACCTCGCCGTCCTCGATGGGGGCGCGCAGCGCCTCCAGCACGTCGCGGGGAAACTCCGGCAGCTCGTCGAGGAACAGCACGCCGTTGTGGGCGAGCGAGATCTCGCCCGGGCGGGGAAAGCTCCCG
>CACZCL010000061.1 GCA_902779695.1 Oscillospiraceae bacterium | reverse complement strand
CCCTTCTCGTGCATTTTGTCCACGAAGTACATGAAGTCCTTGGGCGTGCCGTAGCGGGACGTGGCGGCGAAATAGCCCGTGACCTGATAGCCCCACGACGCGTCGAAGGGATACTCCGTGACCGGCATCAGCTCGATGCAGTTGTAGCCCAGATCCGACACGTACGCCGAAAGCTCGTCCGCCAGCGAGCGGTAGTCGTAAAACGCCCCGTTTTCCCGGCGGCGCCACGAGCCGAGATGCACCTCGTAGATGTTCAGCGGGTTGTCGTACACCAGCTTCTCGCGCCGCCGCTTCATCCACGCCTTGTCCCGCCACGCATAGCCGGAGAGGTCGTAGAGCTTGCTCGCGGTGCCGGGGCGCGTTTCCGCGTGGAAGCCGTAGGGGTCCGCCTTGAGCGTCACGTCGCCCTTGGGGCCCGTGACCGCGAGCTTGTAGGCGTCAAATTCCCGAAGCCCGGGGATAAAAGCCTCCCACATGTCCTGGCCGTTGCGCGCCATCGGCCTCGCGTTCCGGTCCCAGCCGCAGAAATCCCCCACGACCGAAACCGCCTTCGCGTTCGGCGCCCAGACGCGGAACACCCAGCCGTCCTCCCCGCCGCGGCGCGCCGGATGCGCGCCGAAGTATTCGTAGGCGTCGCAGAGGTTGCCGCCGTAAAACGCCATGTCGTCCAGGTGGTTCAACTCGCCCATGTGAATCTACCTCCCAGCCCTGTAAAATATACCTTTTTCGCGCCCGCAGGCGCGAAATGAACCTGACGTTTTTTCTGACGACATGTGCGTCAGAAAAAACACTTTGCGCGAAGCGCCCGTGCGCCTTCGGCGTGCGGGAAGCGAAGCGTAAGCCCATTCAAAAAAGCGCACGCGCTTTTTTGAACGGCTATTCCGGTTTGGTTTGAACGGCGGCCCCGCCGTCGCCATGTATTCCCGGTTGCCGCGCCAGCGGCGAGGGAATACGGCTATTCCGGTTTGGTTTGAACGGCGGCCCCGCCGTTCAAGCCAAAATCCCGCTCCACGCTCGAAAGGTCGCGGCTGAGCATGTTCTCCATCACGCGGATGTCCGCGTCCACGTCCATCGCCTCGCTGCGGTACAGCTCGTCGAGCTGCTTTTCAAAGTTCTCGAGCAGCGTGTCCATGATCGACTCGATGCGCGCCTTCGCCTGGCGCAGATTCTCGCCCTCGACGCCCGCCTCCTCAAACTCGGTGTAGGTGGCGAGCAGCTTGAGCGTCGTTGGCAGGTAATAGTCGAAGAACGTGGACGCCTGCTTCTGCTTCTCGGGATGCGATTCGACCTCGCGGAAGATCTTGCCCGCGATCTCCTCCATGTGGTCCAGCTTTTCGGAAAAGACGGGGTCGGGGATGCGGTCGTTCGCCTCGCGGATCGCGCGCAGCGCGCCGGAATAGCCCTCCTGCGCCTCCTTGGGCGTCAGGTTCTCCTTCTTCGAGCGCTCGGTCAGGTAGCGCTGGTACGCGTCCGCGCTGCGGAAGAGTATCTCGTGTCCCGCGTCGTAGAACGCGCCGGTGCCGAGCATCTTCTTCTGGAGCATGTACTCGACGTCCTTCTCCACAACGCCCGCGCTCTTGCCCGTGATCGCCGACAGCTCGCCCAGCTTGACGAAGTCCCGGTCGCCCATGACCGCCTTGTAGCTTTCGATGCGGTTGCGGCGGATCAGCATTTTGTGCCGGTAGAACAGCGTGGTCACGCCGCCCGCGGCGAAGCCGAGCGCGTAGAACAGCCCGCCCCAGTCCGGCGAGCCGGCGATCAGATCCCCCATCTCCGACAGCAGGCCGACGGCGCCGATCGCCGCGAGGATCATGCCGATCACGCGCAGCATTTTCAGGCTCTTGTCCGTGTCGGCGGGCGACTTCGTGACCCTTTGCGCCGCGCTGGATACCCGCGAGGTCGTCTCCCGCGTCGCCGTGCGCTGCGGCGTCTTGCGCACGCCGGAGGTGCGCTCCTGGGTGGTCGCGGTGCGCGTGGTCGCGGTGGTCGTCGCGGTGCGCGTTGAGGCATAGCCGCGCCGCGCGCGGCTGCTGTCGTCGCTGAGCTTCTTCACCAGCAGGAAAAGCCCCACGGGCCAGAGGCCGAGGATGAACGTAAACGCGATCAGCGCCCAGCTTCCGAAATCGGACTCGCTCTGCCGACGGCTGTAGCGGTTGTCATAGTGGTAGGAATTCTGGTTGTCCATCCTGAATGAGCCGCTGTTTTCGTCGTATTTCCACTCTTCGCTCATTTCTTCTCCTTTTCGCCCCAGCGGGTCAGCTTTGTCTTGCGCCCCCGGGCGTCCACGATATAGGTATTGTCAAGCTGCGCCTTCAGATTGCCCGTCACGGCGTTGACGTACTCCTGCCGCAGCGCCGCGCGCTCGACCTTTTCGTCGTCCGTCAGCCCCTCCGGCGTCTTCGCCTTGTGCGCCAGCTCGTTGATGCGGTCTATTTTCCTCTGCTCCATAGCGGTGTCCCTTTCACAGATAGCGGCGGATCAGGATCGCGGTCCTGCCCTTTTTGCTCAGAGCGCCGACCGAGGCAAGCTCGAACTTCCCGAGCCCGCGCGCGGAGACCACGTCCCCCTCGCGCACGGGCGCGTCCGGCTTGAGCGTTTCCCGATGGTTGAGCTGCACGCGGCCGGAGGCGATCAGCTCCGCCGCCTTCGCGCGGCTCGTCGCAAAGCCCGTCGACGCCACTGCGTCCAGCCGCAGCGTCGCCACCGTGTCGCGGATCTCCTTCACCCGGCGCTCCGGCACGGTCAGCTCCGCGAGGGCGATGCGCGAAACGCTCAGGCGCGCGTGTCCCGCGCTCTTCCACTCCGAAACGAGATAGTCCGCGACGTCGCGCCCGACGAGCGCGTCCGCCGACTCGCCCGACACCAGAAGGTCGCCCAGCTTGCCGCGCGCGACGCCAAGCGCCGTCAGGCTGCCCAGCAGGTCGCGGTGCGACGGCGCGTCCTCCGCGCGGAAACGCGCGCGCAGCGCGGCGATGCACGCCTCGGCGTCCGGCTGCTCCTGCCAATCCGGCAGAAAGCAGAGCATCCGCCGCTCCGCGCCGTCGTAGCCGCCGGCAAACGCCCAGCCGTCGTGAACAGCGGCCGCGCGGAGCAGGTCCTCCGCGCCGCGCTGCTGCGCGGGGCTGAGGAAATCCGTGTGCGTGGGGATGCCGCGCTCCCTGCTCTGCTCGCATTTGTCCAGCACGTGCGAGAGCAGCACCCGCTCCTCCGCGTCCCGTGCCGCCCTGTCCAAAAGGCCGCGTCTGTCCATCGCTTCTCCGAATCCCGGCGCGGACGCCGCGCGTCCCGCCCAAATAATGTCGGTTACTATATACTCTTCCAACTATACGATATCACAACTGCGCCCGACTTGCAAGGCAAAAAAGCGCGGCCCGCAAATTGCGGACCGCGCCGGATGCGCCTATGCCTCTCTCACGCGGACGGCCTCACGCGGATGATGCACGTGACCGTCGCGTCGCCGACCGTTGCGGAAACGTGCGCCGTCCCCGCGGATACCGGCGTCAGCCTGCCGCTCGCGTCGATCCCCACCACGGAGGGCTTGTCGCTCGTCCACGACGAAACGGCAACGTCCGTGCCCTCGACGCGCAGCGCGATCGGGTCTCCGCCGATGCGCACCGTGCAGTCCGGCATCCCCGTGTCGGGGTCTTTGGAAAGCTTCGTGCCGTAATTCGTCCTCACGCTCAGCGACGAGACGTCCACGTGCGCCGTCGAGGCGGGCGCGGACGGCGCCGGCTCCGCCGGCGTGCTCGCCGCGGGCTTCGTTTCCGCGCTCGCCGCGGGCGTGGAGGAGGTGCCCGGCGCGGGCGGCTCCGTCGGCACGATCGGCTCCGCCACCGTGGGCGCGTCCGCCTCGGCGGCGGTCTTGCCGGTGTTGCGCACGCGCACCACGCAGGTCAGATCCCGCGTGCCGACGGCGCAGTGCACCGTCGTGTTGCCGTTGGCAAGCGCGGTGACGGTGCCGTCCGCCGAGAGGGAGGCGACGTTGGCGTTTTCGATGCTCCAGCGCGGCGTCGCCTCGGTGCCGGAGAGCTTGATCGTGAACTTCTCGCCCGCGTAGCCGAGGGTAAAGTCGTCGCGGTTGAGCTTCGCGCCCGAAACGTCGACGTTCTCCACGGGCGCGGCGATCTGCGCCGGCTCGCCCGCGGGCTCCGCCGCGCCGCCCTGCGGCTCCTGTCCCGCGCCGGAAGGCTCGCCGCCGCTCTGCGGCTCAAAGAACGGGTCGTCGTTCGGCTTCGACGCCGGCACCGCCGGCTCGTCCTGCCGCGTCGCCGGCTCGTCGACGTCGGAGGCGGAGGGCTTCTCCCCGCGGCGGAGGAAATTGTCGCCGAAGAGATACCAGCTCAAAAGCGCCAGCACCAAAAGCAGCACGACGATCAGCCCGCCGCGGGCGGACTGCGCCTGCTGCCGCGCGGCGATGCGGCGCCGGGGCTTGTACGAGATCAGGCGGGAATCGTCCCCGTCCTCCTCGCAAAACGGGCAGCGCCGGTAGCTGGAGGAGTACAGCTCCCCGCACTGCGGGCATTTGATCATGTCCATAGGCCGCTCCTTCGTGGGAAACATTTCGTAAGGGATCACGCAAACCGTATGTTCCGCGTTATGTAAATATGCATACTCATTTACATAATACCACTTTTTTCTGTGCCGTCAACCTCTCTTTTCAGGAAATTTTCTCTCTTTCGACGCGCGCCCTTGATTTTTCGGCAGGATTTTCCTATAATGGAATGGAAAAAGAAGAATCGGGAGGGCATTGCGAGGATGGGCGTCATGTTTATCGGCATCGCCGGCGGCACCGGCTCGGGCAAGACCACGCTGACGGAGCATCTCAAGCAGCACTTCGGCGAGGACATCACCGTCATCCATCACGACAGCTACTACAAGCGCCAGGATCTCCCCTTCGAGGAGCGCTGCAAGCAGAACTACGACCATCCCGACGCGTTCGACACGCCGATGCTCGTCGAGCATCTGCGCGCGCTCAAGGCGGGCAAGAGCATCCGCGTGCCGGTCTACTCCTATGCCGAGCACCAGCGCACCGACGAGACCGAGCTGGTGCGCCCGTCCAAGGTCGTGATCGTTGAGGGCATCCTGATTTTTCAGCATCCGGTGCTGCGGCAGATGATGGATATCAAAATCTTCGTCGAGACCGACGCGGACGTGCGTATCCTCCGCCGCGCGCTGCGCGACGTGCGCGAGCGCGGCAGGACGCTGGAGAGCGTCATCACCCAGTATCTCACCACGGTCAAGCCCATGCACGAGCAATACGTCGAGCCGACGCGCAAGTACGCCGACATCATCGTGCTGGAGGGCGGGCGCAACCTGGTTGCGCTGGATATGATCATGCAGCGCATCGAAAACCACATCGCGACCACCGACGTGCTGGCGCAGAACACCGCCCCGGAGCCGGACACGATCATTCCTTAACGCATCGAAGCCCAAAACGCACGCCGCGGGACATTTCCCGCGGCGTGCGTTTTTGATTCCGTTTTCCCGCTCCCGCGCGGCGTCAGCCCGCGAGGCGCAGCGCGACGCCCACGACGGCGGAGCCGAGGATGAAGACGATCGGGTGCAGCTTCTTCGTCTCCTTGACGAAATTCGTCAGCGCCAGCAGCGCCGCCGCCAAAACCGGCAGCCGCCAGTCCAGCGAGGCGAGCGTCCCGTCCGGCAGGAACGCCGCGCGCACCACCAGCAGCCCCGCCGCCAGGATCATCGCCGTGGACGCGGGGCGCAGGCCGTAAAACGCGCCGTTGACGTACCTGTTGTCGCGGAATTTCTGCAAAAACGCGGAGATGATCAAAATGACGATGATGCTGGGCGCGATCACCCCCAGCGTCGCCACCGCCGCGCCGCCGACGCCGCCGGTGAGGAAGCCGACATACGTCGCCATGTTGACGCCGATGGGGCCCGGCGTCGACTCGGACACCGCCACCATGTCGGCAAGCTGCGCGTGGGTGAACCAGCCCGTGCGGTCGGAGATGTCGTAGAGGAAGGGCAGCGTCGCCATGCCGCCGCCCACGGCAAAGAGGCCGGTTTTGAAAAACTCCCAGAACAGGCGAAGATAGATCATTTTGCCGCGCCGTCCTTTCCGCCGCCCGCGCCGGGCAGCGCCCGCAGCACGACGCCGCAGACGCCCGCGAACAGCACGAACACCACCGGCGAGAGCTTCGTGAACACCGCCCCGGCGGCGACCAGCAGGAAGATTGCCCACGTCCACTTGTCGATAACCGCCTTTTTCCCCAGCTTCCACACGGCGTTGAAGATCAGCACGCACACGCACACGCGGATGCCCGCGAAGGCGTTTTTGACCCACGCAAGCTCCGAAAACTGCGTGATGACGCCCGCCAGCAGCGAAAGAATGACGAGGGACGGGAACACGACCCCCAGCGTCGCCACGACGCCGCCCACGACGCCGAAGGACTTGCGCCCGATGAACGTCGCCGTGTTGACGGCGATCACGCCGGGCGTACACTGCCCGATGGCAAAGTAGTCCGTCAGCTCCTCCTCGCTCGCCCAGCCCTTGTTCTCCACGACCTCGCGCTGGAGGATCGGCAGCATGGCGTAGCCGCCGCCGAAGGTCATCACGCCGACCTTGGCGAAGGTCAGAAACAATTCGATCAGTTTAGCAAACATCGCAATCCCACCGAGAGAACCCTTTCAAAAAACGGCGCCGCCGCTTTTTTGCAGTCATTCCACATATCCGTACAAGCCGCGCACCGAGACCTCGCCCGTGCGGATGGTCTCCTCCGCGCCGTTCTGCCGCACCACCTGCAAGCCCAGGTCGTCGTCCACGCCGACCGCGCGCACGCGCTCGTGCACGTCCTCCCACAGAAGCTGCACCTCCTGCCCGATGGTCAGGCAGTCGCCGCGGTAAGCGTCCAGATACGGCTGCATCTTATGCCGCAGCAGCGCCATATAGAGGGCGTCCAGCTCCTCGATCATCGCCGCGGCAAGCGCGGCGCGGGAAACGCTTTTCCCCGTCTGCTCCAAAAGCGAGGTCGCGACGTCCGACAGCTCCGGCGGGAAATCGCCCTCCGTCTGCGCGACGTTGACGCCGATGCCGATGATCGCGTATTGCAGCGCGCCGCTCTCGCCCTCCATGCTCAGCTCCGTCAGGATGCCGCACAGCTTCCTGCCGCCCAGCACCAGGTCGTTTGCCCACTTGATCCGCGGGCGGACGAGCGCCACGCGCTCGATGGCGTTGCACACCGCCACGGCGGCGAAGCCCGTGACGGGCAGAAGACGGGTCGGCTCGACCGGCGGGCGCAGCAGCGCCGAGAGATAAATACCCTTGCCCGGCGGGCTGAGGAAATCCCTGCCCCGTCGGCCGCGGCCGCCGGTCTGCTCGTTCGCGACGGCGACCGTGCCGTCCACCACCCCTTCCGAGGCGGCGCGCTTTAAGTAGGAATTCGTCGAATCGACGCTCTCAAAGCAGCACAGCTTGCGCCCCACCAGCTTCGTCGGGGAAAGGCAGGCTCGTATCTCCGTCTCCGTCAGCCTGTCCGGCGCATCCATCAGGCGGTAGCCCTGGCTTTTGCGCGCGTCGATGTCGTACCCGTCCCTGCGCAGCGCGCTGACCGCCTTCCACACGGCGGCGCGCGTGATGCCCAGCTCCGCGCTGATCCCCTCGCCCGAGACAAAGCGCCCGTTGTTCGCCTGCAGCAGCTTCAATACCGTTTCCTTGCTCATTCGCGTTCCTTCCCCGGCACCAGACCGCGCGCGGCGCGTTGTTACCAAATGTAACCGAAACTGTTACCGTTTTGAAATTGACATAAGAACATTTTTCCTTTAGCATGAGTATATACCAAAATTTTTCGGTTGTAAACCATACTTTGCGGCTTTTGTTGACCATCGGAAAGATTTTTCATAATTATTGTGTTTTTCCTCTTGCCGTTAAACTAAATATGGTATACAATACGTTTTGGTGCTCGACTACTTTCGACAAAGGATCTGCTGTGAGCTTTTCAGACCTGCGGTTCATTTTCTATATCCTGCCGGCGTTCGTCCTGCTGCACACGCTTGTCCCGTCCCGGGCGCGCAACGCGCTGCTGTTTGCCGGCAGCCTGGGGATCTACTTCGCCGGCGCGGGCGCTTCCGCCGTCGCCGTGCTGCTGGGCGTGA
Organism: Oscillospiraceae bacterium; assembly: GCA_902779695.1. GTDB lineage: Bacteria > Bacillota > Clostridia > Oscillospirales > Oscillospiraceae > Hominicoprocola. Next base: position 3,050 of record CACZCL010000061.1, on the reverse strand, counting down.
CGGCGCTCGCCTATCTTTTTGCGCGCTGGATGTCGCAGGAAACGGACGCTGCGATGCGGCGCGCGTTTTTGGGGCTTGCGCTGTTCTTTGACTTCGGCGTGCTCTTCTTCTTCAAATACTTCACCCCGCTGATCGCCATGCTTGAGCCGGTTCTGCCGGACTATTGGGCGGGCTTCAGCATCGCGCTGCCGCTGGGCGTCAGCTTCTTTGTGTTCCAGACGGCGGCGTATCTCATCGACGTGTGCCGAGGCACGCTGGAGGCGGAAACGGATTTTTTCGCCTTCGCCGCCTTCGTCACCGCCTTCCCGCAGTTGACGGCGGGGCCAATCCTGCGCTACGGCGATCTGCGCGAGGCGCTCCACGAGCGGAAGCCCGGACGTGTGGACGTTGAGCAGGGGTTTCAGCTCTTTGTCATCGGGCTTGCGTACAAGGTGCTGCTGGCGGATCAGTTCGCCTATCTCTGGGTGGTGCTGGAGCGCATCGGCTTCGATTATATCTCGACGCCGCTTGCCTGGCTGGGCGCCGCGGGCTACAGCCTGCAGCTTTATTTCGATTTCCACGGTTACTCCCTGATGGCGACCGGCCTGGGGCGGATGCTTGCCCTGCCTGTCGCGCGCAACTTCGACGAGCCATACCTCTCCCGCTCCGTCAGCGAGTTCTACCGCCGCTGGCACGTCACGCTGGGCGCGTGGTTCCGCGACTATCTCTACATCCCGCTCGGCGGCAGCCGGCACGGCACGGCGCGGACGCTGCTCGCGCTGGCGGTCGTTTGGGTGCTGACGGGGCTGTGGCACGGGGCGACGCCGAATTACCTGCTCTGGGGCTGCGTGCTGTTCCTGTTCATCGCGCTGGAAAAGCTTTTCCTGCGGCGCACGTTCGGAAAGCTGCGCGTTCTGCCCCACCTGTACCTTCTCATCGTCATCATGCAGACGTGGGTGATCTTCCGCATCGAAAGCCTGCGCGATATCGTGGCGTATTTCCGCCGCCTGTATCCCTTCTTCGGCAATGCGGAGGCGATCAACCCCAACGACTTTTACAAATATTTCTCCTCGTACTGGTGGCTTTTTGCCGTGGGGATCCTTCTGTGCCTCCCTTGGCCGCGCCGCTACTATGAGCGTTTTCGCGGCAACGCGCTGGTCTGGATCCCCCTGTTCGCCGTGTTCTGGGTCAGCGTCTACTTCCTCGCCACCGGCTCCGGCAACGCGTTCCTCTACGCCCGGTTTTGAGACGATACCGTTCAATGCGGTTCGCGCGCCGTAACCGCGCGGAGCCGCCCGTCATTTCATACAGATTCGAGGTCTATTGATGAAACGTCCCTTCTCTCCCCTTGTTTGGCTCTGTGCCGCGGGCACGCTGGCTCTCGGCGCGTTAACGGTCTGCGACCCCGGCGGCGTCTATGCCGCCTACGTATCCGAGCTGAGCGCCGACACCCCCGTGATCGCCGCCGTATTCACCGCCGCGCAGGACGGCGTCTACCCGTGGAGCTTTCTGCGCGCGCCGGAGGCCGCGGAGCCCATCCCCGCGCCGGTATATCATTCCCTGACCGAGACCGTCACCGACGAGGAGATGCGCTCCTCCGTCGGCAACAACGAGCCGTTTTCGGAGTCCGGCGCGCACGACGCCCCCGAGGCGGCGCAGCCCGCCGCGCAGGCGGAACCCGAGGCGTCCGCCGCGGACGGCTCGGAGGAGAGCGCCGCGACCGTGGAGGGCTTCGTCACCGTGGACGAAAGCTGGTTCGACGACGCTGTCTTTATCGGCGACTCCCACATCGAAGGCTTCTGCGACTATGCCGGCGTGCGCAACGCTACCTATTATTACAAACGCGGACTCGATATCTGGTCCGTCCTCAAAAAGCCCTTCGTCGGCGGCAAGCTGACCGTTCCGCAGGCGCTTTCCCAGCAGCGGTTCGGCAAGATCTACATCATGCTCGGCATCAACGAGATCGGCTGCGGCACTACCGAGAGCTACGCCGCGCAGTACGCCGACGTCGTCGCGCAGCTCCGCGAGCTGCAGCCGGACGCGCTGATCTACATTCAGGCGATCTTCCACACCTCTCAGAAGAAATCCGACACCACCATCTACAATAATGACACCATCAACGCGCGCAACGAGGCGATCTCCCGTCTGGCGGACGGCGAACGCGTGTTCTTCCTCGACTGCAACGCCGTGTTCGACGATGAGAACGGCGCGTTAACGCCCACCTATTCCGGCGACGGCGTCCACGTCAAGGCGCCGTATTATACGATGTGGCGCGACTACCTGCTCCGTTTCGGCAGAGGTCCCGTCGCGGTGGATGACGCTTCCGCCGGCGCCGCGCCGCTCCCCGCCGTGGAAGCTCCCGCGCCCGCCGCGACCACTGCGCCGGCGGTGCGGCCTGCCGCGTCCGCTGTGAAGCCCACCCCCGTAGAAGAAGTTCCCATTCCCCCGGAAGCGGCCGCCGCGCCCGCCGAAGAAGCGCCCGTTGCGGAAATCCCATCCCCCGAGGCGGATACCGCCGCGCCCGCGGAGGAAGTTGAAGCGCCCGCGGCAGAAACCGGCACGACCGCCGAGGATGCCGCCCCCGCGGAGGAACCGCCCGTTGAGGATGACGGCGCGCCTGTGGAGGAACAGCCCGCCGAGAACGTCGGCGCACCCGTGGAAAGCGCCGCCGAGTCCGCGGAGGAAACGCCCGCAGCGGAAATCGGCACAAGCGTGGAAAACCTCGCCGCGCCCGCGGAAGAGTATCCTGCGGAGGGGTCTGCCGCGGACGAAGCGGCGGCGGAGTCTCTCCCCGAAGCGTAAAAAAATCGCGTAAGCTAAAAAAACAGCTTGACACAGGCGTGTTTCTTGTGGTATGATACGCGTCGGTCGTCAAAGGCGGCACGGCTGTACGGCCAAGTAGCTCAGCTGGTTAGAGCGCCGGCCTGTCACGCCGGAGGTCGAGGGTTCGAGCCCCTTCTTGGTCGCCATCCGCTGCTGTAGCTCAGTAGGTAGAGCGCATCCTTGGTAAGGATGAGGTCGGCAGTTCGAATCTGCCCAGCAGCTCCAAAAACGCCGGATTTCGCAAGAAA
>CACZCL010000060.1 GCA_902779695.1 Oscillospiraceae bacterium | reverse complement strand
CCATTCCGAACACGGAAGTTAAGCTCGCTTCTGCCGACAATACTTGTCTGGAGACGGACCGGAAAGATAGGTAGCGCCAACACGAAAAGAGAACGCCGATTGGCGTTCTTTTTCGTTTTTCCGCAATTCTCCCGCCTGCGATTTTTTTGTTGCGGCAATCCCTTTTTTGTGCTACTATCGCCTTGTAGCTTTTGCAAGAGAGGTGTCCACGGTGAAGAAGTACGACGTTATCATCATCGGCGCGGGGCCGGGCGGCATTTTTTCCGCCTATGAGCTGTGCCGCAAAAAGCCGGAGCTGACAATCGCGGTCTTTGAGCGCGGCGGCGAGCTGGAGTCGCGCAAGTGCCCGATCGACGGGAAAAAGGTCACGGGCTGTATCCATTGCCCGACCTGTGCGATCATGAACGGCTTTGGCGGCGCGGGCGCGTTTTCCGACGGGAAGTACAATATCACCAACGCCTTCGGCGGCACGCTGCACGAGTATATCGGCAAGGACGAGGCGCTTGCGCTGATGCGCTATGTCGATGAGATCAACGCCTCCCACGGCGGCGGCAAGACGCGGCTGTATACGACCGCGAGCTCGTCCCTCAAGACGCTGTGCCTGCAAAACAACCTGCATCTGTTGGACGCATCGGTGCGACACCTGGGTACCGACATCAATTTCGAGGTGCTCAGCAACCTCTATCGGGAACTGAAGGAGCAGGTCGACTTCTTTTTCCACACCGCCATTGCGTCCGTGCGCAAGGAGGGGGACGCGTTCGTCGCCGCCACCGAGAAGGGCGAGGAGTACGCCGCGCCCTACTGCATCATTTCCGTTGGGCGCAGCGGCAGCAAATGGATGGAGTCGGTGTGCGCCGATCTTGCGATCCCGACGCGCTCCAACCGTGTCGACCTCGGCGTCCGCGTCGAGCTGCCCGCGGAGGTTTTCCGCCACATCACCGACGAGGTGTACGAGAGCAAGATCGTCTACAAGACCGAGAAATACCAGGATCTCGTGCGCACGTTCTGCATGAACCCGCGGGGCGCCGTGGTGACGGAGAACACAAACGGCATCGTGACCGTCAACGGGCACAGCTACGAGGACCCGGCGAAGCAGACGGAAAACACAAATTTCGCTTTGCTGGTCTCCAAGCACTTTACCGAGCCGTTCAAGGACAGCAACGGCTACGGCGAGAGCATTGCGCGGCTTTCCAATATGCTGGGCGGCGGCGTGATCGTGCAGCAGTTCGGCGACCTGATCCGCGGGCACCGCTCGACGCCCAAGCGCCTGAGCAAGTCTTTCGTGACGCCGACGCTCAGGGCGACGCCCGGCGATCTGAGCCTCGTCATGCCGAAGCGCATCCTGGACGGCATCATCGAGATGATCTACGCGCTCGACAAGATCGCGCCCGGCACGGCGAACGACGACACGCTGCTTTACGGCGTGGAGGTGAAGTTCTACAACATGGAGGTCGCGATCGACGAGCATCTGGAAACGCCGCACAAGGGCCTGTTCGTGATCGGGGACGGCAGCGGCGTGACGCATTCTCTTTCCCACGCAAGCGCCAGCGGAGTCTATGCCGCGCGCTATATCATGGAAAAGGAGATCTGAGATGGAACCGAGGGCTTTATTGGACGCGCTGCACGTCGCGGAACGCCTGAAGGACGCGACGCGCCACTGCTACACCTCGCAGGGGCGGCACGAGAGCGTCGCGGAGCACAGCTGGCGCATCACGCTGATGGCGTATTTCGTGCGGGACGAGTTTCCCGAGGCAGATATGGACAAGGTGATCCGCATGTGCCTGATCCACGACCTCGGCGAGTGCTTCACCGGCGACATCCCCTCCTTTGACAAGACGCAGACGGATGAGGAGCGGGAGGAGCGGCTGCTCTACGGTTGGGTCGATTCGCTGCCGGAGCCGTACCGCGCGGAGATGCGCGCGCTGTATGCGGAGATGGCGGAGCGCAAGACGCTGGAAGCGCGCATTTACAAGGCGATGGACAGCCTGGAGGCGGTCATCCAGCACAACGAGTCCGATCTTGGAACGTGGTCGGAGAACGAATACAGCCTCAATTTGACCTACGGCGAGGACAAGGTCGCGTTTTCGCCGTATCTGCAACGCTTGCGGCAGGCGATCCGCGCGGATACGGAGCAAAAGCTTGCGGCGGGAAAAGCAGAATAAAAAAGCGCGGACGGGCAGTCCGCGCTTTTTCTATGCGAAGTATTTCCGCAGCGACAGCCGGTCCCGAAACGTGAACCGGGCCTCCAACAACCGGCTGCAGCAGCCGATCGCCGCGCCGTTGACCAGCGCGCAGACGATGGTGCCGAGCTTGACGCCCTCAAAATGCCAAAGCCCGAAAAACGCGAAGGAGAGCGCCACGCCGACGGCGCAGCTCACGCAGTCGTAGAGGGTCTTGACATGGTGGATATCCCTGCCCGTGCGCGCGGCAAGCTCCTTGACGAACAGCTCGTAGACCTCCGGCGCGATGTAGGTGTGGAACAGCAGGGACACGCCGAACGCGCAGATCACGAGCCCCAGCGCGTAGAACGCCAGCCGCCCGGCGAAACCGCCGCCGGGGAGGCGCGCGACGGCGGCGATGCAGCCGTCCAGCGCGAGCCCGTAGACGACGGCGGTCACGAAGGAGAAGAGCCACGAGGGGCGGAAGCGCCGCAGCGCGAGACACATGGCGAGCAGCAGCGCCGCCTGCAGCGTGTACTCCGCCGTGCCGAAGGTGAAAAAAGGGTACGCCTGCGACAGCCTGCGGTGCAGCAGATATGCTGGCGCCACCACCATCGACATGCCGAAATCCGCGCGCTCCATCAGCGCTGTGCCGAACGCCAGCGCGGCGATGCCGAGCAGGTAGGCGAGCTCCGTGAAAAAGGTCCGCTTCTGTTTCATGGCACAAGCCCTCCGAACGAGATTTGTGCCGTTTGATACAGAAGCGGACAAAGATGTGCGGTTTTACGCCAAAAAGCCCTTCAGGATGCGGTCCTCCGCCTCCTCCTCGGTGAGGCCCAGCGTCTGAAGCTTCAAAAGCTGGTCGCCGGCGATCTTGCCGATCGCCGCCTCGTGGATCAGCTGCGCCTCCGTCGAGTTCGCGGTGATGGCGGGGACGGATTCGATCTTCGCGCTGCCCATGATGATCGAGTCGCACTGCACGTGGCCGAAGCATTTGTCGTTGCCGACGACGACGGGGCGGAACACCTGGCGGCTTTCGTCCTGCGCGACGGAGCGGGAGATGACGCGCCCCTTCGCGTCCGCGCCGTCGAGCACGATCTCCATGTCGCTCTCGGCAAGCTGCCTGCCGTGGGTCAGCAGGCGCTCGGTAATCAGCGCCTCCGCCCCCTTGCCGCAGACGATCTTCGTGAAGCGCTTCGTGGAGTCGATGCCGCGGATCTGCACGGTTTCCATCGTGATCGAGGCGCCCTCGTCCAGATAGACGATGGTCTGCGGGTTCATGATGTTCGTGCCGCCGCCGTCGCCCTCGCCGTAATGCTTTTCGGCGTAGCGGACGTGGGAATTTTTGCCGACGTGGAAGGTATGCACGCCGTCGTGCCGCGCCTCGTCGCAGCCGGAGTTGTGGATGCCGCAGCCTGCGACGATGTCCACGTCGCAGTTTTCACCGACGTAGAAGTCGTTGTAGACCATTTCGGTATAGTCGCTTCTGCTGATGACGACGGGGATGTAGCACTTTTCGCCCCTCGTCCCGTCGAGGATGCGGATGTCGATGCCCTCCTTGCCGTCGGCGCGCTTGTCGATCTTGATGTGCTCGGTGCTTCTTCGCGCCTCGCAGCCGCCGTCCTTGCGGATGTTGAGCGCGCCGACGGGCTTTCCCGTGAGATCCGCGATCTTTTGCAGCAGGGCCTGGTCGATCTCGGTGATCATTGCCGCGCCGCCTCCTTCCTGGTCAGGACCGGGCAGGAGCCCATAGTGTCCTGCATGATAAGCGGGAAAACCTCCTCCGCGCTGCCGCGGTATTTCAGCTCACCCCCGCCGACGACGATGATCTCGTCCGCGAGGCGGATGATGCGCTCCTGATGGGAGATGATGACCATGGTGGCGCTGTGGGTGCGGTGGATCTCCTCAAAGGTTTCGGTCAGCCGCGCGAAGCTCCACAGGTCGATGCCCGCCTCCGGCTCGTCGAAGATCATGAACTCGCTGCCGCGGGCGAGCAGGGTCGCGATCTCGATGCGCTTGACCTCGCCGCCGGAGAGCGAGGCGTCCACCTCACGGTCGAGATAGTCGTTGGCGCAAAGCCCGACCTGCGTGAGATAGCGGCAGCAGCGGTCCTTCGTCAGCTTGTCGTCGCCGGAGGCGATGGTCAGAAGGTCCCGCACCGTGATGCCCTTGAAGCGCGGCGGCTGCTGAAAGCCGTAGCTGATGCCGAGGCGCGCGCGCTCGGTGATGCTCATGGCGGTGATGTCCCGCCCGTTGTAGAGGATGCGGCCGCCCGTCGGTGTGACGAGGCCCATGATGATCTTGGCGAGGGTGGTCTTTCCGCCGCCGTTGGGGCCGGTAAAGACCACGAGTTTCCCGTCCGGGATCGAGACGGAGACGTCCCGCAGGATCGCCTGCTCGGCGCCCGCCTCGGTGACCGTATAGGAGATGTGTTCAAGTTCCAGCATTGCGTTCCTCCGTACCGGAAGTATTTCCAAATTTTTTCCTGCGAGTAGTATAACAAAAATTTTGCCAAAAATCAATCTGGATAAGCAGTCTCCGCGCCGCCGCGCATAGGATGGAAAGAAATACTGACGTCGGGGGGATGCCATATGGAGGAGAAGACGGCGCCGGCACTGCCGGACGAGGAGGAATATCGCAGATACGACCGCATTTGGCGGCGGGTCTCGCCGGAGCTGAATCCCTATCCCGAGGTGCGCGCGCCGCGTCCGCCCGCCGCGCCGCCGCGCCCGCCGCGGCGCGAAGACGACGGGAAGCCGGAGCGCCCGGACGGGCCGCCGGGAGCGGAGGCGCTGCGGGAGCTTTTGCGCGACGAGCTGTCCGCGGCGCAGACCTGCCGCTACCTTGCGCGGCAGGCGCCCTCGCCGGAGGCGCGGCGGACGATGCTGCGCCTTGCCGCGGAGGAGGCGGGGCACGCAAAAACGTTGCAGGCGCTGCATTTCCTGCTCACGGGGGAGACCTATCCCGTCACGGTGGTGCTGCCGCCGCAGGCGCGGCTCCCGTGGCGCGACAGGCTGCGGGAGCTTTGGCACGCGGAGGCGGACGCCGCCTCGAGCTATGCCCGCGCGGCGGAGCGGACGCGCGACGCCAGCCTGCGCGCGGCGTACGAACGCCTGTCCGCCGACGAGCGGCGGCACGCGGAGACGCTGCAAAGGCTTTTGGAAAAAGCGTTATAAAGGGACGCCCGCGCTGCGGCGGGTTTTGGAGCATTCCGCGCTCCGGCGCGGGTCCCCTTTCCCTCCCGCGCGGGAAAAAAGCAAAAGCCGCCCGAAGGGGCGGCTTTTGCGATATGTGCTTACTCAAAGCTGATGATGTAATAGTAGACCGGCTGGCCGCCGCTGAGCACGCTGACCTCCGCCGCGGGCAGCGCGTCGGAAAAACAGGCGGCGTCGCAGGCGGCTTCGTCGGCGTCGACGTCCTCGCCGTAGAACACGTTGACGAACTCCGCGCCCCGCTCGGCGGCGGCGTCCGCAAGCTTTTTCAGCAGCGCCGCGATGCTCTTGTCCACGCCGAAGAGCTTTCCGTCCAGCAGCGCAAGGAAATCGCCCTCGTGGATCGCGGCGCCGTCAAAGTCGGAGTCGCGGGCGGCGTAGGTGATCTGCGCGGTGCTGACGCTGGCGGCGGCGTCGAGCATGGAGCGCTCGATCGCCGAAGTGTCGCTCTGCTCCAGATCCACCGCCATCATCGCGGAGATGCCCTCCGGCACGGTGGCGGTCGGGATGACGATCACGTTCTTGTCGGTCAGGCCCGCGCACTGCTGCGCCGCCATGATGATGTTCTTGTTGTTCGGCAGTACGAACACCGTTTCCGCGTTTGTGCGCTCGATCTCGGTCAGGATGCTCTCGGTGGAGGGGTTCATGGTCTGCCCGCCGCTGATGACGCCGTCGGCACCCATGTCGTGGAACACGGCGGCAAGCCCGTCGCCCGCGCAGACGGCGAGGAAGCCGTAGGGCTTGGGCGGCTCCAGCTCCGCGTCTGCGGCGGCCGGCGCGCCGTGGGCGGCGTCCTCCATGTCGTCGTCCTCCAGCTCGTCGGCGGAGATCGTCTTGCGGCCCGCCGCCATGTCCTCCTGCTGGATGCGCATATTCTCGATCTTTGCGACCTCCAGCGTGCCGTACTGCTGCGCGGCGTTGAGCGCGTCGCCCGGCGTGTCGGTGTGGACGTGCACCTTGAACATATCGTCGCCCTCGCTGATGACGATGCTGTCGCCGATGCTGCCGAGGTATTCGCGCAGCGGCGCGAGGCCGCGCTCGACGGTCTTGCGCACGATGAACACGGTGTCGAAGGTGAAGGTGATGTCCTCGTCGCCGACGGCGGCGAAGTCCGCCTTGTCGCGCGCCGGCTCCTGCGCGGCGTCGGCAGCCTCCGGCGGAACCTCGCCGCGCAGGGAGGCGAGCATACCGCCGAGAATGATGAGGAAACCCTTGCCGCCCGCGTCCACGACGCCGGCGCGCTTGAGCACGGGATTCATGTTGACGGTCTCCTTGAGCGTTTCTTCGCCCTGGCGGATCGCCGATTCCAGGATGCGCTCAATGTCGCGTGTCTCCTCGGCGGCGTTCATCGCCGCGTCGGCGGCGAGGCGGGAAACGGTCAGGATCGTGCCCTCGGCGGGCTTCATGACCGCGTTGTAGGCGGCGGCGACGCCCTCCTGCAAGGCGGAGGCGAGGGCGCAGCCGTCGGCGGCGTCGAGCCCCTTGAGACTCTTGGAGATGCCGCGAAACAGCAGCGAGAGGATGACGCCCGAATTGCCGCGCGCGCCGCGCAGCATCGCGTTTGCCGCCACGGAGGCGACGTCCCCGATCGACGCGGGGGGATTTTTCTTCAGCTCCGTCGCCGCGGTCTGGATGGTAAGGCTCATATTGGTGCCGGTGTCGCCGTCCGGCACGGGGAACACGTTGAGGTCGTTGACGCTCTGCTTCGCCGCGGTCACGGAGGCGGCGCCGAAGAGCAGCATCTCCCTGAATTCGGCTCCGGTGATGGAATCATGCATGAAACAAGGCCCTCCTAGATCGTGATGCTGTCGACGCAGACATCGACGCTGCGGATGTGGGCGCCCGTGTTCTTGTTGACAAGATAGCGCACCTGTGAAATGATCTCACGCGAGATCGCCGCCATGTTGACGCCCGGCTCGACGATGATGTGCAGCTCGATGGAGATGTCACCCTCGTCGTGCTGGGTGATGTGCACGCCCTTGCTCATGGCGGAGGGGCGCAGCAGATGGACGAGCCCGTCGGTCATCGAGCGGTACGCCATGCCCTTGACGCCGTAGCAGCTCGTCGCGGCGGCGCCGGTGATGTTCGAGAGCACCGCGTCGCTGATCTGGATCTCGCCCTGATCGGTTTGAAGCCTGATCATAAAAGGCCTCCTTTCCAAAGCGCCCTTGAGGCGCTTTACACCTCATATATTATAGACGAATGCGCCGGGAATAACAAGACTAATTTTCGCGGCGCGGCAAACTGGCTATTGCAAAACGGAAAAGTTTCTCGTAAGATGGATGGCAAGATCGAACGGACGGGAAGGAGGCGCTTTGATGCGGGTCATCACGGGTACGGCGCGCGGCAGGCACCTGGGCGAGCTGAAGGGGCTGGAGACGCGCCCGACGGCGGGCAGGGTCAAGGAGGGCGTTTTCAGCGCGCTCCAGTTTGAGCTGGAGGGGCGGCGCGTGCTCGACCTGTTCGCGGGCACGGGGCAGATGGGCATTGAAGCGCTCTCCCGCGGCGCGCTCTCCTGCACGTTTGTCGACCGGCGGAAGGACGCGGCGGCGCTCGTGCGCGACAATCTCGCCCTGTGCGGCTTTTCGGACCGCGCGCAGGTCGTCTGCGGCGACGCGATGGGCTATCTTGCCTCGCTGCGGACGCGGTACGACCTCATTTTCCTCGATCCGCCCTACGCGGACGACGTGCTCGAGCGCGCCATCGCCCACATCGCGCGGTTTGACATTTTGGCGCCGCGTGGTATAATCGTGGCTGAGTCCCCGGCGGACAAGCGCCTGCCGGCGCTCGGCGCGCCGTACGGCATTTCCCGCGAATACCGCTACGGCAAAATCAAGGTGACGGTCTATCGCCGCGACGGAGAGGAGCAGGCATGAGGATCGCAGTCTATCCCGGCAGCTTCGACCCGGTCACGCTCGGTCACATGGACGTGATCGCTCGCGCGGCGGAGCTGTTCGACCGGGTCTATATCTGCACGATGGTCAATGGCGGGAAAAGCCCGCTGTTCACCACCGAGCAGCGCTTTGAAATGCTCTGCGCCGCCGTGGAGGCGCTGCCGAACGTGACGGCGGAGCTTTGGACGGGGCTTTTGGCGGACTACGCGCGCGAGCGCGGGGCCGGCTGGCTCGTCAAGGGCGCGCGCAGCGGCACGGATTTCGACTCCGAGTTCGCCATGGCGCAGATCAACCGCTCGCTGGACGCGGGGCTCGATACCGTGCTGCTTCCGGCGCGCGCGGAGCTTTTGCACCTCAGCTCGACGATGGTGCGCGAGATGATCAAATACGGCCGGCCGCTGGAGCCTTACGTGCCCGCGGAGGCGATCCGGCTGATGAAAGGATGGGGCAGCGATGGCAAGCCGTGATGTGGAAAACCTCATTGATATGCTCTACGATATGATCAACGACGCGAAAAACGCGCCGCTGAGCAGCGAAAAATGCGTTCTGGACCGCGACGCGGCGCTGGACCTGCTCGACGAGATCCGCGCCGGGCTGCCCGCCGAGCTCAAGCGCGCGCAGGATCTGATCCAGGCGAAGACCGACTACGTCAACTCCGCCCGCCGCGAGGTCGACCGCATGATGCAGAAGGCGGAGTTCGACGCCAAGAGCAAGGTGTCCGACAGCGAGGTGATCGCCGCCGCGCGCGAGCGCGCGCATGAGATCGTGCAGCGCGCGGAGGACCGCTCGAACGAGATGTACCGCGTGGTCAACGAATACACGGAGGACGCGCTGCGCCGTACCGAGGAGGCGATCCAGGCGGCGCTGGAGGAGGTCAAGGACAGCCGCGTGAAGTTCCGCGCCGCCTCCGCCGCGCGCCGCCAGAAGGATCGCGAGGAGTTGAGCCGCAACGCGAAAAAGACAGACAAAAACGCGGACGAAACTTTGTGAAAAACAGCCAAAATTTCAGAGAAAAACTACATTTAGATTAGATAAGAGCACCCTGCCACAATATTTTGCGGCAGGGTGTTTTTTATTGCCGAAAAAGGCGAACAAACGTTTGAAAGCAAAGGCTTTTCCGACAAAAAACGGGGAAATATTTTGCCTTGACTTTTTACGTTAACCTACCGTATACTGCAGAGGCAGGAGTGGGGAGAAGTGGTGAATAATGCCACAAAGTGGAGCCTCATTCCCAAAACGAAGATGAGAGTGGAGCCAAACCTGTTTCCTCGAAAAAAGGGGAAACGGGCGGCTTTGCCCTCCGCGCTTCATTTCTGTACGGAGAGGAGGGGACGCGGCCGTGACCGGACAATATCAGCACAGCATCGACGCCAAGGGGCGGCTGTTCATCCCCGCGAAGCTTCGCGAGGAGCTGGGCGAGACGTTTTATGTGACGATCGCCGGCATCGACCCGTGCCTCTCCGTTTATTCCGAGGAAAGCTGGAAGATCTTCACCGAGAAGTTCAATTCCATGCCCTACACCAAGGCGCGCGTGATGCGCCCGATCTTTTCCCACGCGGCGAAGTGCGAGCCGGACGCGCAGGGGCGCATCCTGTTGCCGAAGGAGCTGCGCGAGTACGCGAAGCTGGAAAAGGACGTGACGGTGATCGGCGTGTCGAACCGCGCCGAGATCTGGAACGCCGACACCTGGGCGGCGAAGATGGCGGAGGAGCTGGATCCCGCGAACATGGCGGCGATGATGGAAGAGCTGGGCTTCTGATATGGCGGGCGGTACGGACGGCGATTACGGCCACAAGCCGGTGCTGCTGCGGGAGTGCATGGACGCGCTGAACGTCAAGCCCGACGGCGTTTACGTCGACGGGACGCTGGGCCGGGCGGGCCACTCGCTGGAGATCGCAAAGCGCCTGACGGCGGGCGGAAGGCTCATCGCGCTCGACCGCGACGAGACGGCGCTTGCCGCCGCGCGGGAGCGCCTCGCGGACTATCGTGAGCGCGTGACGCTGGTACACAGCGCGTTCAGCCGCCTCGGCGCGGTGCTCGGCGAGCTGGGCGTCGCCGCCGCGGACGGGATGCTGTTCGACCTGGGCGTCTCCTCGCCGCAGCTGGACGACGCGAAACGCGGCTTTTCCTACAAGCAGGACGCGCCGCTCGATATGCGCATGGACCAAAGCGAGCCGCTGACGGCGCGGGAGCTGGTCAACGACGCCCCGTACGAGGAGCTGCGCCGCATCCTGTACGAATACGGCGAGGAACGCTTTGCCCCGCAGATCGCGAAAGCCATTTGCGACCGCCGCGGGAAAAAGCCGATCGAGACCACGCTGGAGCTGGCGGAGCTGATCCGCGGCGCGATGCCCGCGCGCGCGCTGCGCGAGAAGCAGCACCCGGCGAAGCGCAGCTTTCAGGCGATCCGCATCGCGGTCAACGGCGAGCTGGACGAGCTTGCCCCGATGCTCGACGCAGCGGCGTCGCATCTGAAGCCGGGCGGGCGGCTCGCGGTCATCACGTTTCATTCGCTGGAGGACCGGATCGTCAAGCAAAAGCTCAAGGAGCTTGCGACCGGCTGCATCTGTCCGCCGGAGTTCCCCGTTTGTGTGTGCGGGCGAACGCCGCAGCTCGCTCTCGTGACCCGAAAGCCGATCACGGCGGACGGGGCGGAGCTGGAGGAAAACCCCCGCGCGCGCAGCGCAAAGCTGCGCGTGGCGGAGAAATGCCGGCCCGAAAACCGGCGGTGAGGAAGGGAGAGGACCCGTATGGCGCGTCGCGGCGTCCGCCAACCGAATCAATACGGACGCTACGTGTCCGGGAACCTCGCCTATGATTACGACTATCTGGAGCGCGAGCGGCGGCGCCGCGCCGAGCGCGAGCAGCGCGAATACGCCGAGCGGCGGCTGCGCGAAGCGCCGCAGCCGCCGAAGCCGCGCCGCGCGCCGGTCGTGGCC
>CACZCL010000059.1 GCA_902779695.1 Oscillospiraceae bacterium | reverse complement strand
AGGCGCGGAGCAGGCTCCCGCCCCCGCCGCGCCCGTGACGCCCGCGGCGCAGCAGGAGCCCGCCGCGCCCGCCGTGCCGGAGCACCGGGACGAGGCGTTCGCCGGCTATCTGGACGTCCTCGCCGTTTACCGCGAGGATATCCTGGGCTACGACTGGCAGACGGGCTGGGTCTTCAACGAGGACCTTTATGAATTTCTCCCCGCCGGGGAGCTTTCCCCCGTCGCCATCACGGACGTCTGGGGCGACGAGACGCCAGAGCTGCTGTTCCTCGCCGCCAACACCTACGACGGCTCCCGTTACACCACGACGCTGCACGTCTACGGCTGGAGGGATGGCGGCGTGCGGGAGCTTGCCTCCCTCAGCGGGCTGGACAGCGAGGTCGGCGGTGGCGGCGATTTCCGCCTGTTCCATGACGTTGACAAGAGCCTGTGGGTATACAACATCTATTACTCTGAGGGCATCAACGAGGAATACACCCATTTCAGCGGCGAGGGCGGCATGGAGTCGCTCGGCACCTGGTCACACAACGACTGGCTCATGCCGGAGGAGGGGGCGGAGACCGCCCAGCATCTCCACGAGTGGTTCCGTGGGAACGTCCCCTCCACCGAGGAGAAGTTCAACGCCGCCGTCCCCGCCGAGGCGGTGCGGGAGAGCGGACTGATCCTGCGCAGCACGGAGTATTCGGAGGACGCCGCCGCCACACAGGACCTTTCCACCGGCAAAGAAAGCATGAGCTACGACGACGCCGTGGCGTACCTGCGCGAGACCGCCGGCGTCACGCCCGACCGCTCCGTAAACGAAGCCCCGTTCTTCGCCGCGCTGCCGGACTTCACGTTCTGCAGCGGCGCGGGCGGCTGGAGTACGGAGCTGTCCATCGCGCCGGACGGCACGTTCACGGGCAATTTCCACGACTCCGACATGGGCGCCACCGGCCCGGGCTACTCCTACGGCACGGTCTACGTCTGCACCTTCACGGGCCGCTTCGGCAACGTGAAGCGCGTGGACGACTACACCTATTCGATGGAGGTGCTCTCGCTCAAGCAGGACCCCATGGAGGATGAGACGATCGTCGACGAGGTGCGCTACGTCTCCTCGTACCCCTACGGGCTGGAAAACGCGAAGGAAATTTTGGTGTACCTGCCCGGCTCGTATCTGCGCGCTCTGCCCTATGAGTTCGTGAGCTGGATCTCCATGCCCAACGCCTGGGCGCCGGACGAGCGCCCCGTGCTGCTGCCGTTCTACGGGCTGTACAACGTCGAGGACGAGGAGGGCTTCTTCGGCGGCGACACGTCCGAGGTCTACGCGGCGTGGGCGGAGGATCTGCTGCCCGCGCTCGGCGATCACGACGAGTTCGTCCTGCAGGCGCAGGAGCCGCAGGCGCAGATCGTGTTTGCTGCCCGCGAGACCGTGACGGATTTCAAGCTCCTCTCGCTCTCGCTGGATTCGATCAGCGACGACGGAGCGGTGAAGTTCGGCGTGAAGGAGGCGTACCGGCAGGACGCGCTGACGCCGGAGCGCCCGCTCAAGGTCACGCTGTCCTTCATCGGCACCATTCCGAGCAGCGGCGTATCCTACACCGCGCCGGACGGCACCGTCAAGCGCTTCACCATAAATATCAGCGGCTTTGACGGCTCGCTGGTGCTGGAGGAATTCTGATACTACTCTGCAATAATGCATTTCAATATGACGCCATTTCGCGATATGCCGTTACAAGGAAGCAGGGAGGCGAACGCCTCCCTGCTTCCTTGTTTTTCCCGTTGCTTTGGCATCAGGAATACGTCAGCTCGTCCAGAAGCCTCGCGCGCGCGAGCGCGGCGTCCGCCTCGCGCACCCTTTGCCGCAGCGGCAGCACGCGGTTCGGCGGGACCGACAGCTCGTCGAAGCCGATGGCGAGAAGCGTTTCCGTCATTTGCGGGTCCGCGCCCAGCTCGCCGCAGATGCCGACCCGGACGCCGTTTCTGTGCGCGTTGTCGACGACCAGCTTCAAAAGCCGCAGCACCGCGATGTGGCGGGGGTCGAAGAATCTGCCGAGATTGCCGTTTTGACGGTCGCACGCCAGCGTGTACTGGGCCAGATCGTTCGTGCCGCAGGAGAAGAAGTCCGCTTCCTTTGCCAGGCGGTCGCTCAGAAGTGCCGCCGCGGGCGTTTCGATCATGACGCCGACCGGCACGTCGTCCGCAAAGGCTGCGCCCTCGGCGGCAAGCTCCCGCCGGACCTGCCCGCAGAGCTCTTTCGCCTCCCGGACCTCCCAGACGCTGGCGACCATCGGAAGCAGGATGCCGAGCCTGCCGAACGCCGAGGCGCGGTAGAGCGCGCGCAGCTGCGTGCGGAAGATATCCGGGCGGTCCAGGCAGACGCGCAGGCCCCGGTTCCCCATCGCCGGGTTCTCCTCCCGCGGAAGGGCGAAGTATCCAAGCTGCTTGTCCGCGCCGATGTCCAGCGTGCGGATCACGACCTCCCTGTCCCCCATTGCGCAGAGCGCCTTCCGGTACGCCTCGAACTGCTCCTCCTCGGACGGGAAAGCCTCGCGGCCGAGATAGAGGAATTCGCTGCGGAACAGGCCGATCCCCTCGCCGCCGTTGGCGAGCGCCGCCGCGACGTCCCCGGGATCGCCGGCGTTGCAGCAGATGCGCACCCGCCTGCCGTCCCTCGTGACGCTCGCCCCGCCGCGGAGCCGATCGAGGCGCTCCCGCTCCCGAAGCTGCTCCGCGCGCTTTTCCGCCAGGCGCGCGCGGGTCTCCGCGTCCGGGTCCAGCACCACCGTGCCGTCCTCGCCGTCGACAATGGCCTCATGCCCCGCATACGCCGCCCGAAGGCAGCCGCCGGCGCCGACGACAGCGGGGATGCCCATGGCGCGCGCAAGGATCGCCGTGTGGCTGACCTCGGCGCCGCCCTCGGTAACGATGGCGAGGATTTTCCCCTTGTCGAGCTGGATCGTCTCGCTGGGGGAAAGATCGTCGGCGGCGAGAATGACGGGGGTATCGCTCTCAAACCCGCCCTGCGCGGCGCCGGTCAGGATCGCGAGGATGCGCTCGGAGATGTCCCGGACGTCCGCCGCGCGCAAACGCATATAGGGGTCGTCCATGGCGGCAAACTGCTCCGCGAAGCGCTCGCGCGCGTCGGCAAGCGCCGCCTCGGCGCTCATACCGCCGCGAACGCCTTCCGCGACGGCTTCCTCATAGTCGGGGTCCTCCGCCATCATCCGGTGCGTTTCAAACAGCAGCGCCGCCTCGTCGCCCGCCGTTGCGCGCGCCCGTTCGGCAAGCGCGCCGAGCTGCTCCGACGCCGCCGCCCGCGCGTCCCGAAAGCGCTTCCATTCCGTTTCGGCATCCGCTGCGGCGCCGCGCGTAACCTCCGCCCTCGCGTGCCGAAAAAAGCAGAGCGGCCCCGCCGCAATGCCGGCGGACACGCCCTTTCCATAAATCGTGATCATGCGCAGCCCACTCCCCTGCTGTGGTTTTCCGCTGATAAAGTTTACAAAAAATACCTGATTTCTTGATGAAATCAGGTATTTTCGTGGTGCGCGGTACAGGACTCGAACCTGTGACCCCATGCACGTCAAGCATGTGCTCTACCAGCTGAGCTAACCGCGCAAGCGAGCATAAATTATGTTAGCGCATGAGCAGGGAAATGTCAAGCCTTTTTTTCCAAAGCGGCTTATTTTATAATGTATCCAAATAAATGAAAATGGGGTAGCATGGACATGAAGCTTGGATTTGACAACGACAAATACCTCTCCACCCAGTCGGCGCGCATCCGCGAGCGGATCGCCCAGTTCGGCGGCAAGCTCTATCTGGAATTCGGCGGCAAGCTGTTCGACGACTTCCACGCCTCCCGCGTCCTGCCCGGCTTCCGCCCGGACAGCAAGGTGCATATGCTCCAGCAGCTGCGCGACGACGTGGAGATCGTCATTGCCGTCAACGCCAACGATATCGAGAAAAACAAGGTGCGCGGCGACCTCGGCATCACCTACGACGACGACTGCCTGCGCCTTGTGGATTCGTTCCGCTCGCTGGGGCTTTACGTCGGCAGCATCGTGGTGACGCAGTACGCCGCCCAGGGCGCGGCGGACGCCTTTTTGAAGCGGCTGGACGCCCTCGGCATCCGCAGATACCGCCACTACCCCATCGCGGGCTATCCCTCGGACGTCGCGCACATCGTCTCGGACGAGGGCTTTGGGAAAAACGACTACATCGAGACCTCGCACTCCCTCGTCGTCGTCACCGCGCCGGGTCCCGGCAGCGGCAAGATGGCGACCTGCCTGAGCCAGCTTTACCACGAGTCCAAGCGCGGCATTTCCGCCGGCTATGCGAAGTTCGAGACCTTCCCGATCTGGAACCTCCCGCTCACGCATCCGGTCAACCTCGCCTACGAGGCGGCGACCGCCGACCTCAACGACGTCAACATGATCGACCCCTTCCATCTGGAGGCGTACGGCGTGACCACGGTCAACTATAACCGCGACGTGGAGATCTTTCCCGTCCTGCGCGCCATTTTCGAGCGCATTCAGAACAAATGCCCCTATCAGTCGCCCACGGATATGGGCGTCAACATGGCGGGCAACTGCATCGTCGACGACGACGTCTGCCGGCAGGCGTCGCGCATGGAGATCCTGCGGCGCTACTACAACACGCTGGTGGCGCGCGCGCGCGGCGAGGCGGACGACGGGCAGCTGCGCAAGCTGGAGCTTGTCATGCAGAAGGCGGAGGTCACGCCCGACCTCTGCCCCGCCTATGCCGCCGCCAATGAAAAGGCGGAGGAGACCGGCGCTCCCGCCGGGGCGATGACCCTGCCCGACGGGCGGCTTGTCACCGGCAAAACCTCGTCCCTGCTCGGCGCGGCGGCGGCAATGCTGATGAACGCCCTCAAGGTCGAGGGCAATATCAACGACGAGCTGGATCTCATTCCCGACCAGGTCATCAAGCCGATCTCCGAGCTGAAAACGCGTCACCTCGGGCACAACAACCCGCGCCTGCACTCCGACGAGGTGCTGCTCGCGCTGGCGATCTCCGGCCTGACGAACCCGCTTGCGTCGCTGGCGCAGCAGCAGCTTGGCAAGCTGCGCGGCGCCGACGCGCACTTCAGCGTCATCATCTCCGAGGAGGACATCCAGCTTTATAAGAGCCTCGGCATCCATGTCACCTGCGAGCCGAGGTATGAGGTGAAGAAGTTATACCATAAGTAATTTTCGATAAGAAGGATACTATATGGAAACGATCATTCAAACCATCGCCTCGGAACTCGGCCGCAGCGAGGCGCACGTCGCAGCGGTGGTGCGCCTGCTCGACGAGGGGAACACCATCCCGTTCATCGCCCGCTATCGCAAGGAGCTGCACGGCTCCATGGACGACACGACCCTGCGCGCGCTGGAGGATCGGCTTGCCTATCTGCGTTCGCTGGAGGAGCGGCGCGCGCAGGTGCGCGGCTCCATCGAGGAGCAGGGGCTTCTGACCGAGGAGCTGTCCGCCGCCATTGCCAACGCCAAAACGCTCTCGGAGGTGGAGGACCTCTACCGCCCCTACCGCCCCAAGCGCCGCACGCGCGCGACCGCGGCGAAGGAAAAGGGGCTGGAGCCGCTCGCCGACGCGATCCTTGCGCCGGGCGCGGCGGATCTGCGGGCGCTGGCGCGGGGCTTCGTCGACGCGGAAAAGGGCGTCGCGAGCGCGGAGGACGCCCTCGCCGGCGCGAGCGACATCATTGCCGAGCGCATCTCCGACGACGCGGCGCTGCGAAAAACGCTCCGCGCGCTGTACCACCGCAAGGGCTTTGTCCGCTCGTCCGCGGCGGGCGAGGCGGACTCGGTCTACCGGCTTTACTACGATTTCGTGCAGCCCGTGCCGCGCATCCAGGGGCATCAGGTGCTGGCGCTCAACCGCGGCGAGAAGGAGGGCTTTCTCAAAGTCGGCGCCGCGGCGGACCGCGCCCTTGCCCTCAGCGCCGTCTACGCCGCGTTCGCAAGCGGCGGCGGCGAAGCGGGCGCTTTTCTGCGCGCCGCCTGCGAGGACGCCTACGACCGTCTGCTCGGCCCGTCGCTGGAGCGCGAGCTGCGCTCCGATCTGACCGACGCCGCGTCCGAGGGCGCGATCCGGATGTTCGCGCTGAACCTCCGCCCGCTGCTGATGCAGCCGCCCGTCAAGGGGCGCGTCACGATGGGGCTTGATCCGGGCTACGCCCACGGCTGCAAGGTCGCGGTTGTCGACCCGACGGGCAAGGTGCTCGACACCGCCGTCGTCTATCTCACACAGGGCGACAAGCGCCGCCGTCAGGCGATCGACACGCTTCGCGCGCTGGCGGAGCGCCACAAGGTCGAGTGCATTGCCATCGGGAACGGCACCGCCTCCCGCGAAACGGAGCAGGCGACGGTGGAGTTGATCGCGGAAGCGGGCGGCGGGATCAGCTACATGATCGTCAACGAGGCGGGCGCCTCGGTATACTCCGCGTCAAAGCTCGCGGCGGCGGAGTTCCCCGACTATGACGTAAATCTCCGCTCCGCAATTTCCATCGCAAGGCGGCTGCAGGACCCGCTTGCGGAGCTGGTGAAGATCGACCCCAGGGCGATCGGCGTGGGACAGTATCAGCACGATATGCCGCAAAAGCGCCTCGGTGAAACGCTGGACCATGTGGTGGAGGATTGCGTCAACGCGGTCGGCGTCGACGTGAACACCGCCTCCGTTCCCCTGCTGGAACGCGTGTCGGGGCTCAATGCCGCCACCGCGCGCAACATCGTCGCCTATCGGGAGGAAAGCGGCGCCTTTACCTCGCGCGCCCAGCTGCGCAAGGTCCCGAAGCTCGGCCCCAAGGCGTTCGAGCAGTGCGCCGGCTTCCTGCGCGTGCCGGAGAGCGAGACCGTTCTGGACAACACCGGCGTCCACCCGGAGAGCTACGCCGCCGCGAAAAAGCTGCTCACCCTGCTCGGCTATGACGACGCGGCGCTGCGGCAGGGCAGTCTCCCGGACGTCGGCGCGCGGCTGGAGGCATACGGCGCGCAGAAAGCGGCGGAGACGTGCGGCGTCGGTGTGCCGACGCTGCTGGACATCGCCAGGGAGCTGCAAAAGCCGGGGCGCGACCCCCGCGACGAGCTGCCGCCGCCGATCCTGCGCACCGACGTGCTGGAGATCAAGGATCTCAAGCCCGGCATGACGCTCAGCGGCACCGTGCGCAACGTCGTCGATTTCGGCGTGTTCGTCGATATCGGCGTTCATCAGGACGGGCTGGTGCATATCTCGCAGGTCAGCACACGCTACATCCGGCACCCCAGCGAGGTCGTCGCTGTCGGCGACGTTGTCAAGTTGGTCGTGCTTGAGGTGGATGAGAAGAAAAAACGCATCGCGCTTTCCATGAAGCAGGCGGCAAAATGAGCCGCCTGCTTCTTTTTCTGTAGGTTCAGTCTGCCTGTGTCACACCGCCTCAAAACGATTCCTTCGTTTATTATTATCATAAGTCTATCATATATATTGTGCTTTTTTAATCGAATGGAACAACATCTTGTGTTTTCTGCGGACTTACTTCGCAGAATTGCGCGGATTTTGATAGATTTATCATTTGCGGCACTCCGGTTCTTCACTCACGATAGATAGACCCAGCAATGCTCGCTTTCTATTTTTGACGCTCCGGAAGCTCTCGCAACCGTTTCTCTCTCCGATTGCGGCAGGCTGATTCGTAAACCTATTCCTATTTTATGGTTTACTGTTTTGGAACGCCTTGTTTCCGCCTGTTTCAAGACACGGCAGGCGTCGCGGCGTCTGTTATCCTGACGCTTTGCGCGCCAAGGCGTCTCGCCGGCGCCGCCCCCGAAACGCCGCAACTCCCCGCAAAGCCGCTGTATCAGCGGCTTTGCGGGGAGTTTTCTTTTCTTTCGCCGCGCAGCCGGCTCCGGCTCCGGCCCGTGCCGCGAGACGCGCGGCGAGCCGCCTCGCTCCGAAAGCGGCGGCCGGTCGAACGCGGAAGGCGCGGCTTTCTGTTCCCTCCCGCCGCCGAAGCCCGACGCGGAAATCGCACCAAAACGGCAAAACTGCCGCGGGAGGCTTGACGGGCGGCGGAACGAACGGTTTTCACCGTTCCGCCTCGGTCTTTCAGAAATGACGCCCTTTTCTGTCTCCGCCGCCCTTCCCGCCGTGCCGCGATTTTTGCCGCCGCGGCGCTCTCCGCCGGCTTGGCGCGTCTCCGAACGGCGGCGCTGCCGTTGCGCGCCGCAAGCCGCTTGTTTCCGCGCTTTTTGGCGCGCCGCGCCCCGCGGGCGGCGCGCCGCGGCTGCCTCGTTTTCTGTCCATTTTGATGAATCGCGGCAGACTGATAGGAAAAGCACCGCCTTTCTCGGTCTTTCCCGATGATTTCTGCCGTTAGGGTATGAAAAAGTCTCTGCCGCGGCAGAGACTTTTTCGCGTGATATCCCGTTTTTCCAACTTTTTCGGCAAGTGCGCGCCGCTTAGGAAAGCCGCTCCAGCTCCTCCTTCGTGACCTCCCTGCCGCGCCACGCCTTGGGCAGCCCCTGCGCAATGGCGGGAAACGGGTTCTCCTGCTCGTTCGTCGGCTGGATGTTATAGGTGCCGTACCGGTTGAGCAGGTCGCTCACGTCCTCGGGCTGCCCGAAGCGCGCCTGCGCCTTCAGGGCGTCCGCCGTTTCTTCTTTGTGCCTGTCGGTCAAAGCCATCACCTCCCCGCGCGAATACCGCTTCGCGCGGGAATAGTTTGCCCAAAGGCGCGGAAATCAATCCCAGAGCCGCTGCGGATACACGCCGGACGCGTGCAGCCGGCGCAGCTCCTCCTGTACGGCGGGCTTATCCTCCCGATACGTCATGCCGAACCAGCGGGCGCCCGAATGCAGCACGGAGACCTCCAGCTCGCCGCGGTCGATCAGCTCGCCGATCATGGTCGGGAGAAGCGCCTCGCCCTTTACGTTGTCGGGTGCGAGGCTCTTGAGAAATTCAGTGAGAAACGCCTCCAGCTTTTCGAATATCCACGGCGTAAAGCCCCAGAAATTCATGGAAACCGGCGTATCGGGCGGAATGAGGGGGCTGTCCTCCCCGTTTTCGATATCGCGGATGTCGCCGTTCGGGTAAAGCTTGATCTTGAAGGTCTCGACGATCTTCGTGAGCCTGCCGTCCTCGGTGTGGCACACGCCGCGCGTGACCGTGCCGTGCTCGCTCACCGTCTTGTCGACGCGGTAGCCCACCATCGTCGCCCTGCCGCGCTCCGGAAGAGCGACCAGCTCGCCATAGATCGTGCGAAAGGCGTCGACGCCGTAATAATCGTCCGCGTTGATCACGGCAAAGGGCTCGTGGACGACGTCACGGGCGCAAAGCACGGCGTGCGCGGTGCCGAAGGGCTTCGTGCGCCCGTCGGGGATAGTATACCACGACGGGATGCTGGAGAAATCCTGAAACGCGTAGGCTACCTCGACGGGCGAGCCGTCGTTCGCCCTCGCGCGCGCGATGCGCCTGCCGCACAGCTCCTCCACCAAGTCCTTCATATCCGGCTTGATGATGAACACGATCTTGGAAAACCCCGCGCGGATCGCGTCGTAAGCGGAGTATTCCATCAGGATCTCGCCGTTCGGGCCGAGCCCGTCGACCTGTTTGCTGCCGCCGTAGCGCGAGCCCATGCCCGCCGCCATGATCACGAGTGTTGTTTTCATGAATCCTCCTCCAAGCACGGAGACGGCTCCGCCGGCCCCGATTTTATTGGTATCATATACCAGATCGCAGACGGTTTTCAACCCTTGCTTTTTCCCGGCAGGGTGGTATAATAGCCGCAAAGCGGCTATTATACGGATTAAACCGCATATACCGCAACGGCGCTGCGCGCCTGCGGTATAATAGCCGCAAAGCGGCTATTATAAAGATTAAACGGCATATTTTCGCTCATTTTCAGGAAAGAAGGCTCCTGCCATGAAACGATTCCTCGCTCTCGCGCTCTGCTGCGCCTGCCTGTGCTGCGGCTTTGCCTCCGCCGCCGCGGCGGAGACCGGCGGCGGCACCATCGGCGGCAGAACCGCGACGACCGTCACCGTCGATCTGCGCGGCGCGACGGCGGACGTCGCGCTCGCGCAGGGCAGCATCAGCAAGGACCAGAGCGCCGCGGACATCGTCGCCGCGGCGGGCGCGCAGGGAGACCTGATCGCCGCGGTCAACGGCGGCTTCTTCAACGCCTATTATGAGCGCACGCCCGAGGAGGGCTACGGCAAGGCGCCCCGCTGCCAGGTCAATCTGATCCGGGGCGGCACGGTCATCAACGGCGGCGCCGGCGACCAGACCGCCATCTACCTCGGCTTTACCGCGGACGGCAGGGCGCTGATCGACGAGGTCGGCGTCACGCTCTACGTCGAATACGACGGCAAGCAGGTGCCGACCTGGGGCGTCAACTACTATTACCCCGAGCCGAATTCCCTTCTGCTCTTTACGCCCGAGGCGGGCGCCGATCTGCCCGTGCCCGCGAGCGCGAAGGTCGCGAAGATCGTGGGCGGCAGGGTCACGGAGATCCTCAGCTCCGGCAAGATGCTCTGCGCGCCGGATACGTATTACTTCGTGTGCGGAAAAAATCTGTACCATCATCTTCCGGACGTGGGCGCGGCGGTCACGTTCAAAACGGTGTTTGACAAGAGCGCGTGGAACGAGGTGACGACCGCCGTCTCCTGCGGCCCCTGGCTGCTGCATGACGGGAAAAACGTCTTCGCCGAAAACAGCCGCTTCGGCTATCTGGCGGATCAGAAGGTCTCCGAGACCGCCGTGGCGCAGCGCACTTTCGCCGCGCTCCTGCCCGACGGACGCCTGACCCTCGGCACCTGCACCGCAAGCCCCAAGCAGGTCACGGAGTATCTGCTCTCCCAAGGGGCGACGGACGCCATGCTGCTCGACGGCGGCGCGTCCTCGATGCTCTGGGCGAACGGCAAAATGCTGACAAGCGCCGGGCGCAGACTCAACAACGTCATTGCGATCTACGGCGGCGCGGCGTCCGCGACGCCGCCCGCGCCCGCGGAGAAGCCCACGGTCGTCCTCTCCCCGCAGAAGCTCGCCGTCAACGGCGCGGCGAAGGAGACTGAGATCTACAACATCGACGGCACCAACTACTTCAAGCTCCGCGACCTCGCGATGCTGCTCAACGGCACCGGCTCGCAGTTCAGCGTCGCCTTTGACGGCACGCGCAATACGGTCGTCGTCAAGACCGGCGAGGCGTATGCGCCCGTGGGCGGCGAGCTGGCGACGGGCACGGACAACGCCGCGAGCGCGGTCGTCAGCCCGCAGAGC
>CACZCL010000058.1 GCA_902779695.1 Oscillospiraceae bacterium | reverse complement strand
CGGCGGGGGCCGACGCCGCGGGCGCGGAGGCCGCGGGGGCGGAAGAGCCGCCGCCGCAGGCGGCGAGCGCGAGGGTCATAACCAGAGCCATCAGGATCGCAAGAAACTTTTTCATGGGTCTTTTTCCTCCATTTTTTTAATTTCGTTACGCCCTTGCGGGCGAAAACTATGACGGGATGGGACGAACGGGTTCAGTGTCCCGGCACCAGCGCCGTGGAGAACCACTGGACGTAGGTGATGAGCATAAGCGCGATCAGGAACGCGACGATGAAGGGCACCGCCTTCTTCGCCACCGCCATGGGCTGCTCCTCGGACAGATTGCCCGCCACGAAGAGGTCGAGGCCGAAGGGCGGCGTCGCAAGCCCGATGGAGAGGCAGCAGACGAGGATGACGCCGAAGTGGACGTCGTCCACGCCCAGCGCCTGTACCGCCGGCAGCAGCACGGGGGCGAGAATGATGATCGCGGGGCCGGTGTCCATGACCATGCCGAGCAGCAGGAACACGATCACCAGCACGGAGAGCACCGTCCAGCCGGAGTGGAAGTTGTTGGTGATGAAGTCGGTGACGGTCTTGGTCGCCTTCGTCAGGGACAGCACGCGGCCGAACGCCGTGGCGAACGCCAGCACGAACGCAAGCCCGCCGTAGGTCCTGACGGACGAGCAGAGCATCGGCAGCAGGTCCTTGAACGAGATGGAGCGATAGATGAAAAGCGACACGATCAGCGCGTAGAACACGGAGATGACCGCCGCCTCGGTCGGGGTGACGAAGCCGGCGTAGATGCCGCCGAGCACGATGATCGGGCACATCAGCGCCCAGAAGCTCTCCTTGAACAGCGTCCAGAACCCGCTGCCCTTGAGATCCCGCATCTTGGCGTCGATCAGGGCGCGGTTCTCACCCTTGGTCTTGCAGTAGAACACCGCGTAGGCCATCATGAAAACGCCGATCAGGATGCCGGGCAGGATGCCGCCGAGGAACAGGTTGCCCGTGGAGACGCCCGTCGCCAGAGAATAGAGCACAAAGGGGATCGACGGCGGGATGATGACGCCCAGGCCGCCCGCCACCGCGATGAGGCCCGCGCTCCACCTCCGCTCATAGCCGAGCGAGACCATGAACGGAATGCACATCGAGCCGACCGCCGCGGTGGTCGCCGGACCGGAGCCGGAGATCGCGCCGTAGAACAGGCAGGTCAGGATGACCGCGCAGGGCACGCCGCCGGGGATGCGCCCGACGAAGTAGGCGAAGAAGTTGAACAGCCTGCGGGAGATGCCGCCCTCCGCCATGATGACGCCGCCGAGGATGAACAGCGGCACGGCGAGGATCGGCGTGGAGTTCGCGCCGGAGAAGGTGTTGTTGAGCACCTGCACGATCGAGCCGCCCTTGCCCATGAGCAGGATCGGCGCGAGGGAGCCGAGCACCATGGACGTGCCGATGGGGATCGACACGGCGATGCCGACGAGGAAGACGATGAATACCAGTAACGCCGCGCTTGCCATTTACGCCTCGCCTCCTTCCGCCCGCTTGCCGGCCTCCGCCTCTTCGGCGGCGTCCGCCATGGTCTGCTCCAGCGTGGTGAGCTCCTTCTCGTTGAAATGCATCACGTGGATGACCGCCATCTGCACGCCGCGCACCGCGCCCAGCCCGAAGCCGAGCAGCATGATGCTGTAGACGATCCACATCGGCCAGGTCATCGCCGGGGAAGCCTCCGCGCTCTCGCGGATCTTGGAGACCACGTCGAGGGAGTAGCGGAACAGCACCGCCATCACGACGGCGTTGATGAGGTCGATGAGGATGTTGACGATCTTGCGCACCGCCTGCGGCAGCATGTCGACCAGAACGCTCACGCGGAGCATGCTGCCCTTGCGGATCGTGAACGGCAGCGAGAGGAACACGCTCCAGATCCACGCGAAGCGGCAGAATTCCTCCGGCCAGGTCAGCGCGTCGACAAAGGGCAGGTTGCGGTAGATGACCTGTATCAGCTCGATACAGGAGATGAGGACCAGAAGAACGACCAGAATCGCCTCTTCAAAGTGCTCATCCAGCCATTTCAGAACTTTCAAGCAGCTTCCTCCATTCTTTCTTTTTCCGTTACTTCTGCTCGGACATAATGGTCATCAGCTCCTTGCGCATGGCGTCGAGCGGGGCGCATTCGCCGCCGGTCCAGAGCTGGATCTGGCGAAGGCCCTGATAAAGCGACATGTCAAGGCCGTTGATCGTCTTGCAGCCGACCTCGCGCGCCTCGCGCAGGAAACGCGTCTCGGGGGGATTGTAGGTCGCGTCGAAGCAGATGTGCTCCGGCTTGAGGTACTTCTTGTCGACGCAGGTCGCCTCCTCCTTGCCGCGCATACCCGCGCCGGAGAGGTTGAGCACGATGTCGGTCTCGTCGAGCGCCTTGGCGACGGCCTCCTCGTTGGCGGCGCGCACCGGCACGCAAACGCCGGGGTAATACTTCTCCAGCTCCGCGCACAGTTCCTCGCAGGCGCCGGAGCGGGAGCAGATGTAGATCCGCTTCGCGCCCGCGTTCGCCAGCTCGAAGCAGACGCTGCGGCCCGTGCCGCCGGCGCCGAAGCTGAACATCACCTTGCCCTTGAGCTCGCCCAGCTCCTCCTTGAGAGAGCGCAGCGCGCCGTAGCCGTCGGTGTTGTAGCCGATCAGCTTGCCCTCCGCCGTCTTGACGACGGTGTTGGACGAGCCCATCTTCTTGCACAGGGGGTCATAATCATCGAGATAGCGCATCACTTCGACCTTGTTCGGCTTCGTGACGGCACAGCCGGCGAAGGCGGGCATGTAGCGCACCGCGTCGATCGCCTCGCGCAGATGGTCGTTGCCGACCTCGCTATAGAAATAAACCATGTTATAATTGGCGGATTCATAGCCTGCGTTTTGCATCCGCGCCGCGAAGGACTGGCTCAGGGGCGTGCCGATCAGAGTGATGAATTTGGTGTTGATGTCAACTTTCATGGGGGCTCCTCCTGTTCTCAAAATTTATGCAGGTAATTGATTTTTTTGCCTTGCTTGGCCTGATTTTAGGGTATTCTGCCCAACAAGTCTAATGCCATATTTTCATGGATTCATTATTTTTATGCATAAATCAAAAAGTGACAAAATCGGACTTTCTTTCAAACGGTTTTGCGCGTTTTTTTTGGTTGACCTAGCCAAAAGCCGCGTCGCAATCTATTGATGAATTGAAAATTTCTATTGGATTCTCGCGCCCCGCGGCGGCTAATATAGAAGCATGGGAAAATTCAATCAAACCAAGCTTGAAAGGAGCAATGCGCCATGAAACTGCCGTCCTCCGTTACGCTTTGCGAGGTGGGGCTTCGCGACGGGCTGCAAAACGAAAAGACGATCCTCTCCACGGACGAAAAGGTGGAGCTGCTCAAGGGGCTGATCGACGCGGGCTACAAGGTCATCGAGGTCGGCTCGTTCATGCACCCGAAGGCGGTGCCGCAGATGGCGGACACCGACGAGGTGTACAAGCGCGTCGGCGACGTGCCGGGCGTCGAGCTGCGCGCCCTGATCCCGAATCTGCGCGGCGTGCAGCGCGCGATCGACTGCGGCTGCAAAAAGGTCAAGCTCAACGTCTCCGCCAGCCGAGCGCACAACCTCAAGAACCTCAACATGACGCCGGAGGAGAGCGTCGCGGGCTTTGCCGGCTGCGTCGAGGCGGCGGCCGCCAACGGCATCGCCATCTCCGGCTCCATCTCGATGCCCTTCGCCTCCCCGTGGGAGGGGCGCACGCCCGTGGAGGACGTGGACGCCATCATCGAGGCGTATCTGAAGGTCGGCATCACGGAGATCTCGCTCTCCGACGCGTCGGGCATGGCGGTGCCAAACCAGGTGGGCGACCTGTGCGCGCACGTGCTGGAGAAATATCCGCAGGCGTCGTGGTGGCTGCACTTCCATAATACCCGCGGCATGGCGGTCGCAAACATCATCGCGGCGATGGAGGCGGGCATGACCCGGTTCGACAGCTCGTTCGGCGGCCTCGGCGGCTGCCCGTTCGTGCCGGGCGCGGCGGGCAACGTCTCGTCCGAGGACGTGATCCACATGTGCGACGAGATGGGCGTGGAGACCGGCGTGGACGTCGTGAAGGTCATGGCGCTTTCGCGCCGCCTGCGCGACCTGCTGGACCACAACCTCGAAAGCTACGTCCTGCGGGCGGGCCGCTCCTGCGACCTGATCGGGAGCCAGAGCAAATAAGAGCGGAAAACAGCGCAAAAAAGGAAGGGCCTGCCGTTTGGCAGACCCTTCTTTTTCGCTTTGTTATCCTTCCCGCGTCATCAGGCGGTAGAGCATCACCGCGGCCGCGGCGCGGGAGGCCGCCGCGCCGCCGTCGAAGCGCTCGTTCGCGGCGAGGCCCAGCCCCTGCGCCAGCGCGGCGTAGCCGAGGTCAGCGGCGGGGATGTCCGCGCGGTCGGCGTACGAGCAGGTGAAGATGCCCCGCAGCCGCGCGACGGCGCCGAAGCCGGCGGCGTCGAGCAGGCAGCGCACCAGCGCGCCGCGGGTGAGCGCCGCGTCGTCGCTGCGCTGCGCGCGCGTCAGCGCGCCCATGTCGTAAACGACGCCGTAGGCGTTGTCCCGCTCCTCCCGCGAGGCGTTTTCGGGGTCGAGCCGCAGGCCGCGCACGGAGGCGAGCAGCGCGACGAGCTCCCACTGGGTGAGGGGCTTGTCGGGACGGAAGCTGTCGCCCGCGTAGCCGACGCCGTACGCCGCGAGCGCGCCGATCTCCGCCGCCGCCCAGTGTCCGGCAACGTCGGAATAGGCGATCTCGCCCGCGTCCCGCGCCGTCTCGACGGGCTTGCCGGTCTTGGCGTCAATGCCGGGGACCCACGCCTCGCGCTCCAGACCGTAGCTCAAAAAGAGCGTGCGGAAGCGGGTGTAGCCCAGGTCGATCAGCTTTGCCTCGGCGGGAACGTCGGCGCTCAGCTCCTTCGGCAGCGCCCGGTAGGCGAGCGTGACGTCGTAGGTGCCCATCCACGCGTCCAGCGCGGCGGCTTCGGAAACGACGCCCGCTGTGCCGTCGAAGGCGATCTTTTCGTCATAGGCGAGGCTCACGCCGGCGACCGCGCCGGTCATGCGGTCGATCTGGATCGCGCAGGCGTTTTCGGGGAAGAAGCAGCCGTTTACGCGGCGGGCGAAGGTGAAGCCGTAGAACGGCGCGCCGTCGCCGGTGCGGTCGTCCGAGCCGTAGAGCGCGAATTCGCCGGCGTGGGGCGTGAAACGGGCGAGGAACGCCTCGGCGGCCTGCTGCGCCGCGGCGGCGGAGACGGCGCTTGCGCGCTCCTTGTCCCAGCGGCCGTTGGAGTACAGGCTCTGCACCGCGCCGGTGCGCGCGTCGACGGTGAAGGTGTGCCCGGCGGCAAAGCCGTCCTCCTCCCGCGGCGCCGCGTAGCGGAGGGTGCAGAGCACCGTGTCCTCCTTGCCCGCGTCGCCCTTGACGAGACGGTAATCGGCGGAGGCGACGGCGCAGCCGTCCAGCCCGTAGGCGCTCTCCTGGCGCACCAGCGCGTCCAGCGCGGCGCTGTCGAGCACGCCCTCCAGCTTCTCGACGCCCGCAAGCTCCGCCTGCGTCAGCCCCCGCGCCAGCTTCGCCGATTCCGCGGCGGCGGGGGTGTCGGCGTCGTTCGTGGAGCCGGAGAAGAACAGCTCGTCCGAGGGGGAGACCAGCGCGCCGGTCTGCGCGTCGACCCAGCGCGTTTCCTGCTCCTTCGGAACGTAGCGCAGCACGGCGCGGGAGGCGTCGTTCTCGTCGCTGACGTAGACCAGCTCCAGCTTCAGCGTGCCCTTGAGCGCCTCGGCGGCGGCGTCGCGGGAGACCGCGGGCGACGCGGACGGGATGCTGCCGAGGAAGCTGTTCGCGGGCGCGTCGCGGTGAAAGGAGGTCACCTCGTTGTCGCCGCCGCGCACCGTGACGGAATAGTTCAGCGGGGAGGGAAGCCCGTTGAGCAGGATCCTGCCGGAGAAGTAGAGCGAGTCGCCGCCGATGCGCCCGCCGCCCGCCGGCTCGCCGAGGACGACGGATTCCGTTTTCGCGTCCAGCACGCGGGCGAGGAACGCCTCCGCGGCCACCTTCGCCGCGGCGCCGTCCCGCTTGGGAAGCGTCGGCAGGCCGCCGCCGGCGTTCGGGCGGTAGATCGCTTCGCCGTCGCTGCGCCAGAGGCCGACGACCGTGCCGTCGTCCAGCGCCTCGACGTTCAGCGAGACGCCGTCGCCGCTCCAGCGCAGGCTCCAGACGGTGCCGAGCTCCTGCTCGGAAACGTCGCCGTAAAAGTCGGTGAACGCCTCCGTGTCCAGCGCCAGAACGTCCTTGACGGTCTGCGTGACCCGCGCGAGGCGGGCGTCGGCGCTCTCCGGCGCCGCCATGGCGGGCAGAGCGAGCGCGGCGGCGAGCGCCGCGGTGAGAAGTACGGCAAGCAAACGATGCATAAGATCCCCTCCGTTTTTTGATAAAATGATAAGAGCCCGATGCGGCTGATATAAAATGAGACGGAACAAGCGATGATTTTGTTCCGCCTCGTTTTGCTTTTTTGCCCCTGCTCATTCCGCGCGCGCGGAGAGGATCGCGCCCGTCTCAGCGTCCACCTCGTAGACGTAGGACGCGCCGCCCGCCTTCAGCTCGACGCGATACCAGGCCCTGCCGCTTTTGTGCTTCAGAGCGATCTTCGCGCCCTCGCGCGCGTCCGCGCCGAGCCGCGCGTCGTCCAGCGCGATGGAAAGCGCCTCCTCGCCGCTGAGGTAATTTTCGCGGAATTGGCCGAGCATGTGTCCCACGACGACCAGTTCCAGCAGGATCAGGATGATGAGGATGGAGGCGATGGTCTTGAAATGCTCCCGGATGAAGCGCATCGGCGTACCCTCACTCCGTGCCGTGCTTGAGCGCGTCGATCAGCGACGGGACAAGCTGCTTTTTGCGGCTGAGCACGCCGGGCAGCACCGCCATGCCGTTTTCGACGGCCGCGCCGAACGCGCGCTCCACGATCCGCGCCGCGTCCGCGCCCGCCATCAGCAGGTCGCTGGAGCTGCCCAGCACGTCGGTGAACATATAAAAGACGTAATCGAGACCCTGCTTTTTGCGCGCCGTTTCCAGATAGGGGCCGACCAGCGCCTCGGCGGAGCGGCGGTTCTTCTCGCTCATGTAGCTGCCCTGCCCGACGCCGAAATGGAAATTGCCGCTGGCGAACACCTTGTAGTCGGTGCCGAAGATCTGCTCCGCGGTCTCGCCGCTGATGTCGCCACCGTGCTCGAACATCTCGCCGGCGTAGGACTCCAGCTCGACGTCCGCAATGGCGGCAAGCTCGCGCGCGGCGCGCTCGTCGAGCGGCGTGCAGGTGGGCGAGCGGAACATCAGCGTGTCCGACAATATCGCCGAGAGCATCAGCCCCGCGGTGGACTTGTCGATCTCGACGCCGTTTTCCTGATACATTTGGTAAATGATCGTGCAGGTGCAGCCCACGGGCATATTGCGGAAATAGACCGGGTTGTCCGTCTCCAGCGAGCCGATGCGGTGGTGGTCGATGATCTCCAGCACCTCCGCCTCCTCCAGCCCCTCGGCGGCCTGCGATTTCTCGTTGTGGTCGACGAGGATGAGCTGCTTTTTGCGCAGATTCAGCAGGTTGCGGCGGGAGAGCACGCCGAGGTACGTCCCGTCGTCGTCGAGGACGGGGAAGTAGCGGTGGCGGACGCTCGCCATGAGCTTTGTCGCCGCCTCCACGGGCGTGTTGAGGTTGAAGGTCATCAGCCCTTCGGTGAGCATATAGTAGCGGATCGGCGCCGCCTGCGAGATGATCTGGCCCGAAACGTAGGTGTTGTTCGGCGTGCCGACGATCAGGCAGCCCTTCTCCTCCGCCAGCATCCGGATCGTTTTGGAGACCGCCGCGCCCGCGCACACCACAACGCAGCCCGCCTCCATCTCAATGGCGGCAAGCTGGCTGTCGCTGCGGTTGCTGACGATGACGACGTCGCCCTTGTTGATGGAGCGCTCCATCTGCTCGACGCTGCCGGAGCCGATGACGATGCCGCCCTCGACGACCTTGCCCGTCGGGTCGCCGACGAGCACCGTGCCGTTCACGGTGTCGATGACGTTTTCATAGCTTGCGCCCGCCTTGGCGAGGATGTATTTATCCTGCACGTCCATGTTCGCGGTGGCGACGTCCTTGACCGTGATGAGGCCCTTGAGGTTGCGCGCGCCGTCGATCACGCAGAGCGTGTCGAGGTTCTGGTCGCGCATCCTGTTCCACGCGCGGCGCAGGCTCATCTCGCCGTCCACACCCTCCGCCGCGCGGATGTCCACGTCGCGCACCTGCGGGCTGACGTCGGTGTAGAGCTGCGGCGCTTCCGCGCCGAAGCGCTCCAGCACGAAGCTCGTTTCCCGGTTCAGCTGCCCCGCCCGACAGGGCTTGCAGGGGTGCGCGGGGTCAATGATGTTTTTGAGGCGGCTGTAGGCGATGGCGGCGCAGATGGAATCGGTGTCGGGGTTCCTGTGCCCGATGACCTTGATCGCGTGGTAATTGAGTTCGGACTCGCTGCGGGTGTCGTTCACGGATGACCAGCCCTTTCGCGGGAGAGCGCTCCCTGTATTCTTTCACGCGCCCATGATACCACGGCGCGGCGGAAATGTCTAATGTTTCCTTGAAAAGCGCGGCGGAATCCCCGCACTTCAGCTCAGCGTCGTGCCGGTGAAGAGGCTCACGGCGAGGATCACGACGATCGCGGCGGGCGCGGCGAACTTGATGAGAAAACCGTACGCCTTGACGAGCCGGAATTTGACGCCGCAGCGCTCCGCCTCGGCGACGGCGCTCTCCGGCTTCCAGGACCAGCCGACGAACACACAGGTGCCGAGGGCGCACAGCGGGATCATGATGCGGTCGGTCAAAAACTCCATCGCGTCGCAAAGCGGCGGGAAGGTGACACCGTTGGCAAAATCGAACCAGACGCCCTTGAGCGGGAACGCCGCCTGCGAGCAGGTGTAAAGGCAGCCGATGAGGAACATCGCCGCGCAGGTGACGACGGTCGTGGGCGTGCGCTTCCAGCGCATACGCTCGGTCAGGAAGGCGACGATGCCCTCGATCAGCGAGACCGTGGACGTGAGCGCCGCGAACAGCAGCAGCAGATAGAACAGGAACCCGAAGAACGCGCCGCCGGGCGTATGCTCAAACACGCCCGCGAGCGAAACGAAGGCGAAGCCGCCGCCCTTGCCGACGCCGTCGGGGCCGAGGGTCGCGAACACGGCGGGGATCACGATGAAGCCCGCGATGACGGCGACCAGCGTGTCCATCGTGCAGACGAGAAAGGTATTTTTCGCGATGTTCTCTTCCTTCGGAAGATACGAGCCGTAGGTGACCATGATGGACATACCGAGCGAGAGCGAATAAAACGCCTGCGAGAGCGCGATGAGAAAGGTCTGCGGCGTGACCTTGCCCGCGTCGATCGAGAACATATATTTGAGGCCCTCGCCCGAGCCGGGCAGCGTGGCGGCGCGGATGAGCAGGACGACGAGAATGAGAAACAGCGCCGGCATTCCGATCTTGTTGAACTTTTCGATGCCGCCCTGCACGCCCCTGATGATGACGAAGGCGCACACCGCCATGAAGAGAAAGGCAAAAACGAGCGCCGCCCAAGGCAGGAACGTGACGCCGGACGCGGGAGCGTAGCCGAGCATACCGTAGAAGTAACCCAGCGGGTCGCCGTAGACCTTTCCCGGCTCGACGGCGTAGCTCACGACGTAGCGCAGCACCCAGCCGCCGACGTGCGAGTAGTAGCAGGTGATGAGGAACGCGACGGCCCAGCCCATCCAGCCGACCCAGGTGTAGCCCTTGTGGCCGAGCCTGCGGAACGAGTCGACAACGTTTGCCTGGCTGGCGCGGCCGACGGCAAGCTCGGAGAGCATCGCCGGCATACCGATCAGCGGGACGATCAGCAGATACATCAGCAGGAACGCGCCGCCTCCGCCCTCAAAGGCCTTGCCGGGGAATTTCCAAATGTTTCCGAGACCGACCGCGGAGCCGGCGGCGGCGAGAATAAAGCCGAGTTTGCTGCCCCATTGCGCGCGTTTTTCATCCATGTGCGTTCTTTCCTTTCCAAATCCCATGCGGTCAAATGACGCTATCTTTCGCATCTTACCCGAAAGCGCGGGATTTGTAAAGCCCAAAAAACGCGGCGGCGGCGCTCCGGACGCGGCGCGGCGGCATACGAAGCCTCGGGACGGCGGGGACAATATGGGCGGCGCGTTGTCGAAAGTGCGAAGAAGCTTTTGAAAAATAGCAAAAAATTTTGGGCAGGTCAGCCAATTTCCTTGACAGCGCGGCTCTGTTGCGTTACAATGCTAAAGTAATTTTTGGCAAATCGTTTTTCGGAGGTAGTGCAAAATGGCGTTGACAACGACAAAGGAAATGTTCAAAAAGGCCTACGAGGGCGGGTATGCGATCGGCGCGTTCAACGTCGACAACATCGACGTCATGCAGGGCGTGCTCGCGGGCGCGGCCGGCGCGAGGTCGCCCGTGATCGTCGCGTTCAGCGAGGGCGCGCTCAAGTTCATCCACCCGGCGTACGTCCGCGCCGCGGCGGAGGCCGCGGCAAAGGAGTGCGACATCCCCATCGCGATCCACCTCGACCACGGCAAAAGCCCCGAGCTGTGCCGCGCGTGCGTGGACAACGGATTCACCTCCGTTATGATCGACGCGTCGGCGCAGGAGTTCGAGCAGAACATCGCGCTGACGAAGGAGGTCGTGGCGTACGCGCACGACCGCGGCGTCGTGGTCGAAGGCGAGCTGGGCGCCATTGCCGGCATCGAGGACGATATCAACGTGGACGACAAATACGGTCGCTTCACCCACCCGGACGACGTGATCGAGTTCGTCTCCCGCACGGGGATCGACAGCCTCGCCATCGCCATCGGCACGGCGCACGGCGCGTACAAGTTCAAGCCCGGGCAGAAGCCGCAGCTCCGCTTCGACATTTTGGAGGAGATCCAGCAGAAGCTGCCCGGCTTCCCGCTGGTGCTGCACGGCGCGTCCTCCGTTCCCCGCGACCGGCTGGATATTTTTAATAAGTACGGCGGGCAGATGCCGGAGGCGATCGGCATTCCCGAGGAGATGCTGCGCAGGGCGGCGTCCATGGCGGTGTGCAAGATCAACGTCGGCACCGATATCCGCGTGTGCTACTTCGGCGAGCTGCGCCGCCGGCTTGCCGAGAACCCGAGCAAGTTCGACGGGCGCACCTTCCTCGGCCCCGCGCGCGACGCGGTCGCCGAGATGGTGGCGGACAAGATCACGAACGTGATGGGCAGCGCCGGCAAGGCGTGAGAAAACCGGAGGAAACGGCGATGAGCCGTTGAATCAATATTTGATGAAAAGGAGCTAACAGACATGAAAAGAATCCTCTGTATGATGCTGGCGCTCGCCATGATGCTCGCGCTCGCCGCCTGCGGCGGCGGCAGCCAGGC
>CACZCL010000057.1 GCA_902779695.1 Oscillospiraceae bacterium | reverse complement strand
CGTACCAGCTTTATTGCACCGATTTAAGCGCCGAGGGCGCGGGCGATCTGCATGTCGCGTTCGAGCAGCTCAAGGCGCGGCTGGAAGCGGAAGGGCTGTTCGACCCTGCGCATAAAAAACCGCTGCCGCGCTGCCCGGGAACCATCGCGATCGTCACCTCCTCCGCGGGCGCGGCGGTGCACGACATGATCCGCATTCTGCGCGCGCGCTGGCCGCTGGCGAAGGTCGTGCTGCTGCCGGTGCGGGTGCAGGGCGCGGAGGCGCCGCCCGAGATCGCGGGCGCGCTGCGCTACGCGAACCGCTGGCGCGTCGCGGATCTGATCATCACGGGGCGCGGCGGCGGCTCCATCGAGGATCTTTGGGCGTTCAACGACGAGCGCGTGGCGCGCGCGATCTACGATTCCGAGATCCCTGTCATCTCCGCCGTCGGGCACGAGCCGGACGTCACCATCGCCGACTACGTCGCCGACGCGCGGGCGTCGACGCCGTCGAACGCGGCGGAGATCGCCGTGCCGGATCAGGCGGAGCTGCGCCGCCGCCTCGCCGCGCTGGACGCGCGCATGGCGCAGAGCCAGGGCGCGCGGCTGGAAGCGCTGCGAAAGCGGCTGCGGGAGCTGGCGCAAAAGCGCGTGCTGACCGATCCGACGGCGTTTGTCACGGACAAGCGGCTGCTGCTGGACTACACGCACAGCAGGCTTGCCGCGGCGGCGCAGCGCAGCCTTGCGCAGCGGCAGCGCCGCTGCGCGGAGCTGTGCGCCGCGCTGGACGCGCTCAGCCCGCTCAAGGTGCTCGGGCGCGGGTACGCGGTGGCGCGCACCGCGGACGGACAGGTCGTCCGCAGCGCGGCGGACGTCGCGGTGGGCGATTCAATAGACTTAACACTTTCACGGGGCAGGCTTTTCTGCCGTGTGACAGAGCGGGAGCTGGCGGAAACAAAGGAGGGGCGCAATGGCAAAGCAGGAAAAGACCTTTGAGGAGAGCATCGCGCGGCTGGAGGAGATCGTGAGCGCGCTGGAAAAGGGCGACGCGAAGCTGGCGGACTCCCTGAAGCTGTTCGAGGAGGGGACCAAGCTTGCGGGCGCGTGCGGCAAGATGCTCGACGAGGCGGAGCAAAAGGTCGTCAAGCTGTCCAAGGGCGCGGACGGCGCGCCAGTGGAGAGCGCCTTTTCCGGCGAGGAGGAAGGCAATGGACGCTGATGCCTTCCGGACACGCTGCGACGCCTATCGCGAGGCAACGGAAATCTATCTGAATAGACTTTTTCTGGACAACGATCCGTGGCAAAAGTTATATGAGTCTATGCGTTACAGCCTGCTTTCGGGCGGCAAGCGGCTGCGCCCCATGCTGACGCTGGAGTGCGCGCGGCTGGGCGGCATCCGGGATTGGCGCGACGCGCTGCCCTTCGCCTGCGCGCTGGAGCTGGTGCATACCTATTCGCTGATCCACGACGATCTGCCCTGCATGGACGACGACGAGCTGCGCCGCGGGAAGCCGACGAACCATGTCGTTTTCGGAGAGACGATGGCGACGCTGGCGGGCGACGCGCTGCAGGCGGAGGCGTACCGTTTGATCGCGGAGGCGCCGGAGCTGACCGAAGC
This sequence comes from Oscillospiraceae bacterium, assembly GCA_902779695.1. GTDB lineage: Bacteria > Bacillota > Clostridia > Oscillospirales > Oscillospiraceae > Hominicoprocola. The sequence continues at coordinate 9,857 of CACZCL010000057.1, read as the reverse complement.
GGCGAAGCTGGAGGCGGTGCGGTCGCTTGCGCGGGCGAGCGGCGCGAGCGGCATGGTTGCGGGACAGGTGCTGGATCTGACGGATTACGGGCATGATCGGGAGACGCTGGCGACGCTGTGCGACCGCAAGACCTGCTTTATGCTCAAGGCGGCGGCGGAGCTTGGCTGCGCGGCGGCGAACGCTTCCGCGGAGCTGACTGCCGCGCTGGCGCGGTACGCATCGCTGCTGGGGCTTGCGTTCCAGATCCGGGACGACCTTCTGGACGTGATCGGCGACGAGGCAACCTTCGGCAAGCCCATCGGCTCGGACAAGGCGGAGGGCAAGACGACCTTCGCCGATCTTCTCGGCGCGGACGGCTGCCGGGCGGAGGTGCGGCGCCTGACGGACGAGGCGTGCGCGGCGCTGGAGAACGTCGGCGACGCGGAATTCCTCGTCGCGCTGGCGCGACGGCTCGCCGAACGGACAAAATAGGCGGAATCGGGAAATCGGGTAAAAACGGAGGCGGCTTCGCCTCCGTTTTTCGTATGATTTTTCAGTGAATCCCGCAATGAATATCTTGTATATTTTTCGAAAATCGTTTATAATACGTTTTTACTGAACAGCGGCGCAGTATCCTAGTCAGATCTGCCGTCTCCCAAGAAGGGCCTAAAAATCCTTTGAAGGGCACAACTGTGAAACCTTTGGTGCCTGCTTCTTACGCCCAGTTTGGGGTGGGTGCTGAAGGGAGGCAAAAGCGATCTGCTGCGCCTGCGAATCCCGGGCGTCCCCTAATGGCATGGGGGTAACGACCCTGTTTTCGTGGAGACCTGCTTTCGTGCCGGGCGTACTCCCGCGTTGGTAAGCGACTTTGGTACGGAGCGGGCTATGAACCTGCATTGCGGTGCTACCCGGCCCTGCGCCGTGAACGCTGTGTGCAGAGTAGCCTGCCTTGCGTGGCGGCGGCGAATCGGAGAACACAACCAAATCCCCCGGCCAGGGGAGAGGGCGATCGCTCCGTGAAACCGTCGCTGCAAAAGAGGCTAAGAGACGGTTTGACTGCGGCGGAAATCGCCTAGGCTGTCCATCCGGGGCAGAGCGGGGATTACAGTGCGGACTAAGTGGCAATCGGGTATCGCGCGTCGGCGACGGCGCGGCACGGCCCTCAAAGGGGAACCACCTGACCGGCAACGGGAGGCGGGCCGCGGGGAAAGCCAACCCGACCTCAAGCCGTAGGATTGCCCCGCTCTGCCGCCGCTGTATCAGTTTGATCGGGAGAGGGAACAGATGAAAAAGGAAGAAGCCAAGCCGCGAAGTTTCCGCCGCTGGGTCGTGCAGATCTTTGCGACGTCCATCGCGCTTTCGGCGCTTTTGAGCTTTGCCTCCGGCGTCGTTTTGGAGGACGCCGGCTACGCGCTGGCGGTGCTGGTGCTGATTTTGTTCGTGCTGCTGGGCATCGCGTTCGATATCGTGGGCGTCGCCGTGACGGCGGCGGACCCGAAGCCGTTCCATTCGATGGCGGCACATCGGGAGCGCGGCGCGGCGGAGGCGCTGTTCCTGCTGAAAAACAGCGAGAAGGCGGCAAGCTTTTGCAACGACGTCGTGGGCGATATCTGCGGCATCGTCAGCGGCTCGACCGCGGCGGTCATCGTGCTGCGGCTGCAAAACAGCTTCAACTCGCAGAGCATCCTGCTCTCCATCGCGGTGACGGCGCTGATCTCCGGCGTCACCATCGGCGGAAAGGCGATCGGGAAAAAGCTGGCGATGGACAGGAGCACGCAGGTCGTCTTTTTCGCGGCGAAGCTGATGCACGCGCTGCGCATCGGAAGAAAATAGAACGAGGTACAAGCGTTGATTTTAGAGCATATCCGGGGGCCGGAGGACGTCAAGGCGCTCACGCCGGACGAAACGAAGCTCCTGTGCCAGGAACTGCATACGTTTTTGCTGCAAAGCGTCGCGAAGACCGGCGGGCATCTTGCCTCGAACCTCGGCGCGGTCGAGCTGACGGTGGCGATCCACCGCGTGTTCGATACCGCGCGCGACCGGCTGGTGTTCGACGTGGGGCACCAGTGCTACGCCCACAAGGCGCTGACCGGACGGCTGGAGCAGTTTCCGACGCTGCGGCAGTACGGCGGGCTTTCGGGCTTTCCCAAGCCGAATGAGAGCGTCCACGACGCCTTCGTCGCGGGCCACGCGTCGAACTCGGTCTCGGTCGCGCTGGGCATGGCGCGGGCGCGGACGCTGCTGGGGCAGGACTATTCCGTGCTGGCGCTCATCGGCGACGGCGCGCTCTCCGGCGGGCTTGCCTACGAGGGGCTCAACAACGCCGGCGCCTCGGGGGAGCCGCTGATCGTGATTCTCAACGACAACGGAATGTCGATCTCGCAGAACGTCGGCGCGGTGTCGGCGCATCTGGCGCAGCTGCGCAGCCATCCCGGCTATTCCGAGTTCAAAAAAGCCTATCGCCGCGCCCTGCTCGGCAGCAAGCCGGGACAGGCGGTCTACCGCTTCAACCACCGCCTCAAAAGCGGGATCAAGAACGCGCTGCTTCCCAACGCGACGATGTTCGAGGATATGGGCTTCACCTATGTCGGCCCGGTCGACGGGCACAACGAGGCGCAGCTGGAAAGCGCGCTGGAATGGGCGAAGGAGCTTCGCTGTCCCGCTCTGGTGCACGTGCGCACGGTCAAGGGAAAGGGCTACGCCCCGGCGGAGCGCGAGCCGGACAAGTGGCACGGCGTCGGAGTGTTCGACGTGGAAAGCGGGCGCGCCCCGGAGGGCGGCGAGACGTTTTCCGCCGTCTTCGGCGAGGAGCTGTGCGCCCTTGCCGCCGAGGATGCGCGCGTCTGCGCCGTGACGGCGGCGATGGCGGACGGCACGGGGCTTTCGGAGTTTGCGCGCCGCTTCCCCGAACGCTTTTTCGACGTCGGCATCGCGGAGGCGCAGGCGGCGGCGATGGCGGCGGGCATGGCGAAGCAGGGGCTGCGCCCGGTCTTCGCGGTCTATTCCACCTTTTTGCAGCGCGCCTACGACCAGTTGATCCACGACACGGCGCTGAGCGATCTGCACGTCGTGTTTGCCGTGGACCGCGCCGGTTTCGTCGGCGCCGACGGCGAAACGCATCACGGCATTTTCGACGCGACGTTCCTCTCGGACATCCCGAACATGACGGTGCTCTGTCCCGCCAGCTTCGCGGAGCTGCGCGTCATGCTGCGCCGCGCGGTTTTGGAGCTGGACGGCCCTGTGGCGATCCGCTATCCCCGCGGCGGGGAGGAGGAGCGCTACCATGACGAGCGCAGCGAGGGCGCGTTTGTCGAGCTGCGCGCGGGCGGCGACGTGACGCTGTGCGCCTACGGCACGATGATCAACAGCGTGCTCGGCGCGGCGGAGCTGCTCGCCTCGCGCGGGATCTCGGCGCGCGTGGTGAAGGTCAACTGCATCTCTCCCTTTGTCGACGCCGACGTGCGCGCGGCGTTCGCCGGCACGAGGAAGCTGATCGTCGCCGAGGAGTGCGCGAGCGTCGGCTGCGTCGGGCAGCGGCTTGCCGCGATCCTGACCGAGGAGGGCACCCCGCTGGAGAAGTTGTATCTGTGCAATCTCGGCAAGAGGTTCCCGCCGCACGGCGGCGCGCGGCAGCTGCGCGAGGCGTTCGGGCTGGACGCCGCGTCGATCTGCCGGCGGGCGATGGAGGTGGCGCAATGAGCGCCAAAAAGCGGCTGGACGTGTTGCTGGTCGAGCGCGGCCTCGCCGAAACGCGGCAGAAGGCGCAGGCGACCATCATGAGCGGCGTCGTGTTCGTGGGCGGGCGGCGCGCGGACAAGGCGGGGCTTCAGCTTGCGGAGGACGCGGAGATCGAGGTGCGCGCCAACGTGCTGCCCTATGTCAGCCGCGGCGGGCTGAAGCTCGAAAAGGCGATGCGCGAATTCGGCCTGCGGCTGGACGGCTGCGTCTGTGCCGACATCGGCGCGTCGACGGGGGGCTTCACCGACTGTATGCTGCAAAACGGCGCGGCGAAGGTCTACGCCGTGGACGTGGGCTACGGCCAGTTCGACTGGCGGCTGCGCGGCGACCCGCGCGTCGTTTGTCTGGAGCGGACGAACGCCCGCTATCTGACGCGCGAGCAGGTGCCGGACGAGCTGGACTTTGCCTCGGTGGACGTGTCGTTCATCTCTCTTGCGCTGATCCTGCCGGCGCTGCAAACGCTGCTGCGCGATTATGGTAAAGTAGTTTGCCTTGTCAAGCCGCAGTTTGAAGCAGGCAGGGACAAGGTCGGTAAAAAGGGCGTGGTCCGCGATCCGGCGGTCCACCGCGAGGTGCTGGCGCATTTTCTGGCACACGCGCGGGAAAACGGGTTCGCGCCGCTCGCGCTGACGTTTTCCCCCATCCGCGGGCCGGAGGGGAACATCGAATATCTCGGGTATCTGGAAAAGGGCGCGGCGGAGGAAAAAGCCTTCGACCTCGACGCGCTGGTACGGGAATCGCATGAAACATTCGATCAGGAGCAGAGGTGAGTCTATTGCTGAAAAAGGTGATTTTGTGCCCAAATCCCTATCGGGACACGGAGCTGAAGGTGGCAAAGGCGGCAAAGGAGATCCTCGATGAGATCCGCTGCCCGAACGTGGTGTGCCTGCCGTTTCGCGCCAACGAGGAGCCGGAGGGTTACGGCCTTGCGATCCGCCCGCTGCAGCAGGAGCTGCGCGGCGCCGATATGCTGATCGCCTTCGGCGGGGACGGCACGATCCTGCACCTTGCCAAGACCGCCGCGCACAGGGACCTACCCATGCTCGGCATCAACCTCGGCAGCCTCGGCTTTATGGCGGGACTGGAGCAGGCGGAGCTTTCCAAGCTGCGGGAGCTGTGCGAGGAGAAGTATATTGTGGAGAGCCGCATGATGCTCGACGTCAGCGTGAAGCGTGAGGGACGCGTCGTCTATTCGAGCCTTGCGCTCAACGAGGCGCTGATCGCGCGCGGCAATGTTTCCCGGGTGATCCGCCTGCGCATCTTCACGGAGACCGGCAGGCTGGTGGACATCGCGGGCGACGGCGTCGTGGTCGCCACGCCGACAGGCTCGACCGCCTATTCCCTCAGCGCGGGCGGCCCGGTCGTGGAGCCGACGGCGCGCAACTTCGTCGTCAGCCCGATCTGCGCCCACAGCATCCACGCGAATTCCTATGTGCTCGCGCCGGAGCGGACGATCACGGTGCAGACGGAGGCGACGGGCTATAAGCCGGTGGTGCTATCGGTCGACGGCGGGCGCGCCTTCTCCCTGCGCTACGGCGACGCGGTGGAGGTCACCCGCTCACGCTATGAAACAAAGCTGGTGCGTTTGGAGATGCGCAGCTTTTGCGAGGTTTTGCAGCGGAAAATGCTCGGGGGGTTGACGGAAGATGAAAAATGACCGGCAGGAGCTGATCCTCTCCATCATCGCGGGCGAGGTGATCGAAACGCAGGAGCAGCTGATCGGGCGGCTGCGGGAACGCGGCGTGAGCAGCACGCAGGCGACGATTTCGCGCGACATCAAGGATCTGCATCTGATCAAGGAGCCCGCCGGCGGCGGGCGCTACCGCTACGCGGTGTCGGCGCAGAAGACGAAGCTCAACTTCGCGGACCGCCTGCAAACGATCCTGCGCGAGAGCATCGTCGGCGTCGACTACGCGCAGAACATCGTCGTGCTGCGCACGATGCCGGGGCTTGCCGGCGCGGCGGGCGCGGCGTTCGACGGGATGGAGATCCCCCAGATGGTCGGCTCCATCGCGGGCGACGACACGGTGATGATCGTCATGCGCGATACGGCGGGCGCGGAAGAGCTCTGCCGCGCCATTGACGCCATGCGGAAGTAAGGGACGGATATGCTGCAACTGCTGCACATTGAAAATATCGCGATCATCGAGCGCGCGGACATTGCCTTCGCGCCCGGCTTCAACGCGCTCACGGGCGAAACGGGCGCGGGCAAATCCATCGTGATCGACTCGCTGGGCGCGGTGCTGGGGCAGCGCACCTCGCGCGACCTGATCCGCACCGGAACGCCCAAGGCGTTCGTCAGCGCCGTGTTCGACCATGTGGACGGAGCGCTGCCGGCGCTGGCGGAAAACGGCGTTTCGCCCGAGGCGGACGGGACGCTCCTGCTCTCCCGCGAGCTGTACGGCGACGGGAAAAACGTCTGCCGCGCCAACGGGCGCCCTATTACGGTCGCGCAGCTTAAGTCTATCGGCGCGAGCCTGCTGAACATCCACGGGCAGCACGACGGCACGCAGCTGCTCGACGAAACGCAGCACCTTGGGTATCTGGACCGTTTCGGGCGCACGGAGGCGCAGCTTGCCGCCTATACCGCGCGCTACGGGGATCTTTCCGCGACGCGGCGCGAGATCGCGGCGCTGCGGATGGACGAGACGGAGAAGGCGCGCCGCGTCGATACGCTCCGCCACCAGATCGCGGAGCTGGAGCGAGCGGAGCTGCGCGAGGGCGAGGAGGAGGCGCTGCTTGCGCGGCGCAACATCCTGCGCAACGGCGAAAAGTTCATCGCCGCCGTCAGCGAGGCGGACTACTGTCTCAACGGCGGAGACGAGGCGGGCGGCGCGCTGTCCGCCATCCGGCAGGCGGAGGACGCGCTCCGCTCCCTGCGGAGCCTCGGAGCGGAGTTTGAAACGCTGTCGGACCGCATGGGCGCGCTCTACAGCGACGCGTACGACCTTGCCATGACCGTGCGGGACAAGCGCGCGGAATTCGACTTTTCGCCCGAGGAGCTGGACGCGGTGGAAAGCCGCGCGGACCTTCTGTACCGGCTGAAGAAGAAGTACGGCGGCACGGTGGAGGAAATGCTGGACTATCTGGCGCGCTCGAAGGACGAGCTGGACCGGATCGAATACGCGGACGACCGCATCGCGCAGCTGGAAAAGCAGCTGGAGAAGAAAAACGCCGCCGCGGCGGAGGCCGCGCGGACGCTGTCGGACGCGCGCAAAAAGGCGGCGGAGAGGCTGGAGGCGGCGATCTTGCGCGAGCTGTGCGAGCTGGATATGCCGAAGGTGCGCTTTGCCATCGACTTCGCGGAAAAGGAGCCGGACGCGACCGGCATGGACGAGGTGCGCTTCCTGATGTCCGCGAACGTGGGCGAGGAATTGAAGCCCATCCAGAAAATCGCCTCCGGCGGCGAGCTGGCGCGTATCATGCTGGCGCTGAAAAACGTCTTTGCCGCGCAGGAGAGCGTCATGACCATGGTGTTCGACGAGGTGGACACCGGCGTATCCGGCAGGGCGGCGCAGCGGGTCGCGGAGAAGCTCGCCAGGGTCTCGCGGGAGAAGCAGGTGCTCTGCGTGACGCATCTGCCGCAGCTCGCGGCAATGGCGGACACGCACTTTTCCGTCGAAAAGGGAGAGGAAAACGGCCGCACGCTCACACGGGTGACGGAGCTGGACCGCGCGCAGCGCGCGCGGGAGCTGGCGCGCCTCACCGGCGGCGAGGCGGTCAGCGAAACGATGCTGCGCGGCGCGGAGGAGCTGCTGGACGCCGCGGAGGAGTTCAAGGCGGGCGGCAAAGAGGGCGGCGCATGAGAGGCTATGCGGACAGGCTCCTGCGGGAGTATCCGATGCGCCGCAGGCAACAGGAAAAGGAACGCTTCCGCCTCTGGCTGACCGGCGCGCTGCGGGAGCTGGGATATCGGACGGAGCTTCAGACGCGCGACACGCCGCTGCAAACCGGCGGGCGGGTGGTCAACGTGGTGGCGGGCGACCCGGAACAGGCAAAGCTGCTGCTGGTGGCGCACTACGACACGGGGCTGCGGACGCTGCTGCCGCCGCTGATCATGCCGACGCGCCCGCTGACGGGCTTTCTCTATCTGGCGCTGACGCCCGTGCTCGTCCTGCTGGGAAGCTTGCTGCTGTCGTTCGCGCTGACGTTTCCGTTCAACGCGCCGCGCGCCACGCTGCCGCTGTTTTTGCTGCTGCTGGGCGCGTCGCTGCTGTATCTGCGCTTTGGACCGAGCGAGACGAACAACGCAAACGACAACACCTCCGGCGTGGCGGCGCTGCTTGAGGTTGCCGCCGCGCTGACGCCGCGCAGCCGCGGCGCGGTCGCGTTTGCGTTTCTCGACGGCGGCTTTGGCGGCATGAGCGGCGCGAAGGGCTTTCGCGCGCGGTATCCCTCTGCGAAGGAAAAGCCGGTGCTCAATCTCAACTGTGTCGCGCGGGGCGACGAGCTGCTGATCCTGCCGGGACGCTATGCCCGTTGGGCCGGAGACCTGCTCGACGCGTTGGTCGAAAGCTTCGGCGAGGCCGGCGCGGAGGGGGAGAAAACCGTCTATCTCAAGACGGACGGATTGACTTATTATCCGTCGGACAATCGAGCCTTCCATCTTGGCGTTACCCTCTGCGCCTGCGAGCGGCTGCGAGGCTTCGGCAGAATCATAATGCCAAAGAAAGCTAAGTCGATTGATACAAAAAATTTGGAAATCTTAAAAAATGGATTATGTAAACTTGTAGAAATTTTTACATAAATAACGAATAATTCGACATATTTTGATAGATATATTTTAAAATTTCGACGGAAACAAAAGGAGAAAAACGGAATGCAGATTTATGAGGAGCTGAAAGCACGCGGGCTGATCGCGCAGGTGACGGATGAGGAAGAGATCCGAAATCTGGTCAACAACGGTAAGGCTACTTTTTATATCGGCTTCGACTGCACGGCGGACAGCCTGCATGTGGGACACTTTATGGCGCTGTGCCTGATGAAGCGGCTGCAAATGGCTGGCAACAAGCCCATCGCGCTGATCGGCGGCGGCACGACCATGATCGGCGATCCCTCGGGACGCACGGATATGCGCAAGATGCTCACGAAGGAGGACATCAACCACAACGCCGAATGCTTCCGCCGCCAGATGGCACGGTTCATCGAATTCGGCCCCGACAAGGCAATGATGCTCAACAACGCCGACTGGCTGCTGAATCTCAACTATGTTGAGCTGCTGCGCGAAGTGGGCGCGTGCTTCTCGGTCAACAACATGCTGCGCGCGGAGTGCTATAAGCAGCGCATGGAAAAGGGCCTCAGCTTTCTGGAATTCAACTACATGATCATGCAGGCGTATGATTTTTACCATATGTATCAGACCGTCGGGTGCAATATGCAGTTCGGCGGCAACGACCAGTGGTCGAATATGCTGGCGGGCACCGAGCTGATCCGCCGCAAGCTGGATAAGGACGCCTACGCCATGACGATCACGCTGCTGCTCAACAGCGAGGGGAACAAGATGGGCAAGACAGCGCGGGGCGCGGTTTGGCTTGACCCGGACAAGACCAGTCCCTACGATTTCTATCAGTATTGGCGCAATGTCGGCGACGCGGACGTGATGAAATGCATCCGTATGCTGACGTTCCTGCCGCTGGAGCAGATCGACGAGATGGAGCAGTGGGAGGGCAGCCAGCTCAACCACGCCAAGGAGATCCTTGCCTACGAGCTGACGAAACTCGTCCACGGCGAAGCGGAGGCGGAAAAGGCGCAGGAGAGCGCGAAGGCGCTCTTTGGCGGCGGCGGCAGCACGGAGAACGTGCCGGCGACGACGCTGACGGACGCCGATCTGACCGACGGCAGGATCGACATTCTGAGCCTTCTCGTCAAAACCGGGCTGTGCCCCTCCCGCGGCGAGGCGCGGCGCCTTGTCCAGCAGGGCGGCGTTACGGTGGACGAGCAGAAGGTCGCCAGCATCGACGAGAGCTATGACAAGGATCGGCTTGCGTCGAGTGGACTCATGATAAAAAAAGGCAAGAAAATCTATCACAAAGCGCAGATGTAATACTACTTTCAAATTAAAAGATTTAATTTGAAAGGCGCGTGCTGCGCACGCTGGTTTTGCGCCAAAGGCGCAAAACACGTCTCATGCGAAATTTAA
>CACZCL010000056.1:11746-16062 GCA_902779695.1 Oscillospiraceae bacterium | reverse complement strand
TCGGCGGTAAAGCCTTTCGCCCCCGCGGTCCCCGCCGCGTCTGAGAAGGGAGCTACTGATCTTTCCCGCGCCTCTATCATACTTTGTTCAGTTGCATTCATTATAATCCGCTTTTCCCATCCGTCAACAGACGAAGTGAAAAAGCGGGAAAGTTTGTCGCTTTTGTGATTTTGCAACCAAAGCGGAACAAAAATGCTGTACATCCTACCGAAGGAAAAACGAATAAAAGGGAGAACTTGACGCATGAATATACAGAAACTGACAAAAAGAGGCGGATCGGAAAAACTGATCCGTCAAGGCAGGGGCGCGGGATAAAGGTCACCGCTCTTCCGACACCCGAAAAAACATAAAAAACTTAAAAAATAGACAAGAAAAATATTTCCTTACAGCCGGCTTTATGCTACAATGGCAAAAATAGAAACAACTTGCGGTTTAATTCACAATGAAAGAGCCCTCCCGGCTGCCGGTACCGCTGCCGCATCGGTGCGGAGCCGGAGCGGAGGGAGACAAAAAAGCCCATGACAAAGCAGCAGTTGCGCCGTACGCTGTCCATCTTCCTCACCTTTCTGAAATTCGGCTGCTTCACCTTCGGCGGCGGATGGAGCATCGTGGCTCAGATCCAAAAAGAATACGTGGAAAAGCAGCACTGGATCACGGACGAGGAGCTGCTGGACTTTACCTCTGTCGGGCGCTCGATCCCGGGCATCATGATCGGCAACGCCAGCGTCCTCTTCGGCTACCAGGCGGCGGGCGTCCCCGGCGCGCTGGCGGCCCTTTTGGGGATCGTGATCCCGCCGGTCGTGATCATGCTGGGCGTGGTATACGTCTATGATCTCGTAAAGGACAATCTCTATGTTGCCCGCGCGATGATCGGCGTGCGCGCGGCGGTCGTGCCGATCATCTTCAGCGCGATGCAAAAGCTGTTTCGCTCCGGCATCCGGGATGTTTTCTGTTTTCTGGTCGCGGCCGCGGGGCTTTGCCTTTGCCTGTTCGTGAAGATGAGCAACGTCCTGATCGTGCTCCTCGGAGCCGCTGCGGGGCTTGCCTGGCAGGAAGTGAGGGCTCGCCGTGGTCTATCTTGAACTGTTCCTCTCCTTCCTGATGATCGGCTTTACCAGCTTCGGCGGCATGTCCATGATCCCACTTATCAGCGACCAGATGCTCACCCACGGCTGGATGACCGCGGCGGAGGTGGCGGACATCGTGGCGATCGCCGAGATGACGCCGGGGCGCCTGGGGATCCACTGCGCGACCTTTGCCGGCGCGCGCACGGCCGGTGTGGCGGGGGCGATCGTGGCCTCCTTCGGCGTGATGGTCCCGTCCCTCACGCTCGCCGTTCTGGCGGCGATGTTCCTGAAAAAATTCAAAGACAGCCGTGTGCTGAATGAGGCGATGTACGGCATCCGCCCGGTCGCCATCGGCATGATCGTCGCCGTCATGGTGCAGCAGAGCATGAACAACTATGCCGGGACGCTCTTCGGCTGCATCTCCTGGCCCGCCGTCGTGATCGGCCTTGTCTCGCTGTTCGTCCTGCTGCGCCTGAAGTGGAGCGTGCCGAAGACGATCCTGATGCCGGAGGAGCCCGAGGAGACGGAGGATCCCGAGAATCCGGAGGGCGGCGCGGACCCGGAGGACCCGAACGCCGTGACGGACCCGGCGGATCCGACGAATCCGGTCAACTGGTTTGAAAACCCGCTCGGCCCGCTCCAGCCCATCGACCCGAACAATCCCGGCGGCACGGCGCCCGGCGAAGGCGGAGAGCCGCCGGCGGAAGCGCCGGGCGGCGAGATGAACGAGGCGGAGTACCGCGACAGGCTCCTTGATCTGGAGGGCGGCGGCGGAACGGACAACGCCTCGGGCGGCAACTGAACAATACCGGACGCGGCGGCGTCCGGTATTTTTTTGCGGGCTTGTTCATAGGCTTTGTGTGAAAACGCAAAGGGGGAGGCTCCGCCATGAAGAGAAGACGTTTCCGCCGCCTGCCGCGCCGCGCTGCGGCTGCCGCGGCAAAGCCCGCCGCGCGCCCGCGCAGCCGGAACGGCTCCGCCGTCGCCGTGCAGCTTTCCGTCAACGCCTGGCGCACCGTCGTCTGCGGCGCGGCGTTCGTGCTGCTCGTGACGCTCAAGCTGCTGCTGCCGGGAGGGCTTGCCTCTCTGCGCGGCACGCTGGGCGCGTGGCTCGCGCGCGACACGGATTTCGTCTCGGCATTTTCGGCGGTCGGGCACGCGGTGTCCGGCGAGGGCGGCGTGCTCGACTCGCTGGGGGACGCCTATGTCGCCGTGTTCGGCGGCGGGGAGGCGGCGGAGGTGGCGAAGCCGGTGGAGCTGGAAACGGACGCAAGCCCGGCGCGTGAAGCAGAAGCTGCCGCGGCGCCGGAGGATACGCGGGACTATCCGGAGCACGCGGCGGCGGAGCAGCGCGTGCTCGGCTTCGACTTTGCGCCGCCGCTGTCCGGCACGGTGACGTCCGGCTTCGGCTGGCGCGTGCATCCCGACACGGGGCGCGAGGCGTTCCACTACGGCGTGGACGTCGCGGCGGAGGAGGGGGCGGCGGTCGCCTGCTTCGCGGACGGCACGGTGGGCGTCGTGGCGGAGGGCGTGGAGCTGGGGAAGTATCTGACCGTCCACCACGAAAACGGCGTCACGACGCTCTACGGCCATTGCAGCAGGATCACGGTCTCGCCGGGCGCGAAGGTTGCGCGGGGCGACAAGCTTGCCGAGGTGGGGGCTACCGGCAACGCGACGGGGCCGCACCTGCACTTTGAGATCCAGGACGGGGAGGACTATCTCGATCCGGCATACTATCTTTCCTGAACGCGGCTTTCACGCGTCGCCCGGCTTTTTCCTGCTGCTTGCCGCGGCGCTTCTGTCCGGCCCGCCGCAAGTCGCGGCGACCGTGCTGTTCGCGGCGGCGCTGCACGAGGGCGGGCATATTCTGGCGCTGCGGCTGTTCCGCGTGCCGGTGGAGGGCCTTCGCCTGAGCGCCTTCGGCGCGGCGCTCTACGCCCCCGGCGTCGCGCGCCTCTCCTACGGGCGGGAGCTTGTTGCCGTGCTTGCGGGCCCGGCGGTGAATCTCGCCTGCGCGCCGCTGACGGCGGCGCTTGCCGCGCGCCTCGGCTGGGAGACGGGGTATCTCCTCGCCGGCGCGCATGCGCTGCTCGGCTTTTTCAACCTGCTGCCGATCCCGCCGCTCGACGGCGGGCGCGCACTGTCTCTCGCCGCGGCATACTGCTTCGGCCCCGCGGCGGGGGACGCGGCGGCAGCCCTGTCCGGCCTTGTCTGCGCGCTTGCAGCCGCGTCGCTCGGCGCGTATCTGACGCTCTTTCGCGGCAGGGGCGCGCTGTTCCTGCTCGCGGCGCTGGGGCTTCTCGCCGGCGCGCTGCGGAGCGCGGCGGATTGGGGCTTGCGAAAACGGGCGTGAGCGTGTAGAATACTGCACATGGACAAACGATTGGAACGAATTCTGCCCCGCGTGCAGAAGCCGGCGCGCTACGTCGGCGGCGAATACAACGCGGTCATGAAAGATCCTGCGCGGGTCGACACCCGCGTCGCTTTCTGTTTTCCCGACACCTATGAGATCGGGATGTCAAACCTTGGCATGCGGATCCTTTACGGTGTGATGAACGATATGGAGGGCGTCTGGTGCGAGCGCTGCTTCCACCCCTGGGGCGACATGGAGGAGGAGCTGCGCGCCGCGCGGATCCCGCTCTACGCGCTGGAGTCCGGCGACCCCATCGGCGATTTTGACGTCATCGCGTTCTCCGTGGGCTACGAGATGGCGTTCCCCGCCATGCTCAATATGCTCGACCTTGCCGGCGTGCCCCTGCGCGCCGCCGCGCGCGGATCGCTCGCGCCGCTGGTGATCGCGGGCGGCACGGCGATGTACAACTGCGAGCCGATCGCGGACTTCATCGACCTCGCGCTGCTGGGCGAGGGGGAGGAGCAGATCGTCGAGGTGCTGGAGCTTTACCGCAGGGCGCGGCGCGAGAGTTGGGACAAGCGGCGTTTTCTCTGTGAAGCCTGTCACCTTGACGGCGTTTATGTGCCAAGCCTTTACGACGTCTCTTACAACGACGACGGCACGGTGCGCGCCATCACGCCGACAGGCGGCGCGCCGGAGCGGGTGCGAAAGCGCATCGTGCAGGATATGGACAAGGCGTACTATCCCGCCAGGACCATCGTACCGTCCACGGAGATCGTGCAGGACCGCATCACGCTGGAGCTGTTCCGCGGCTGCATCCGGGGCTGCCGCTTCTGTCAGGCGGGCTACGTCTACCGCCCGGTGCGCAACCGTTCGCGGGAGCTGTGCGCGCAGTA
>CACZCL010000056.1:0-11718 GCA_902779695.1 Oscillospiraceae bacterium | reverse complement strand
GACAGCGGCTATCAGGAGATGACGCTCTCGTCCCTTTCGACCTCGGATTACCGCCCGCTCGTGGAGCTGTGCGACGAGTTGGAGCCGCTGTGCGCGCAGAAGCACCTGAACCTCTCGCTGCCGTCGCTGCGGGCGGACAATTTCTCCATGGCGCTGATGGAGCGGCTGCAAAAGGGCCGCAAGACGGGGCTTACCTTCGCACCGGAGGCGGGCACGCAGCGCCTGCGCGACGCGATCAACAAAAATCTGACGGAGGAGGAGCTGCTGGAATCCTGCCGACGCGCGTTCGCGGGCGGGTACAGCGCGGTGAAGCTCTACTTCATGCTCGGGCTTCCGACCGAGACGGACGAGGACGTGGCGGCGATCGCGGACGTCGCCGCCCACGTGATGCACGCCTGGCGCGAGAGCGCGTCGAACAAGAACCGGGGCGTTCGCATCACGGTTTCGACGTCGTGGTTCGTGCCGAAGCCGCACACGGCGTTCCAGTGGGAGCCGCAGATCTCCATCGAGGAGTATGAGCGCCGCGTGGCGCTGCTGCGCGAGCGGATCAACACGAAGACCGTCACGTACAACTGGCACCCCTCGCCCACGAGCTTTATGGAGGCGGTGATCTCGCGCGGCGACCGGCGGCTCTGCCGCGTGCTGGAGGAGGCGTTCCGACGGGGCGCGAAGCTGGACGCGTGGGAGGACTATTTCTCGCTCCAGCGCTGGCTGGACGCTTTCGCGGCGTGCGGCCTCGACCCGCATTTTTACGCGAACCGCACGCGCGCGCACGGCGAGCTGATGCCGTGGAGCCATATCGACGTGGGCGTGAGCGATGCGTTTTTGATGCGCGAGCACGAGCGCTGCTACGAGGGCGTGACGACGCCGGACTGCCGGACGCAATGCTCCGGCTGCGGCGCGAACCGCCTGATCGGGAGGGCTTGCGATGGCTAAGCTGAGACTGCTGTTCGTCAAGGAGGCGCAGGCGTCCTATATCTCGCACCTTGACCTGATGCGCACGTTCCAGCGCGTGTTTCCGCGCGGCGGGCTGGAGCTGAAGCACTCGCAGGGCTTCCACCCCCATCCGCTGCTGTCCATCGTGCTGCCGCTGCCCGTGGGGCAGAGCAGCGAGTGCGAGCTGCTGGATTTCGAGGTGGAGCAGGACGCCGACGGCACGGGCGTCGCCGAGCTGCTCAACGCGGGATTGCCCGCCGGGCTTCGCGTGCGCGGATGCTATCCCGCCGTCCGCCCCGCGCGTGAGCTTGCCTTTTTGCGCGCGCGAGTGGAGTTCGACTATGATTCCGGCGTGCCGGCGGGCGCCGCGGAGAAGCTGGGAGAGCTTTTCGCGCGCGGGGAGGTGTTGGTCTCCAAGCGCACGAAGCACAAGGATCTGGCGCAGATCAACGTCGCGCCGCTGATCCGCTCGCTTTCGTGGACGGCGGAGGGAAACCGCGCCGCTGCCGACGTTGTGGTCGCGGCGCAGAACCCGGGGCTGAACCCCGGGCTGCTCGAAGCCGCCGCGGCGGCGTATCTGCCGGAGCTGAAGCCGGATTTCGCGCGCGTGCGGCGGCTGGAGTTGTACGATGCGGCGGGAAACGTATTCCGTTGAACGCGGAAACCGCGCCGCCTTCCTCTTTTTGGAAGGCGGCGCTTGTATTTTGCGCCGCGTTGTGGTAAAGTACCATAGGCTAAAATAGGATAAGTATGGAAAACTCAAAGGAAAGGCGGAATCCAATTTGAAGATCGTGGTTTTGGCGGGCGGCCTGAGCATGGAGCGCAACGTCTCGCTTTCCAGCGGCACGAAGGTGTGCCGCGCGCTTCGCTCGCGCGGGCATCGCGCCATTCTGGTGGATATGTTTTTGGGGCTTGAGGGCTATTCCGGCGCGCCGGAGGATATCTTTGACGCGCCGGACGGGCTTTGCAGCGATTACAGCGTGGCGCGGGAGGAGCCTGACCTGGACGCCGTCCGCGCGAGCAGAAGGGACCGGAGCGCGAGCCTGTTCGGCAAGGACGTGCTGGCGGTGTGCGCCATGGCGGACCTCGTGTTCCTCGCGCTGCACGGGACCTGCGGCGAGGACGGGCGCGTGCAGGCAGCGTTCGACCTGCTCGGCATCCCGTACACCGGCAGCGGTTACCTCGGCAGCGCGATCGCGATGGACAAAGACCTGACCAAGCGGCTCGTCGCCGATTACGTCGTGACGCCGAAGTGGCGCGCGGTAAGCTATACGGAGGCGGACGTCGGGCGGCTTGCCAACGAGACGCAGCTTCCCTGCGTGGTGAAGCCGGTCGCCAACGGCTCGTCTATCGGCGTTTCGATCGCGCGCGATAAAGAGGGGCTGAAGACGGCGCTGCGCGAATGCCTCGCCTTCGGCGGGCGCGTCGTGCTGGAGCAGTATATCGAGGGGCGGGAGATCCAGGTCGCGATCCTGGCGGGCAAGGCGCTGCCGTCCATCGAGATCATTCCCAAAACCGGCTTTTACGACTACGCCAACAAGTATCAGGCGGGCGCGGCGGAGGAGATCACGCCGGCGCCGATCCCGCCCGCGTGGGAGACGCGCCTTCGCGCCGCCACCGAGACCGTGTTCCGCATCCTCGGCCTCACGGTCTACTCCCGCGCTGATTTCATCGTGACCGAGGACGGCACGCCGTATTTCCTTGAGATCAACACGCTGCCGGGCATGACGCCGACGAGCCTTGTGCCGCAGGAGGCGGCGGCGGTCGGAATGAGCTATGAGGACCTGTGCGAGCGCATCGTGGAGGAATCGCTGAAGGCGAGGGGGGCGGCCAGATGAAACCGATCCGCGTGGCGGAGCTTGTTGCCGCTGTCGGCGGCGAGCTGCTCCGCGGCGAGCCGGAAGCGCTTCTGTCCGCCGTCGGGACCGACAGCCGGAGCGTCGAGCCGGGTATGCTGTTCCTCCCCATCGCGGGGGAAAGGTTCGACGGGCACGACTATATTGACAAGGCGCTCGACGCGGGCGCGGCGGGCTGCCTCTGCGCCAGAGTGCCGGAGACGCTACGCCCGGATAAGTTCTACGTCCGCGTCGCGGACACGCTGCTCGCCTACAAGGCGCTTGCCGCGTGGTACCGCGCGCGGTTTGACATCCCCGTGGTGCAGGTCACCGGCAGCGTCGGAAAGACCACGACGAAGGAAATGATCGCAAGCGTGCTCTCCCAGCGCTTTCAGACGCTCAAGACCGAGGCGAACTACAACAACGAGATCGGCACGCCGATGACGCTGCTGCGCCTTGACGACGGCTGCGAGGCGGCGGTGATCGAAACCGGCATGGACCGCGCGGGGCAGATCCGCTACCTCGGCGAGATGGTGAAGCCGACGATCGCGGTCATCACCAACATCGGCGATATGCACATCGAGTACCTCGGCTCGCGGGAGGGGATCTTCCGCGCCAAGTGCGAAATATTTGAAAATCTCGCGCCGGACGGGCTTGCCGTGCTCAACGGGGACGACGAGCTGCTCCGCCGGGTCAGCCTGCCGCAGACCGTCGTGACCGTCGGGACCGGCGAGGGCTGCACGCTTCGCATCAGCGGCGTGGAGGATCGCGGCGTGGACGGCGTATCCTGCGACGTGACGGGCGCGCGGGCGCGCTATGCGCTCCGCATCCCCGCGCCGGGCGCGCACATGGTCTATCCCGCCGCGACGGCGGCCACCGTGGGCGAGGCGCTGGGCCTGAGCGCGGAGGAGATCGAGCGCGGCGTCGCGGCGTACGAGCCGGCGGGCGCGCGGATGCGCGTCGTGAAGCTCTCCGGCGGGCGCAGGCTGCTCGACGACTGCTACAACGCCGGACCGCAGTCGATGCGCGCGGCGCTGGAGGTGCTCGCCAGGAGCGGCGGGCGGCGGATCGCCGTGCTGGGCGATATGGCGGAGCTGGGCGCGCTGACGGAGAAGGCGCACCGTGAGATCGGCACGCTCTCGCGCGAGCTGGGGCTTGACGGCGTGATCGCTATCGGAGCGAAGGCGAAGGACATCGCGGCGGCGTCGGGCGGGCAATGGTTCGCCTCCGTCGAGGAGGCGATGGGCGCCGTGCGCGAAGCCTTCGCGCCAGAGACGTCGCTGCTGGTCAAGGCGTCGCACTCGATGCATTTTGAGAGGATCACACAGGAACTGACCAAAGAAAGCTGAACCATGATCGAACTGAGCGTCAACGGGCTGGTAAAGTCCTTCGACCTGGAAAAGAACATACTGGACGGCCTGACGTTTCAGATCGACCGCGGCGAGCGCGTGGGCATCCTTGGCAGGAACGGCGCGGGAAAAACGACGCTGTTCCGCATCCTGACGGGCGAGCTTTCCGCCGACGCGGGCGACGTCGTCTTTGCGCCGGACCGCCGCGTGGGCCTGATCTCCCAGATCCCCGTCTATCCCGCGGCCTACACGGTCGAGGACGTGCTGCAAAGCGCCTTTTCGCGCACGCGCCGCATGGCGGAGGAGATGGCGGCGCTTTCGGAGCAAATGGCGAACGGCGACGAGAGCCGCGAGACGCTGCGGCGCTACGGCGAGCTGTCGGCACGGTTCGAGGGGCTGGGCGGCTACGATACGGAGACTGCGGTCAACAAGGTCGCGAACGGGCTTTCGCTGGACGCGGATATGCGCGCGCGGCTGTTCGACACGCTCTCCGGCGGCGAAAAGACGCGCGTCAATCTCGGGCGACTCATTCTGGAGGATACGGACGTGCTGCTGCTCGACGAGCCGACGAACCACCTCGACCTGCACGCGACGGAGTGGCTGGAGGAATACCTCGCCTCCTTCCGCGGCACGGTGCTCGCCATCTCGCACGACCGCTACTTCCTCGACCGCACCGTGACGCGCTGCATCGAGGTCGCGGACGGCAGGGCGGAGTTTTACAGCGGGAACTACAGCTTTTACGCCGTGGAGAAGGAGCGGCGCTATCTGGAGCGCCTGCGCCGTTACGAAAAGGAGCAGGAGAAGATCGCGCAGCTGGAAAAATCGGCGGAGCAGCTGCGTATGTTCGCCTTCAAGGGCATGGACAAGACCTACCGCCGCGCAAAGTCGATGGAAAAGCGCATCGAGCGGATGCGCACGACGGACAAGCCCGTTCGGGAACGGGCGCTGACGGCGCAGTTCGTCAGCCGCGATTTCTACGGGGACGAGGTATTTTCGCTCAAGGGCGTTTCCAAAAGCTACGGCGAGCGGACGCTGTTTCACGATGTGGAGCTTTCCGTCGAGGGCGGGGAGCGGATCGCGCTGCTCGGCGACAACGGCATGGGAAAGACGACGCTGCTGAGGCTTTTGATGGAGCAGGAATACCCCGACGCGGGGCGGATCAAATTCGGGCCCGCCGTGCGCGCGGCATACCTGCCGCAGATCGTGCGCTTCGACGAGCCGCGGCGCAATCTGGTCGACACGATGCTCTGGTCGAAGCGCGGCGTCACGACGCAGGCGGCGCGGGACCGGCTGGCGCGTTTCCACTTCCAGGGGGAGGACGTGTTCAAAAGCGTCGGCGTCCTCTCCGGCGGGGAGCTGAGCCGGCTGTACCTCTGCACGATCATGGACGAGGCGGTGAACCTGCTGATCCTGGACGAGCCGACGAACCACCTCGACATCGCCTCCCGCGAGTGGATCGAGGAGGCGGTGGAGGCCTACGACGGAACGCTGCTGTTCGTCAGCCACGACCGCTATTTCATCAACCGCTTCGCCACCCGCATCTGGGAGCTGGAGGGCGGTACGATCACCGATTACCGCGTCGGCTTCGAGCGCTATCGCCGCATCAAGAGCGAGCTGCAAAAGCCGGAACCGATAAAGAATGTAAAGGAAAAGAACATTACAAAAAAAGAGGCAAAGCCCGCGCATGGCCAGCAGGCGGCGCGGCGCCGCCTGACCATCTGCGAGCGCGAGATCGCGGCGCAGGAGGCGGCGGTCGCGTCGCTGGAGGAGCAGCTTGCCGAAGCGGCGGCGGACTATGAGAAGTACGCCGCGCTCTATGAGGAAAAGACCGCTGCGGAGGCAAAGCTTGGCGAGCTGATGGAGCAGTGGGAGGCGCTGGCGGAGGAAGCGGGCGAATGAAGCGGCTGCTTTCGTGCTTTGCGGCGCTCTGCGCCGCGCTCGGCGGCGTATGCGCCGTCGTGCCGGGGCTGCGCTTCGGCGCGCTGCTGCTGTTTTGTGCGGCGGCATTCTGCGCGGTGACGGCGCTGCTTTGCCGTCTCGCGGAGACGAGGCGCTGGGCGCGGGTCTGCCGCGCCGCGCTGCTCGTCCTGTTTTGCGCGGGACTGGCGCTTTTCGCCGCGATGGAGCGGCTGATCGTCGCCGGCGCGCGCTCAAGCCTCGCGGAGGAGGATATCTCCTGCATCCTGGTGCTGGGCGCGGGCGTCAACGGAACGGAGCCGTCCCGGATCCTGCGCGCGCGTCTGGACGCGGCGGAGGAGGTCGCGCGGCGGTATCCGGAGGTTCCCGTCATCGTCAGCGGCTCACAGGGCAAGGGCGAGGAGATCAGCGAGGCGGAGTGTATGTACCGCGCGCTTGCGGCGGACGGCGTCGCGCCGGAGCGGATCTGGCGGGAGGAGCAGGCGACGAGCACGCGCACGAATTTTACCTGCGGCTATGCGCTCATGCGCGAGCATGGGCTGGACCCGTCGGAGCCGTTCGCGTTCGTCACCAGCGATTTTCACGTCTACCGCGCCTCGCTGCTCTCGGGCGCGCCGCGCTCGCGCGGCGTGGCGGCGCGGCTGCCGGGCGGCCTGTACGATACGGTGTTGACGCTGAACTACTATGTGCGCGAGGCGTTCGCGCTGGCAAACGAATATCTTTTGAGAATGGATCTGGACCTATGAACCGTGACATCATCTGCATTTTCTATTCCCGCACCGGGCACACGGAGCGCACCATGCGCGAGATCGCCGCGGCGCTGGACTGCGAGCTGGTCGAGGTACGCGACCGCGTGCGGCGCGGCGGCGCCGTCGGCTGGCTGCGCTGCGGGCTGGACGCGATGCGCAAGCGGACGCGCGCGATCACGCGGCTGCAAATGCAGCGCCAGCTGTGGGAGTATAAGCTCGTCATCCTCGGCACGCCCGTGTGGGCGGGGCGCTGCTCCAGCGTCATGCGCGGGCTTTTGAAGCGCCGCGGCTACGAGATGGCGGACGTGGCGTACGTCATCACGCACCGGAGCGAGGAGCCCTACCGCGAGATCTTCGACCAGATGGACCAGTATCTGCAAAAGCCGCGTGTGGCGGACGTGTCGCTGCGCCCCGGCTCGACGGGCTATATCTTCTGGCGCGACCAGTTCCTCAAGGCGTGCGCGGACTTTGCGGGCGTGGCGCTCAGGGACGTGGAGGAGGCGCTGGCGGCGGAGGCGAATCGCGAGGCCGCGGCGTCGAAGCGTCCCGAGCGGGAGAGCGCGGGCGGCGCGGAGGCGGAGTGAGCCATGTGGGAGAAGCTGAACGCCCTTGCGCGGCGGTTTGACGAGATCGGCGAGCTGCTGGAGGTGCCGGAGATTTACGGCGACCCGGAGCGGCTGCGAAAGCTGACGCGCGAGCAGAAGGAGCTTGAGCCGGTCGTCGAGGCGTACCGCGCGTACCGCAAATGCGAAGCGACGATCGACGAGTCGGAGGCGCTGCTCGCCGATCCCGAGCTGCGCGAGGTGGCGCGGGAGGAACTGGCGGCGGCGAAGGAGGAGCGCGGGCGGCTTTACGACGCGCTGCGCGTCCTACTGCTGCCGCGCGACCCGAACGACGACAAAAACGTCATCATGGAGCTGCGCGGCGGCGTCGGCGGGGAGGAGAGCGCCCTGTTCGCGGGCGATCTCTACCGGATGTACTCGATGTACGCCGAAAAGCGGGGCTGGAAGATAGAGCTGATGAACTACAACGCGACCGAGCTGGGCGGCGTCAAGGAGGCGGATTTTATCGTTTCCGGCGCGGGGGCGTATTCGCGGCTGAAGTACGAGTCCGGCGTGCACCGCGTGCAGCGCGTGCCGGAGACCGAATCCGGCGGGCGCGTCCACACCTCCACCGCCACGGTGGCGGTGCTGCCGGAGATGGAGAGCGTGGACGTCGACTTGCGCGAGGAGGACGTCGAGATGCAGGTCTATCGCTCCTCCGGCGCGGGCGGGCAGCACGTGAACAAGACGTCGAGCGCCGTGCGCCTGATCCACCGCCCGACGGGCATCGTCGTGAGCTGCCAGGAGGAGCGCTCGCAGGTGCAGAACCGCGCGAAGTGCATGGCGATGCTGGCGAGCAAGCTCTATGAGAGGGAGCAGGAGCGCGTGGAGGGCGCGATCACCAGCGAGCGCCGCGCGCAGGTGGGGACCGGCATGCGCAACGAGCGGATCCGGACGTACAATTTCCCGCAGAATCGCGTCACCGACCATCGCCTGACGGGCGAGATCAGAAACTTCAACATCGACGCCGTGATCAACGGCGAGCTGGACCCGATCGTCGACGCGCTGACGATGCAGTATCAGGCGGAGGCGCTGCGCCGCGGCGCGGAGGAGCAGGCATGAAGAACGAGCAAAAGCTTTATCGGCGGCTGTGCCTGTTCGTCTGGCTCGGCACGGCGATGACCCTTGGGGTCGAGGCGTATCTGCTGCACCTTGCGCGGGCGTATCCGGAGGTGGAGCGCTTTGCCCAAAACGCGCGCATCATCGGCTGCCTGCTGCTGGTATGGCTCGCGACGGCGGTATACTTTACGGTGCGGACGTATCTTGACGGAAAGAAAAAAAGATGACGACAAAGTGGTTTCAGATTACATCCCCGGACGACGCCGCGCAGATCGGCGAGGCGGCGGCAATCCTAAGGCGCGGCGGGCTGCTGGCGATCCCGACCGAGACGGTCTACGGCCTCGGCGCGGACGGGCTGGACGAGGCGGCGGTCGCGCGTATCTTTGCGGCGAAGGGCCGCCCGCAGGACAATCCGCTCATCCTGCACGTCCCGTCCGCGGACTGGCTGGCGCGCTGCTGCGCGGAGGTGCCGGAGACGGCGTACCGTCTCGCGGCGGCGTTCTGGCCCGGGCCGCTGACGATGATCCTCAAAAAAGCGCCCGCCGTGCCGCTGCGCACGACCGGCGGGCTTGACACGGTCGGCGTCCGCTGCCCGGATCACGCCGTGACGCGCGCGATCATCGCGGCGGCGGGCGTTCCCGTTGCCGCGCCGAGCGCGAACCTCTCGGGCAGGCCGAGCTGTACGACGGCGGAGCATGTCCGCGCCGACATGGACGGCAGGATCGACGGCATTGTGGACGGCGGCGCCTGCCGGGTGGGCGTGGAGTCGACGATCATCGATCTGACGGTCGCGCCGCCGCGTCTGCTGCGCCCCGGCGGGCTGCCGCTGGAGGCGCTGCGCCGCGTGCTGGGCGAGATCGCGGTCGATCAGGCGGTGACGCGGCAGCTTGCCGCGGAGGAAAAACCCCGCGCGCCGGGCATGAAATACCGGCATTACGCGCCGCGCGCCCCCGTCACGGCGGTGACCGGCTCGCCGGCGGAGAGCGGGCGATGGCTGCGCGCGCATGTGCCGGACGGCGCGGGGGTCCTTGTGTACGACGAGTTCGCGCCGCTCTTTCCCGCGCAGACGGTGCGGACGATCGGCCCCGCGGCGGACAAGGCGGAGCAGGCGCGGCGCGTGTTCGACGCGCTGCGCGCGTTCGACGATACGGACGTGACGGAGATCTACGCCCAGTGCCCGGACAGCGCGGGACTCGGCCTTGCGGTGGGGAACCGGCTGAAAAAGGCGGCGGGCTTCCACACGATCGACGCGCACGACGGCGCGGCGGTGATCGGTTTCACCGGCGGCACGGGCGCCGGAAAGACGACGCTGCTGCGCGCGTTTGAGGCGATGGGCGCGCGCATCTTCGACTGCGACGCGTATTATTACGAGCAGCTTCGCGCCGACGAGCGGCTGCGCGGCGCGATCCGGGCGGCGTTTCCGGGCGTTCTGAGCGCGGACGGCGTATTGGATCGGGAGAAGCTGGGAAAACTGGTGTTCGGTGACCCGGAGCGCCTCACGGCGCTGGACCGGATCGTGTTCGCGCATCTGCCGCGCGCGATCGCCGCGGAGATCGAGCGGACGGGGGCGCGGCTGGTCGGCATCGACGCGGTCAAGCTGACGGAATCCGGCCTCGGCGCGCTGTGCGACGCGACCGTCGCCGTCACCGCGCCGGAGGCGGCGCGGATCGCGCGGATCATGGCGCGGGACGGCATTTCCGAGGAGCGGGCGCGCGCCCGGCTGCGCGCGCAGAAGAGCGACGAGGCGTTTTGCGAGCGCTGCGGCAGCGTATTCGTCAACGACGCCCCGGACGCGGCGGAGGCCGCGCGTCGGTCGGAACGATTTTTGCAGAGATTGCTCAAACAAATCGAGGAGGAACGGAACCATGGCTGAAAAGAAGACCGGGAAGAAGAACGACGCGGCGGAAAAGCTGCTCTACAAGCCGAAAAACGGCTTTGACCGACTCAGCGCCGCCGAGGAAGCGGAGATGAACGCCTATTGCGAGGACTATAAGGCGTTCCTTGACCGCGGAAAGACCGAGCGCCTGTGCGTCGACTACTGCGTGGAGCTTGCCGAGAAGCAGGGCTTTCGCCCCTTCACGCCCGGCAGGAAGCTCAAGGCGGGGGACAGGGTCTACCGCAACAACCGGGGGAAGGGCATCATGCTGGCGGTCATCGGCAGCGAGCCGCTTTCCGCCGGCGCGAACATCGGCGCCGCGCACACGGACTCCCCGCGCCTCGACTTAAAGCCCCGCACGCTTTACGAGGAAGCGGAGATGGCATACTTCAAGACGCACCACTACGGCGGCATCCGCAAGTACCAGTGGGTCACGATCCCGCTGGCGCTGCACGGCGTCGTGGTGCGCGCGGACGGCACGCCGATAGACATACATATCGGCGAGGAGGCCGATGAGCCACAGTTCATCATCAACGACCTGCTGCCCCACCTCGGACGCGAGCAGGGCAAAAAGCCGCTCAACGAGGCGATCCCGAGCGAGAGCCTGAACGTGCTGGCCGGGTCGAAGCCCTGCGGCGGCGAGGAGGACAAGAACCGCTTCAAGCTCGGCGTGCTGAAGCTTCTCAATGAGAAGTACGGCATCGTGGAGGAGGACCTCATCTCCGCGGAGCTGGAGATCGTGCCGGCGGGGCGGGCGCGCGACACCGGCTTCGACCGCAGCTTCATCAGCGGCTACGGCCATGACGACCGCGTGTGCGCTTACGCGGAGCTGGCGGCGATCTTTGCGACCAGGAAGCCGAAGAAAACGGCGGTGTGCATCTTCGCCGACAAGGAGGAGATCGGCTCCGAGGGCGTATCCGGCATGAAGTCCGCCGCCTTTGACCGCTTCATGGCGGAGCTGTGCGACTGTCAGGGCGTCCGCCTCGCGGAGTGCTTTGCCAACTCGTTCTGCATCAGCGCCGACGTGACCGCCGCCTACGACCCGAACTTTGCCGACGTGTACGACAAGAAGAACGCCGCCTTTGTCAATTACGGCGTGGGGCTTTGCAAGTACACGGGCGCGGGCGGCAAGTCCGGCGCGAGCGACGCCGGAGCCGAGACCGTCGGGATGCTGCGCCGGCTTCTCAACGAGGACGGGGTGCTCTGGCAGATGGCGGAGCTGGGCAAGACCGACGCGGGCGGCGGCGGCACGGTGGCGAAGTATATGGCGCAGCGGGACATCGACACGATCGACGCCGGCGTGCCGGTGCTGAGTATGCACGCGCCGCGCGAAACGGTGGCGAAGCTGGACTGCTATATGACCTACCGGATGATGAAAACGGTCTTCGGAAAGGC